>JAWLFY010000264.1:0-4063 GCA_041685355.1 Pirellulaceae bacterium | reverse complement strand
CGCTGAGTCGGCCGGCGGCAGCGGTCTAAATTCATCAGATGGGCGGCGGCCAACAGGACGCCACCGAGCGGGGTCAGTAGCGGCTGGATCGCCATCAACCGGCGGAACCCGCTGTCCCCAATCGCCAGCCTGCACGTTGACGGTTCGAACAGCGTCCCCACCGGCGACACGGCTCCCGCAGTCGTCGACGCCTCGGGCTCGCAACACGGGTCGGGCACGACGAAAGCCGACACCAACAGCAACGAAACTCCGGCCCCCGCGAGCCATGCGATCGAGGTCGCGCTGCCACCCCTGATGGACCGGACGAGTGTGGGGGCGATCACCCCGCAGCACGCCACCGCCATCAACTGGTGAAACCAGGGGCCGGCAATCCACCCCCCGTTGGTGAGCCCCCGCTCGTGGCCGCCCGACCCCAACCCGCGGACCAGCGGCGCCGCCGCGAGGATCACCGGGACGGTGACGCAGTGCACCGCGCAGCCGATCGCCAACGCGACCCCGAGTAGATCGGAGCGGGTTCCGGTTCGGGGTCGGGTTCCGGATCGCTCGCCGGGGGTGGAGCGAAGCGGTGCGTTCATGACGGGTTCCTCGCGTGCTCGTCCCCGATCCCGGCAGGACCGGACGTGTCCGACCGAGGATATCCTTGCACAAGAATCCTGCAAATGCAACTGTGGTGCATGTCGAGGGCGTTCGCCCGACGGCCAGGGTTGACGATTCCGCCGGACTCTCGTCGCGGCCCGTTTCGCACGCCGGTCGGCATCGCGGACAACGGTGTCGCGGCCTTGACAGGGATGTAGCAAAGGCTACATTCGAGCCGTGATGTAGCATTGGCTACTTTTTTTGTGCTCGTCCGAGGTTGCCCGTGATGAAAGGCCGTTCCCGCCGAGATCTCCGCCACCGGTCGCTCCCGCGTCCCCTTCCCGGTCGTCCGCCGGTGACCGCTCGGGTGAGGGTGACCGATCGAATGAGAACGTCGGGACGCCGCGCCAACCCCGCGTTCACGCTGGTCGAGTTGTTGGTCGTGATCGCCGTGATCGGCGTCCTCGTCGGGCTGTTGTTGCCGGCGGTTCAGGCGGCCCGGGAGGCGTCACGCCGGATGTCCTGTTCGAACAATCTGAAACAGATCGGGCTCGCGTTGCACAACTACGAGTCGGCCTTCGGGCAACTACCGGCGGGCTACCAAAGCTTCGAGCGATACGCCCAGATCACCTCGCTCGACGCCGAAGATTACGACCCGGTGACGTGGGACGCCCGCTCGGGTTGGGCCTGGTCCGCAGCGATCCTCCCGCAACTCGAACAGCCCGCCCTGTACGAGGCGATCGACTTCGGGAGCCCGGTTTGGGACCCCCGTGTGGCGCCCGCCCGCGAAACGACCCTCACGGCGTACCTCTGTCCGTCGGTCACCGGCGGCGACGATCCGTTCACGGTCGTCGACGGGGCCGACGCCCCGCTGACAAAGCGGGGCAGCCCGGTCCGACTCGGCCGCACGCACTACGTGGCCAGTCACGGCCGAGCGGAGGCGTGGGGTGAGACCTCGGGTCCCGCCGGCGGACTCGGGGGCGACGTCAGCCGTGTCGCCGACGGCCCGTTCTTCCGCAACTCGCGGACGCGATTTCGCGACGTCCAAGACGGCCTCTCGAACACGGTCCTCGCCGGCGAACACACCTCGCGACTCAGCGACAAGGCGTGGCCAGGTGTCGTCCCGGGGGCGTTCGTCCATCCGAAATTCGCCACGCCGGTCAACGGGCCGGAGTCGGCCGCAACGCTCGTGTTCGTCCATTCCGGACCTTCCGAAGGGGAAGTCGACGCGTTCGGCAACCCGATCATTCACCCCCCGAACTTCCCCACTCTCCACGTCGGACAGATGCAATCGGAGCACCTCGGCGGGGCAAACGTGCTGCTCGGTGACGCGTCGGTCCGGTTCCTCAGTGACTCGATCGAACGCGAAGTCTTCGCGGCGATGTCGAGCATCCGGGGTGGCGAAACGGTCGGGATCATCCCATGAGTCGGGATCATTCCATGAGACCGTTCCGGCAGCACGATCCGCAGGGACTGACCCCGACCGGTCAACCGAGGCACAGGTTTCGGATCCGCTCGCTCGCGTGGCTCGCGGTGCCGGTTCTCGTCGTCGCGTGCGGCCGGCCCGAGGTGGGGCCGGACGCCTACGAGTTGGTCACTTCGCTCGATCAAGTGTTCGAACGCCGAGACGCGGAACAGCTCGACAAGGCGGATTCGCTGATCGCCGTGGCCAACGCCGAGGGAAAAATCACGTCCGAAGAAGCCGATCTGCTGTCGGGCCTGGTTCGCCAGGCCGAATCGGGAAAATGGCAAGCCGCACGTGACGAGGCGCGAAAGATCCTGGCGGCCCAGTCCGATTGGTGAGCCCAGTCCGATTGGTGAGCCCAGTCCGAGGGGGCAGCCTGGGCGGCGAATCGCTCGCAAGCGTCGCGGCGGACCCTAGCTCCGCGGCGAACCGTCACCCGACCGTGGGCGTCCGGGACGAAACGCCCACCCCAAAACCGCCCCCGAAGCGACCGCCACCGTTCCCCACCAAGCGACCGCATGAACCGGTTCGGTCAAGTAATGCTTCGGACCGCTCCCGCCATCCCCGTGGCCCGGATGGGCAAAGGCGGGCAGGGTGCCGATGGTCAACCAAAGGACGACGGTGAGCCGACGGACGCGGAGGTTCAAGGGGTGGTCTCCCGACGGGACGCGATCAGGCAGGTAGCTTCTCGCGACAGGGTCCCGACCGGTGGTCGAAACCGTTGACGCGGTCCCCCTTCTACGCCGGATCACGACCGCTGTCGAGGCCTCCCCGATCGAGGTCGCCAGCCCCATCGACGTCCGAATCCCCGCCAACGTCAGCGTCCCCCTTGGGGTCGGCGTCGCCCCGGAGGTCGGTGTCGCCGGCCGGCGGATCGGCGAGCGATTGGCGATCCGGGTTGTGCGAAGGGTACGACGCCTTGGTGTGGCTGTTGATCAACAGGTCGAACCGTCCGGCTTCGAGTAACGCGACGCGGCGGCGAGCGTCGCGGATCAACGACACGGCCTCATACAGAAAAAAAGCCGTGACGATCACTGACGCGGTGACCCCCAAAAACCGGACCGGCCCATGAATCCACCACCAAGCCGCGACCCCCGACAACGCCGCGATCGCCGCCGCCCCGAGCTTGGCCAATCCCCGCAATTGCGAGTCCCGGGTTTGAACCCGGGCGCTGCGGGAGATCGCCGAGTGCGCCGATTCGTTCGCCAAATCGCGGAGCGCCTCGATCTTGTCGCCTTTCTCCGGCGGATGCGATCGGGGGACCGGCGGCGGTTCGGGGACACTCGTACCCACCTCCACGCCGCCTCTCGTCAGCACCTCGCTCGTCAGCACCTCACTCGTCGTGGTGCCGCCCGTCGACTCGTCCCCGCATTCGTTCGGCTCGGTCATCGTCGATCGTGACAACGGCTCGGATTCGACGGCCGGCTCCGTCGACGAGATCTCCGCAGCCCCCGTTTCCGTCGTGCTCGACCCGGCCGCCCCGATCGCCGCTCCCGCCTGAACCGGTCCCGCCTGAACCGGTCCCGTCTGAACCGGTCCCGTCTGAAAAGAAGGGCCTTGAACCCGCTGCAACAGCCGGTTCATGTACGCCTCGATGGAGTCATCCTCGGGCTCCGGTTCGGTCACGGACGCGGTCGGTTCCGTCCATGCCTCTGGCTCGGCCGCCGCCGCAAACGGCTCGTCGTCATCTGTGCGAAACCGACTCGGGGATTGCCAGCCACCCGGGGGATCCTCACCCGGCGGTTCGCCGGCCCGACCCCCGTGCCGGGCGCCCCCGTGCCCGGCGTCCCCGTGCCCGGCGTCCCCGTGCCCGACGCTTCCGTCCGCGACGCCCACGTCCGCGGGATTCGATGGCTCAGGGGTTTCGAATTCTCGATCCGTCGCCCCGGGCCACACCGCGTCGGCTTCCTCGATCGACCGCCCGAGGTGGTCATTGATGTCGGTTTCGGTGCCCGATCCGGGGCCGGGATCGGGCTCTCCTTCGCGACGGAGCACGGTCAACGCCTCGTGGGCCGATTCCAG
>JAWLFY010000263.1:0-4088 GCA_041685355.1 Pirellulaceae bacterium | reverse complement strand
TGCCTCGCCAGTGTATCGGAACCCGAGCGGCGTCCCCATTAGAATGCCCTCCCCATGAACGTCCAGATCCCCGCCGTGCCGGCCACCCCTGAACAACCCGGGCAACCCGAACCGAGACCAAACCCGGTGGCGATCGAAGTCCGTGACGTCCAACACCACTTCGGCGACGGGGAAGCCCGCAAGCAAGTCCTGTTCGATAATCGCCTCTCCGTCCGACCCGGCGAAATCGTGATCATGACCGGGCAAAGCGGTTCAGGGAAAACGACCCTGCTCACCCTGATCGGCACCCTCCGTCGCGTTCAACAAGGCGAACTTTGGGTCCTCGGCCAACCGCTCCACCAATCCACCCCCGCCGAGATCGTTCGACTCCGCCGCCGACTCGGATTCATCTTCCAAGCCCATAACCTGTTCGCCTCCCTCACCGCCCTTCAAAACGTCCGCATGGCGCTCGAACTCCAACCCGACGCCAGTTCACGCCGGATCCAAGACGCCCGCTGCCTCGAAGTCCTCAATGCCGTCGGACTCGATGACCGCGCCCACTACCTGCCCGGCAAACTTTCCGGCGGCCAAAAACAACGCGTCGCCGTCGCCCGAGGATTGGTGCATCATCCCGAAATCCTCCTCGCCGACGAACCTACCGCCGCGCTCGACGAAGAATCGGGACGCCGCGTCGTCAGCCTGTTTCAAGAGCACGCGCGACAACGCGGTACCGCGATCGTGATCGTCACCCACGACAACCGAATCCTCGACGTCGCCGACCGAATCGTCAAAATGGACTTCGGCCGGATCGCCCGCGACACGCGACCCGACGAAACCGCACGCGTCGGCGAACTCCTCACCCACTGCAGCATCTTCCACGGGATCGCGATCAGTACCCTCACCGAACTCGCCAGCCGCACCCGCCGAGAAACCTACCCCGCCGGACATCGCGTGATCCGCCTCGGCGACCCCGGCGACCGGTTCTACGTCGTCGAACAAGGACGACTCAACGTCGGACGCCGCGAAGGGGAATCGATCGCCAACCTCGGACCCGGTGACTTCTTCGGCGAAGCCGCTCTGATCACCGGCGAACCGCGAAACGCTAACGTCGATGCCGCCACCGACGTTACCCTCCACTCGCTCGACCAAGACGCCTTCCGAGACGCCATGGCCGAACGAAAATCACTCGACGAAGAAATCCGCTCGACCCTCTTCTCCGAATAGGCTTTCAGTCGCGAACCGCGATCCGAACGTCCTTGAACTCCGCCCACATCGGCTTGCCAGCATGAAGCTGAAGGGCAATCACTCCAGCCCCCAACGCCAGTTCCGGGTGCTCGTCGGTAAAATCAAGAATCAGCCGGCCGTTCAGATAGTGCCGAATCCGGTTCCCCTCCGCGATGATCGCGACGTCGTTCCACTCGTCGACCCGCATCAGCTCCTTGAACCCCTCCTGGTCAATCAAATCGTCGCGGACCACTCGCTTCCCGTCTGCCTCCCAAACGGCCTGCTCCCCAACCAAACAGATCCGCTTTCGTGATCCCCCCTCGTCATAAATGAAACCCGGCACGTTCGGAAAATCTTCCTCGTTCCGGATCTCGTGCTGGTACCCCCGAACCACCCACGCGTTTCGCGGGTTCCCCTCGGTGATGTGACGCGACCGGTACTGAATCCCCGAGTTGTTCGCCGCGTTACAGCGAAACGACATCCGCAAATCGAAATCCTTCGGCTTGCCTCCCTGCCAAATCAAAAACGTGTTCCCCTTCGCCGGTGTCTCCTCCGTCGTCTCGCCACGAATCGCCCCGTCCTCGACGCCCCAAAGCCGGTCATCCCCGTCCCAACCCGTCAGATCCTTCCCGTTGAAGATCGCTCGCATCTCCCGCGGCTCGTCAGGCACCTGAGATGCCAGTTCCTCCGCGGCGGCGTCGACCAACCACCCGCTCGAGACGACCGAAGCAACGGCAAAAACGAGCGATACCAACTTGAACGAACACTTCATCGATCGACTCCAGGAATCAAAGGGGGAACACAAGACGACCCCGATTATGCGTCGCCCCACACGAAAGCTCAAACCGGGCCCGGACGAATGCCAAATCGGGACCCACACGGACGCACGAATCCGACCCGCCAATACGCCCAACCCGGGGACACGCCTCCATCGGACACTTGGGCTCGCCACCCGGCTCACTCACTAACTTGGGGAATTCTCCCGCCCGCACGAACCCCCGGGCCGAACAGCTCACGCCACCCGGTTTCTCGCGTAATCCGTTCAAAACCGGTAAACCTAACCCAGCCTGCCATCCCGCCTCCCCCCGTCAAAAACGCCGCTGCTGCCCGCGAATTCCCTTGGCGAACGGATAATCGCGATTACAGTGGTCAGTCGGAACTGCTAAGTTCCCACGCCGAATGGCATCCTCAAGCACCGCCTTGCCTTTCCCCTTTCATTACCCAATCTCCCGTTCGGAGCGTTCCATGCGACTTTTCCTCGGCTTGATCCTTGCCGCTGCCGTGGGTGTCCCCGCGGAAGCAGCGTTGGTCAACTTCTCCGCCAACCTGAACGGTGCCAACCAGAACCCCTCTAATAGCTCGCCTGCCACCGGGTCAGCGATCTTGACCCTCGACACCGACGCGAACACTTACAGCGTCAACCTCAGTGTCTTCAACATGGACCCGGCGAGTTTGGTCGATGTGGGCCCGTTTTCCCCGGTTCACATCCACCTCGGGGGCCCGACGACGAACGGCATGGTTCTCAACGACCTCGGCGCTTCGGGCAACACCACCCGAACCGATTTCAACTCGTTCGGGTTCGTCTACTCCGGATCGGGGATCGCTGTCGATGACCAAACGGTGGATGCCCTCCTCGCCGACATCACCTACATCAACGTCCACACGGCCGATTTTCCGAACGGCGAAATCCGCGGACAACTGATGTCCGCCTCCGCCGGCCCTCCCACCGCCGTTCCCGAGCCCGCCGCCGGCTTGGCTCTCGGCCTGGCTGCCGTCGGCTTCGTCGCCGTCCGTATCCGCCGCCGTCGCAGCATTACCCAAGCTTGATCGCTGGCAACCCCGTCAAACACATCAAGCCGAGCCTCCATCAAAACCTCCTGGGTTTAGCCCAGGGGGTTTTTCTTTTCCACCTGCGACGGTTCGCCGACGGCGTCTTCACCGTGTGCGGCGAGGGGTTGGCCGTGGCCGGCCAGTCGTCCCCGCCCGCGAAGCGGCATCAGAGATCAGCCTAGGGCAAGCGATTTCGCGACGACCGCCGCCGATCGCGTCGCCCTGGGTCACTCGACGCGTTCCTTCCCCCGCCAACCGTTCACGACCATCACGACCGCCAGCAACACCAAGCCGGTCACGTCGAGTATCGGAAAACGCTGACCGTCCCACTCGAAACGGTCAGGGAACAACGCCGATGCCGCCGCCACGTAAAGCACCCCCCGGCCAAACCAACCCAACGGACGGAAGAGATAACCCGACATCGCGGCCGCGAGCGCCAAAATTCCAAGCACCGCCGCGGTCACCGCCCAAACCACCGCCAACACCGACGCCGATCCCCCGTCCGCCGACATCAACAACAACGCCGGCCGATAAACGAACATGTACGGCAGTGTGAACCCGACCAACGCGAACCGGAACGCGGCGATCCCCGTTTGCATCACCCCGCTGCCGGCGATCGACGCCGTCGCGTAAGCGGCTAACGCGACTGGCGGCGTCACCATCGCCATCATCCCAAAGTAAAAAATGAATAGGTGCGCCGCCAAAATCGGTACCCCAAGGTTCGGGTCTGCAAACACCGGCCCGATGATCGTCGCAAGCAACAAATAAGAGACCGCCGAAGGCAACCCCATCCCCAGCACGATCGAACAACCCATGATCGCGAGTAACGCCAAGAACAAACTGTTCCCGGCCAGCGGGATGATCGCCTGAGGCAAACCCGTCCCGATCCCCGTCCGCGAGACCAGTCCGATCACGATCCCCACGCACGCCGCCGCCGCAATGAGCGGAATCCCACCGGCCGCCGACGTGCGAAACCCGGCGATGATCGGGCCGCGCCAATCCCGGGCAAAAATCCCCACCGCTAACGCCCCCGCCGTCCCCCAAATCAACGCGTC
>JAWLFY010000262.1:0-4090 GCA_041685355.1 Pirellulaceae bacterium | reverse complement strand
CTGGCCCCCTGTGAGCTGGCCCCCTGTGAGCTGGAGGCTTGCGCACTGGCTCGCGCGGCGTACTGCCTCGAGCTGGCTCGGGCATCACCCCTTGGTTGGTGATCCTCCCGTCCGGGACGAGCCCCCGCCGCGGTGATGAACTCCTCCTCCGCGTCGGCCGCTGCAGGGTGTGTCAGTTCGCGAACCAGATCGCCGCCGCCGTCCCCCGGCTGACTCTCGCCTTCGTCCGGATCGAGATCCCACGCGTCGGGGTACCCGCCGTCGTCCTGAAAACATTCGTCCTCTGGACCGGCCGGCCAGTCCGACGTCGGATCGATGAACCGGATATCTTCCCGCGGCAACTCGTTCAAGAACGGGCTGGGGATCGCCGGAAATGACTGGCCACGGTTGGCGCGACGCTTGCAAAAACTGAGCTGCAGCGTTCGCATCGCTCGGGTGATCCCGACGAACAGCAAACGGCGCTCTTCCTCGATCTGATGTTCGCTGTGCTTCGAGCGGAAATGGGGGAGCGTCTCGTCTTCGACGGCAATGATGAACACGCGGGGAAACTCCAGCCCCTTCGCCGCGTGCAGCGTCATCATCGTGACGTGGTCGTCGGAACCGTCGAACGCGTCGGTGTCGGCGACCAACGAAGTTTGCTCGAGGTACAGCTCGAGCGAACCGTCTTCCGGGAATTGACGGTCGAACTCGACCGCCGCGGTGATCAACTCGGAAACGTTGCCCGCGCGGTCGACGTCGTCGCTGGTGTCGGCGAGCCGTTCCAGGTACTCCTCGTAGCCCGATTCGTGAATCACCGTTTTCACGATGTCCTCCACCGAGGAGGTCGCCTTGGCGGCCAGCAAGTCATAGAGCGAGACGAAACGCCGCAAAAACGACGCCGGCCGTTTCCCCAGCCCGTCGATCTGTTCGGCCTCGCGGGCCGCTTCCAACAGCGAACATCCGCGACGGTCGGCGTGGGCACGCAACCGCTGCATCGTCTTCGCGCCGATCCCCCGCGGCGGCGTGTTGACGACCCGTTCGAACGCGACGTCGTGATCCGGGTTGTTGATCAGGTGCAAGTACGACAGCACATCCTTGACTTCCTTGCGCTGATAGAACTCCAATCCGTTGACGATCTGATATCTCAACCCGAACCGCCGAAAGGCATGTTCGAGCGACCGCGTCAGGTAGTTCACTCGGCAAAAGATCGCGAACTCGCGTGGCCGCGCCCCGTCGTTCTCGATCGCGTCGACGATCGACTCGACGATCCGGTCCGCCTCGTCATGACCGTCGTCGTATACCCGCACGACGACGGGATCCCCCTCGTCGTTCTCGGTAAACAGCCCCTTCGCCTTGCGGCGTCGGTTGTGCCGGATCAGCCGGTCGGCGACCCGCAAAACGTTTGGCGTGCTGCGGTAATTCTGCTCCAAACGAACCGTATGAACCGACGGGTAATCCTTTTCGAAATCGAGAATGTTGTTCAGGTCGGCGCCCCGCCACCCGTAGATCGATTGGTCCGGGTCGCCGGTGACGGCCAGGTTCGGGTGGTCGATCGACAACGCCCGCACGATCGCGTACTGCGCCAGATTCGTGTCTTGGTACTCGTCGACCATGATGTACCGGAATCGGGCGTCGAGCTCGCGACGGACCTCCGGGTGTTCCCGGAGCAACATCGCGACGTGCAACAACAGGTCGTCGAAGTCGACCGCGTTGGCCGCCAACAACTGCTTGCGATACACCGGATAGACGCGGGCGGCGACCGATTCTTCGGCGGTCAACGCCATCCCTTCCAGCATTGACGGGGTGACGAGGCGATTTTTCAGCCGGCTAATCGCGGTCGCGATTTCGTCCCGCGAGGCGAAATCGGTCGACACCCCCGACGCCTCGATCGCCCGCTTCATCGCGGACTTCATGTCTTGGGTATCGTAGATCGAATAGTTTTCGCGGAGCCCGACCATCGGCGCGTAACGCCGCAGCAGGTACGCGCAAAAACGGTGAAACGTCCCCAGCCACACCGCGCGGCCCGGGGCGAGCGTCTGCACCCGCTCCCGCATCTCCGACGCCGCCTTGTTCGTGAAGGTCAACGCCGCGATCTGCCATTCCGGGATCCCCTGGCCTAACAGGTGGGCGATCCGGTGCGTGATCACGCGCGTCTTGCCGCTGCCGGGGCCCGCGAGAATCAACATCGGCCCGTCGACGTGGCGAACCGCCTCGCGTTGGGGGTCGGTCAGGTCTCGGGTGATCGCATCCATGGCCGAGCGTCGCGTCAGAATAAGGGCGCGGGTGAAAGAGATTCGAACCGAAGTCCAATATAGCGACTTCTGTTCCCCCGTTCAGGTCCGCCGCTTCAGAATCCCCTCTTCCGACTGTCAAATTTGACGCCCCACCGAGACGCTCGCGGGAAAACCCGCGAGCGTTCGATCTCGACCCGGGAGCGTGAAATCGGTCTCAGCCGTTGCTTGTCAATTCGAAGTCGACGTTCTCGTTCGAGCCCGACTCGACGGTGGCCGTCAACCCGGACGACGATCGGTCGCCATACTTCTCGGGCACCAACGATTTGACCGCCGACGACCCGGTACCGGTGGGGTCAGGAAGGTCACCGTAGTTCGGGTCGTCCTCCTCGGGGTACGACTGTTCGGCCACGGAGGTCTTGCTGATCGTCACCTGGTATTCTCCCGGCGCGACTCCGGGGCCGGCTTGACTGAATCGCATGTCGGTCAACTCATAGACGCCTTGCTCGTTCGTCGTACCGACCGCGGGACGCCCGCTGTCATCGGATACAGGCGAAAAGCTGACGGTGGCGCCCGCCAAAGGCTCGCCGTCAAGCGTCACCTTGCCGCTGACGGGGTTCAAATCGCCGGGACCGGAGCCACAACCCAAGACGCTCAACACGCCCAACGCCAAGAGGGCGACGACGCCAATACGAATTTTGTACACAGATATCCCCAATCATGGAAAAGACGCGGAACACGGACGCCAACGCTCCATTCGAAACGTCGGCGGTAGAGATTAGATGACCAGCGGGAATCAAACCGTTACAGGGATTACAGGGAGTCGTAGGACTCGCCACCGTTGGCCGAGCCCATCGCACCCCAAACGCCCCACAACGAAGGGCCGTTGTAGGTACGAGCGTTACCGGGCGGATTCGGGGGATTTTGGGTCAGGTCACCGGTGTCGATCGACTCGGTGATGAACCTCACCGAACCGTCGCCCATCACGGCGTTGACACCGCCGGTGTGGTAACTGCTCGGCGGCTGTTTCGACTGGTGCTCGACGTTGCCCGGGCTGCAGGTCGGGCCGTTCGGAGGAATGATGGTGAAGAAGCCGGTGTAGACGTTGGCGGCGTCGCCCCAGCGTGAACCGGGTTGCCAGCCGCCGCCGTAGGTGCTGGCGGCATTCGCCAACGTGTTGTTGGGGCCGACGACGGCCATGCACGCCGCCGGGGCGCCGTGGGCGCCGGCGGTAAACTCGCCGATGCTGTCGGCAACGCCCGATCGCACTTGGTCGGTTAACGGATTGCCGGTCCCGTTGCCGACGACAATTTCCGAAACCATGATCGTGTTGGTCGAACCGTCCTTCAGCGAGGAAAAGCTGCATTCGCCCCGCTCGCCGTTGCTGAACATGCCCCGCCATTCCCAGTTGCCGGTATCGAGATAGACATCGCCACGGTTGGCGACGTAGTTGATCGATCCGTTATCGACGTCACCCCGTCGCTCGGAGTCGGACGGGCAACGAAACGCCGCGATTTTCTGAGCGTAAGGGGATTGCACGATGTCGGGAGCGGAGCCGACCGAGCCGAAGTTCCACGGCACGCCCCCGCCCGCGTGGAACAGGAAGGCTTGCTCGTGCAACGTCTGCTGCTCGATGAACGGCAGCAGGAAGGTCGCGTAGCCCATTCGGCTCCATTGCTGGCCGCCGTTGAGGTTGTTTCTTGCCTGCAGGTTGTGCGACGCCGGCGGGAACTTGTTGAACGTGTCGTGATGATTGTGAAGCGCCAAACCGAGTTGCTTCAGGTTGTTCGAGCACTCCATCCGACGGGCCGCTTCGCGAGCTTGCTGAACCGCCGGGAGTAGCAACCCGACCAGCACACCGATGATGGCGATCACCACCA
>JAWLFY010000261.1:0-4111 GCA_041685355.1 Pirellulaceae bacterium | reverse complement strand
CGTCAACCAGTCGACCGTGACATACGGGTTGTTGACGACATCGAACGGTTTCAACGGGTCCGCGAGCCGCTGCAAAAACGCCGAGCAGTAGTCCCGTTCCAACCCGATAAACGGCTCGGGAACGGTTCCCTTCACCACCGAGAGCTCACCGATCGGCGACGCGACCGCGATGTCTTGCGGCTCGTCACGTGGGCTCGTCGCCGCTGTGTCCGAAAAGTCGACGTACGCGTCGCGGATCGTGTACTCGGTTCCGCCGTCGTACTGCTCAAGCGGCTCGGGATAATAGCCGGGCGTTCGCGGTAACGGTTCGGAAACGTTCAAACCGACGCGACCGTTCTCAAACACGTCCGCCGCCCACATGTCGGGACGGAACGTCTTAATCACCATCCCGACCGACGGCGAAATCGGGCCAGTCGCCGCGGTGCTCGGGGTGATTCGATTGTTGTTTCCACGTCCGAACTGGATGAATCCCTCGCTCGGGTCGTTCGTGTCCAACGCAAACCGGATCGGGCTGACCCCGACCGGCGGCGAACCGTCCGGAAAGACCTGTGAGCCGAAGTTCGTCACGGTTCGTGGTCCGAGCCCAAGGTATTGTCCCGGCCGCACGCCCCGATCGCCATTCAGATGTGCATTGTCTCCGTTGTGGGCAAAGAACAGCTGATTTCCCTGAATCGTTTGCCGACCCGAGGCCGCCGGGGGCGACATCGCCGCCGCCAAGTTGTTCGCCGCGGCCGCCGTCCCGACATGGTTGAACACTACGATCCGGTCATACTCCAAAGGCGTGTCAGCGATCCCGCTTCCGTCGTCAACTTCGAGCGGACGCTCCGGATCAAACGAATAGGTGTCGGGGTACCCCTGCCGAAGCAGTCTCGGGTTCAAGTCTTGGTTCGGCGAACCCTGGTAGTGAGGCTCGCTGATCGCGATCCGCCACACCGGAGCACCCGCGTTCGCCCCCGGGGCGGCTGGCGCCAAGGTGTCGAGACGGAGCTCAAACTCGTTGTCCGAGTTCAACCGGTAAAGTTCTTGCGGAACGCCTTGCAGATGCGGCATGTCCCCGTTCGGCCACGCCCGGTTGCAATACAGCTCTAGAAACAGAGAGCCTTGCGGGATGCGAACCTGGTCGGTGTCGTCATCCGCCATCGGATCGTCCGGGTCCTTCCTCGACCCGCCGCCGCCCCCTTCCAAATTCGTGTCGCGAACCCGGACGTCGTGGAACGCGTGCCCTTCGCTAAACAACAACTCCGGCGACTCGACGCCCCACACCACCGGGCTCGCCTCCGCCGGGAACGGGTCCGCCCCGGCTTGCGTCTGGTCAAACCGCCCCGTCCCGAGATTCGGTGCCCCGTTCCCTGTCGTATCGATCGCCAAGTCCCAACCGTCAAGCGGATTCGGGTCGTAGATGAATCGCGTCATGATCGAATCTTGGTCGCGGTAATCGACCACGTTGACCGCCCACTGCGCGATCCGTCGAGCGTTATAAAGCTGACGGTCAGGCACCACCGAATCGTCGACCACCGGCAACTCGTATCGCTCACCCGTCGTCTCGTCGATCTGCGACATCAGCGACATCATCAAAACATACAAATGCCGAGCCAATAGCTCGCGTCCCGAAGCCGACAGGTCCAGGTCACGTCGCCCGAAGTTGTAGTCGGGAGGCTGGTTGGGGTCATATTCGAACTCGTTCCGGACCGCCGTCCCCAGATTCCCGCTCGTCGCCTGCGGATAGGCGTCGTCGTTCCACGGCACGGCCGCCCCGACCGGAAGCGCCGCGTAGAACTCAACCGCCTCGTCGACTAACCCGTTGCCGTTGTCGTCCCGCCCGTTGCCGAATTCGGCCGGCTCGTCGATCACCCCGTTCCCGTTATTGTTGTTGTCAACGTCGTCGATCCCGTTGCCGAACGGACGGTTCACATCGATCTTCCGCCCTTGCCTCAATTCCGGGGCGACGATCCCGACCCATCGTTCGTTCTCACCCCGCAACCGGTTTCGGTACTGGGCGGCGGTTTCCGACGACCGATCCTGCGTCGGATTCGATGGGGGCGACGCCCCTTGAGGAACCGTGTCGAGCCGGAGCCGGTGCAGCAACACTTGGGCGATCTGGGCCGGACCCAAACCGTTGTTCGTATAGATCGTTTGACGGTTTCGCGCCCCACCTTGCATCCCGACCGGGGGCACCGCGCTGGGATTATCAAAGCTGGTGCTGAGCGTCGTCAGCATCCGCGCCAGTTCCGCCTTGTCGTTGAGCGAATTCCGCAGCAGGCTGCGAAGCCGCGTCGGCAACAAATCGTTGTCCCAACTGTTGTCGCGAAGCACCGCCTCCAACTCGTCAAACAAGTAAGCGCTGTCCCCGTCGAGCTCGCCCGTCGGGTCGAACTCGTACGGGTCGTTGATCGACTCGTCGATCGTCCGCACCGCGTTGGGAAGATCCTCCGTTTGCAACTCCGTCCCCGATACCGACGCCAACAGTTGCCCAGTCCGTCCGACGCCAACCCCGCCCCGGCCGTGTGGGTCCGACGAAAACCCGACGCCCCCCGCCGCGGTATGCGTTCGACGGCGATCCGCCGTCCGCAACGCGTCGAGTGCGTCGTTAACTTGCGTCCCGGCGACCGGATTCCCCTCCGTAGCGGCCGGCTCGGGGCGACTCCCCCATCGGCTCCGCTGCCGGAGTAGCGGCAGGAGCTCCGCGTCGAGAATCGCCGAGCCGTCCGCGTTGACCGGTCCGGTCAATCCGCGACTCGGCAACACGATCTCCGCCGGCCCAAACCCAAGCCCACGAGCCACCGTGGCCGGCTCGTTCTGAGTCGTCCCCGCCCAAGCTTGGTTCGGGCGATTCGAGTAGTCACCGCGCACCTGCGCATAACCCCCGTGCGCGTTCAAATTCAACTTCCCGCCGGTGTCCTCGATCATCGGCGCGATCAACGGCCGCAGCAACTTCCCCTCCGGCGACGTGATCAACGGCAACCCGATGTCCACCCAAATGCTGTCGGGGATCCCGTCCCCGTCGTTGTCGACGTCCCACGGGTTGCCAAACCGTGGGTCGCTCGCCGGGTAATTGCCCCCACGAATCACCGCGTCAAAAAGCCGATCGAGTCTCGCGATCAGAGGGTCGTTCGCGTTGTTCCCGGCTACCGGTAACTGAAACGGCGTCGATAGCGCGAAATCGGCGCTACCACCTGAAAACCCCGGATGCTGGTTGGCGAACGGCAACGGGCGGAATGTCGCTTGACTGAGTGCTTGAGCAACCCCTCGCACCTCGTCCGTCGTCGGCGAGTTCGACCAGTCCTTCGTATTGATCAGGTAATTCAACACCGACGGGCGGTGAAAGGATGGGATGATCCGGTCTTGAAACACCCCACTCGCGCCGGGAACTCGAACCCGGCCGGCGAGGAACCAGTTGAAATAATCCGGCGCGTCGTACGCCTCGTCGTAATCGCCGCCGAGGGTCCGTTTCGTTCCGTCCGAAACGTTCGGGAAAAAGCTGGCCGGAAGATCGATGTTCACCCCCGCGACGTTGCGTGATGCCGTCAATCGGCCCGTCGCCTCCAACCCGATCCCAGGCGAGTTCTGCGGGGCCGGGTTGATCACGAAATCGTATGGCTGGTCATCGGTCTGCGGCGGCCCTGCGACGGGATAACCCGCTTCACCATAGTTACCGGGACCACCGATCCCGTCGTCGTCGTCAGCCGTACCGTAGATCCCGTTGCCGCCGGGGGAATAGAACAAGGCCGCCACCGCATGGGGATCGGTGCTCGAGGTCAACTGGTTGATCGCGACCGTCTCGCCGTTGCCGAGCGTCACGACCATCGACGGGTCGAGCTCAATAAAGAACGAATCGACGTTGACGAACTCGGGCGCCCCCCCAGCCCGCGAACCGGTCGACCGCAACACCCGGAACGACTCCATCGCGAGCGGCCCACCTCGGAACGTGATCACGCGACCGGCGAACGCGTCGTCGAACTGAGTCCAAGCCGGACGATTCGCACTCCCGCCGTACGCCGTATCGAGATCGACCGGAAACCTCACAAAGCCACCACCGACGTGAACCGGACGCCGTTCGGGAAACAGGTTCCCCCCGCCGACTTGCTCCCGAAGTGACATCGGCGTCATCACC
>JAWLFY010000111.1:0-16959 GCA_041685355.1 Pirellulaceae bacterium | reverse complement strand
GGTAACCGACTCCCGCGACGCGAACCGGATCCCCCCCGCGACGCGAATCCGATCCCCTCCCCGCGACGCGAATCCGATTCGTCGAATCGCACTCCAGCCGTCAAACTGTCCTGTTCGGGCGGATCACCCCGCCGAACGAGATCACTCCGCGTGAAAAGAGAACCGCTCCATGATATCCAGCCGCCTCATTTTCGTCGGGATCTGCCTGCTAACGCCCGCTCTTAACGGGATGATCGCGGCCGAGGACCGTTGGACACTTCCCCACGGCGACGCCCAGTTCACCGGCGCGACGGAGACCAAGTTGCCGGAATCGCTGGAGGTCGTATGGGAGATCGAGGCGGACGAAGCGGTCGAGTCGACCCCGGTCGTCGACCAGGGGCTCGTCCATTTCGCCGACGTGATGGGCAAACTGTACGCGGCCCGTTTGACCGACGGCTCCCCGATTTGGGAACGAGACTTCGAGACCGGGTTTCTCGCCTCGCCGGCGCTTCACGACGGGTTGCTCGTGATCGGCGATGTCGAAGGGAACGTCTACGCGGTCGACGCGAAGTCGGGCGAAACGCGATGGAAGCAAACGACCGACGGCGAGATCGACGGGTCGGCCGGGTTCTTCGGCGGGAATGTGCTGATCACCAGCCGCGACGGTCGACTCTATTGCTTTCGGGAATCGGACGGCGAAGTCGTCTGGACGTACCAAACCGACGACCAGATCCGTTGTAGCCCCGCGATCGCCGGCGACCGCACCTTGCTTGGCGGCTGCGACGGGGCACTCCACATCGTCGACCTGAACGAGGGCAAGGCGGCCGGGGACCGTTTGCCGTTGGGGGGGCCGACGGGGAGCACCCCAAACATCGTCGGTGATCGGGCGTTCCTTCCCACGATGGACGGGGTCATCTACGCGTTCAATTGGAAAACGGGCGAAGCGGTGTGGGAACACGTCGACGCCGAACGGGTCCAGGAGTACCAATCGAGCGGGGCGGTCTCGGGAGACCGGATGGTCGTCAGCAGCCGCGGAAAGCAGGTCGACGCGATCTCGCTGGAAACCGGGGAGCGGATCTGGCGTCACACCCTTCGGCGACGCGCCGACGCGCCCCCGGTCATCGCGGGCGACGACGTTTGGATCGCCGCTACCGACGGCCGCCTGCTCCGCCTGGCACTCGAAACCGGCGAGCAGCGATGGCAATACGAGATCCGCGGTTCGTTCCTGGCCGCCCCCGCGATCGCCGGGCAACGGCTGATCCTCGGCGATTCTCGAGGCATCGTCCGATGTTTCGGAAGCGGCTCCTAGGATCGCGCTCAGCGATCAAGCAATCCCCAGAGCCATCCATCGGCTGGGCTCGCGCGTCCGCATTCAACCCGCGGCGTTCGGTCGAATCGTCGAGCCAGCCAGTCTTGTTTTTGATCCTGGCTCCCCTCTCCCCCGCAAAGCCGGGGGAGACGGGGGCCAGTGTTGTTTTGGCTCAAAATCCCCGTAGAATTAAAGGGAGCTGCTACCGCGTCATCCCGACGAACGATCCCGCCCGAACGCTCCTCACCGGACCTGCCCATGAGCTCTGCTCCCAGCAAGAAAAAGACGGAAGTCGGCAGCTATTTCATTTCGAACTACCCGCCGTATAGCCAGTGGAACAAGGAAGCGCTCCCCGAGGTCCGGGCGGCACTCGACGCCGCGCCGACCGAATCGACCCCGCTGGGGCTGTATCTGCACATTCCGTTCTGCCGCAAACGGTGCAAGTTCTGTTATTTCAAGGTGTTCACGGACGTCAAAGCGCCGGAAGTCCAGCGGTACGTCGACGCGCTGTGCAACGAGATCTCGATGGTCAGCCGCTTGGCGATCATGGGAGACCGTCCGTTCCGGTTCGTCTACTTCGGCGGCGGCACCCCGAGCTTTCTGTCGCCCAAGCAGCTCGCCAAGTTGGCCGGCCGACTCCGCGAACACATCACCTGGGACGGGGCGGAGGAAGTCACGTTCGAATGTGAACCGGGGACGATGAGCGAAACGAAGGTGAAGACGCTCCGCGAGGAGATGGGCGTCACCCGCCTCAGCCTCGGTGTGGAAAACTTCACCGATTCGATCCTCGAGGAAAACGGCCGGGCCCACCTCTCGAAACAGGTGTATACCGCCTGGGACTGGATCACCGCCGCCGACTTTCCCAACGTCAACATCGACCTGATCGCCGGGATGGTCGGCGAAACGTGGGACAATTGGCGGGACAACGTCCGTAAGGCGCTCGAGTTCTCTCCCGAGAGTCTGACGATCTACCAAATGGAACTGCCGTTCAATACCGTCTACAGCAAAGACATCCTGGGCAACCAAGTCGAAAGCCCCGTCGCCGACTGGGAAACCAAACGGGCGTGGGTCGATTACGCCTTTAGCGAATTCATCGCAGCCGGTTACAGCGTGAGCAGCGCCTACACCGTGGTGAAAGATCCGACGAAGGTGAACTTCTCCTATCGAGACAACTTGTGGCGGGGCGCTGACCTGCTGGCGACCGGGATCGCGAGCTTCGGCCACGCCAGCGGCGTTCATTACCAAAACCTTCCCGAACTCGAGCAGTATCTCGGCGCGATCGAAGGGGGCGAGTTGCCACTGGGACGCGGCTATCTGCCGTCGCCGCACCAGAAGCTGATCCGCGAGATGGTCCTGCTGCTCAAACGGGGCTACCTCGACCGCGACTACTTCGTCGACAAGTTCGGCGTCGACATCGTCGCCCATTGGAAGAGCGTCTGGGACCAGCACGAGAACGACGGACTTCTCGAGGTCGGTGAGGACCAGATCCGTTTGACCCGCGAGGGATTGCTGCGTGCCGATTCGCTGCTGCCGGCGTTCTTCGAACCGGAACACCAAGGGGTTCGCTACACGTGAGCGACGGCTGGTTCGTGTTCGCGATGGGCGAGTTCGAAGCCCGTTTCCCCAAGGATCGTCGTTACGCCACCAACCACATGTGGGCGTCCGAGTCCTCGCCGGGGCGATGGCGGTGTGGGCTGACGGCGTACGCGGTACGGCTGCTGCAAGACGTCTACTTCCTCGATTGGCTCGTCGACCCGGGCCAACCGGTCGCGGCACGAGCGAACCTCGGCTCGATCGAGAGCAAGAAAGCGGAGAGTGACCTGTACGCCCCGTTCGCCGGTTCGCTCGCCGCGATCAACAACGCCACGCTCGACGACCCGTCGTTGATCAACGCCGACCCGTACGGCGAGGGGTGGCTGCTGGAGTTCGATTCGACCCCCGAGGCCGCCGCCGTGCTGCTTTCGCCTGACGCTTATCACGAGCATCTCGCCGACGCCTGGGAAGTCGCCCAGCGAACGATCAAAGGCCAGGTCAACCAGTAGCAAGCCGTCCGGTTCCGCAGTTCGGCACGAAAGCGCTGGACGTCCTCGCCCATCGACGCGTCAACCGGATGCCGCGACTGCGTCGCCTTGGCTCCTTGTAGCGGCCTACGAGTACTTCCGGTCAACCGCTCGCCGCATAGCGGAGCAAAAACGCGGCGGTGGTCTCTGCGACGAACCCGACGTCACGTTGGTCACCGATCATCAAGTGATCGGCGCCGGGGAGCGTGACCAGGCTCGCCGTGCCGTCCCGCTCGGAACCTTGAATCAAGGATTGGATCCGCAACGCGTGATCGAAGGCGACCGTGTCGTCGGCGGGCGAATGGAAGATCAACGTCGGGACGGCGACCTTGGCGATTCGCCCGGGCAGATCTTGTTCGCGAAAGTCATCGAGCGTCTCCCGCCGGACCGTCCAGTCGCGGGCGCCGATGGTGACACGTCCGTGGCCGGCGCGGGCGATTTCCGGGTTCATCCGATCGAGCAGCGCCGCCAGGTGCGTCGTGTCGCTGGGGGCCGCGACGGTGACCACCGCGGAGAGCGCGGGGGGCGGGGAATCCCCGGCGATCGCGAGCGACGCCGCACCGCCGAAGCTGTGGCCGACGAGTCCGGTCACCGGCCCGACCCGCTCGGCGGCAAACGCGATCGCCGCCCGTAAATCGAGTTGATTCGTGTGAAAGTTGCTCGCGGAGAAATCGCCGCCACTCTCCCCGATCCCCGCCATGTCGAATCGCAACACGGCGATCCCGTGTGAGGCGAGCACCCGCGAAATTCGAACGATCGTCTTCAGGTCTTTGCCGCACGTGAAACAGTGGCTGAACACCACGACCGCGCGGGGCACCCCCTGCGACGGGCGGTCGATGATCCCTGCCAGCGAATGATTGGTGTGGCTTTCGAAGCGGACACGCTCGGAAATTCGGCTCAAAACTTCGGCTCGCGACGGGAGGTTTCAGGTCTTCGTGGGTTGATTGGTTATCGGTTCCGCTCCTCGCCGAACAGGTCATTGACGCGATTTTCACCGCGGGATGCCCGAGATTTGATACGCTGGCGAACGACCGACGTCCCAACAAGGATTGCACGATGCCGAACACGTCCTCGCCACGACCCTCCCCGCTTCGACGCCGTTCTTTACTCAAGGCCGCCGGGGTGACGCTCGCGCTTCCGGCGCTCGAGTCCGACCCGAAATCGGCCCGTGCGGAGGCGAACCCGTCGCGTCCACGGCGGATGGTGTGCATCGGCAACATGCTCGGATTTTACCCCGAAGCGTTTTGGCCCGACGGGACGGGGAAAGACTATACGCTCGCGACGACGATGGAACCGCTCGGATCGCACCGCGATCGGATGACGGTCATCTCGGGACTCGACCACGGCGTCAAAGGGGGTCACTTCGGGATCCACGCGTTCCTGTCCGGGGTTCGCAGCGTTGACGCCAAATCGATGCCGGAGGGGAACATCACGATCGATCAGCGGGCAGCGGAAACGGTCGGCGGGGCGACCCGTTTTCCCTCGTTGACCGTCGGGTCGGAGACGGGGATTCACGGCGGTTGCCAAATGTCTTGGACGCGGAGCGGCACGCGAGTGCCACCGATCACCGGACCTCGGGATCTGTTCCGAAAGCTGTTCGTCGGCGAAAGCGAGGAAGAACAACGCCAGGCCGACGACCGCTTCCGTCTCCGTGGATCGATCTTGGACGCGGTTCACGGCGACGCGAAATCGCTCGGCAAGCGGGTCAACGCCCGCGACCGTCAGAAGCTCGACGAGTACTTCAGCTCGATCCGCGACGTCGAGAGGCGTCTCGAACTGGCCAAGCAGTGGGTCGACGTGCCGAAACCCGAACCGCCGATGGACGAGCCGAAAGACTCGAACATGGTCGACGACCTGCCGCTGCTGTACGACTTGATGGCGATCGCGCTCGAGACCGACTCGACACGGATCGCGACGCTCGAACTCGGAGGCGACTTTGAAGCCCGCCCGTTCGGGTACAACTCGGGGTACCACGCCCTTTCCCACCACGGCCAGGTCCAAGCGAGCATCGACGCGTTGATCGACATCGAGACCTACCAAGTCAAGCAGTTCGCGAGGTTCTTGGAGAAGCTCCGGACCACCGACGACGAGGGGTCGAGTCTGCTCGACAGCACGATGGTGCTGTTCGGCAGCGGGATGGGGAACGCCAACTCGCACACCAACACGAATTTGCCCGTCGTGTTGGCCGGCGGTCCGTTCCGGCACGGTCAACACTTGGCGTTCGATTCCGGGAAGGCCCATCACCCGCCGTTGTGCAACTTGTTCCTCACGATGCTGCAGCAGTTCGGGGTCGAAACCGATCGCTTCGCGACCGCCGACGGGACGCTTCGGGGACTGGAAACGGTTTGAACACGTCCGCGCCCATGAATTCCGATGTCGCCCGGCCGCTCATCGTGTCCCGCCTGCGACGTGGTTGCCTGCTGCTGGCCACGTTGGTGCCTGCGTGCTGCTGCGTCCCGCCGGCGGTGGCGGACGAGATCCGGCCGACCCCGGCCGGCGATCGCGTGGCCATGTTCCTCCAGGCTTACTGTGTCGACTGTCATGGGCCCGAGACACAAAAGGGGGATCGCCGTTTCGACTCGCTCGATATCGGCAACCTGGACAACGACGCGATGTTCGACATGCAAGACGCGATCGACCAGTTGACCCTTGGCGACATGCCGCCTCCCGAGGTTGATCCGCCATCGGAGGCGAAGCGGGGCGAGATCATCGCCTTGCTCACCGAAGCGTTGACCGCGGCGCGGGCCGACCGGGATAGCACCGGTCGGCGGACGGTGCTCCGCCGTCTCAATCACCGCGAATATGTCAACACGATCCGCGACCTGTTCGACATGGAGATGTCGATGTTCGACCCGACCTCGCGGTTCCCCCGCGACAACACGGCCGAGCATTTCGATAACATCGGCGACACCCTCGTCACCTCCGGCTACCTGCTCGAGCAGTATCTCGTAGCGGCCGACGCGATCGTCGAGAAGGCGTTCGCCCGGGATGAGCCGGTCGAGCCGAAGACGTGGACCTTTCGAGGAAACTTCGATCAACAACCCGAGCTGCGAGCCGGCCACAAGGAAGCGTTCGATTTCCGCTACATGTGTCTTTACGACTGCCCCGAGGCGGAGCGACCGGAAGGGGCGTATGGACCGCTTAAAGAGTTCGCCGAGGGGGTCCCGTTGGACGGGATCTACGAGATCCGCGTCCGCGCTCACGCGGTGAACCGCGACACGCCGTACGACGAATCGATCCTCAAGATCGACCTCGACGAGCCGTTCCGGTTAGGAATCGTCCCCGGCGATCTGTCGCTCAGCGAACCCCACACGATGCAGCCGATCCAGCCGCTGCTCGCCGAGACGCCGATCGATGACGGGGAACCGAAGTGGTACACGTTCGAAGTCCCGCTCGACCAGGGTTTCTCTCCCCGGTTCACCTTCCAAAACGGAATGGTCGAAGTCCGTCCCACGTACGGCCGCGTGATGCGTCAGTATCGCGACACGTTGCCCAAGCGTTCCCGCGACGCGAAAGGAATTTTTCGCGAACGGATCGCGTTGATCAAAGACGGTAAACTGCCCCACATTCGCATTCACGAAGTCGAGATCCGCGGCCCGATCGATGCCGGTGGCGTCTCGCGGTCCCGGCAAGCGGTGCTCGGCGAGGAACCGTTCGAGCGGAGCCGCACGCGGGAGGTGCTGGCGCGGTTCCTGCGCCGTGCCTACCGTCGGCCCCCGACCGAGGACGAGATCGGACGGATCAACGCGTTGGTCGACGTCCGCATCGAGCAGGGACACGAACCGATCGAGGCGCTCCAAGACGGGTTGAAGGCGGCGCTTTGCTCCCCGGCGTTCCTGTACGTCCAGCCCGCCGACGCCGTGATCGGTTCGGATCAGGACATCACGGTCCGTTCGGACGATGGGACGACGGACGTCCCGCGGCGGCTGTCGCCCCACGCGATCGCGTCGCGGCTGTCTTACTTTCTGTGGGCGACGATGCCAGACGAGCGGTTGATGGCGCTCGCCGATTCGGGCGAGATCCTTGATCCGTCGGTCGTCCGCGAGGAGGTCCGTCGGATGCTCACCGACGAGCGTTCGGAAGCGTTTCTCGAAGGCTTCCTCGACAGCTGGTTGAACTTGAGGACGCTCGGGGAGATGCCGCCCGACCGGAACCGTTTCGAGGCGTACTATGCGGACGGACTCGAACATGACATGAAACGCGAGACGCAGCTCTTCGTTCGGCACCTGATCGACGAAGACCTGTCGGCGCTCGACCTGCTGCGTGCCGACTACTCGTTCCTCAATCGGGATTTGGCGAAGTTGTATGGGGTCGCCGACGAGGTGCCGCCCGAGGAGGGACATCGGTTCCGCCGCGTCGCGTTCGACGATCCCGAGCGGGGCGGGTTGCTCGGACACGCGAGCGTCTTGACCGTCACAGCCAACGGGATCGAGACGTCACCGATCATCCGCGGCGTGTGGATGCTCGAGAACATCCTCGGCACGCCGACCCCACCGCCGCCGGACGACGTCCCGGCGATCGACCCCGACGTTCGCGGCGCGACGTCGATCCGTGACCTGTTGGAGAAACACCGCACCTCCGCCGCGTGTAACGAATGTCATCGCAAGATCGACCCGCTGGGATTCGCGTTGGAAGCGTTCGACCCGATCGGCCGCGTCCGCGATCAATACCCCAATAAGACGCCGATCGAGACGTCGGGAACGATGCCGAGCGGCCGATCGTTCGACGGGGTGGCCGGGTTGAAACGGATCTTGGCCGAGCGACACGAATTCTTCGCCAGGACGCTCACCGAGCGGTTGCTCACCTACGCTTTGGGACGGCGGGTCGAACCGTCCGATCGCCACTCGGTCGACGACATCGTCGCCTCGGTCGCGGATGACGAGTATCCGATGCGAGCCCTGATCGAGGCGATCGCGTCAAGCGATGCGTTCCGACGGCCGTAATCGGGGAGCCCGAATGAGTACCGAACCGGTGTCGAAATTCGGCGCAGCGGTGCTGGGAGTCGGCTCGGTCGTCGTCGACCATGTCGTCGAGTTGGCCCACTTTCCGCATCCCGACACGAAGACCGCGATCGCGGCACGAGTCGAAGCGATCGACACCAACGGCGCGGGCGACGTGTTCTGCGGAGCCCTGATCGCCCGATTGGCGACCGGCGAGTCGATGTCACGTGCGGTCCGTTTCGCCACCGCCACGGCCGGCCTGATTTGTCAGGTCCGCGGGAACGGATCGGTCGCCGACGTCGCCACCGTCACCGACGTCGCGACCCGACTTCCCGACCCATTCTCGCCATCCGCCGCAATCGATTGACTCGAGAAACGCCGCCCGCTAGGGTGGTTTACTGACGGCCCGACCAGGCGTGGTTCTCTCGCCTCAAGGACGCCGCCCACGCTTCGTCGACTGTCCGCGTTCGCTTCGTCGACCGTCTGCGCTCGTTCGCGGTGCGGCGGTGACGAGTCAGCCTTTTCATTCCCCCCGTGGAAGCCATCCCGATGTTTCCGTTTCGACCGAATCGCCACCCCGCAAGAACGCGGAAATCGTTGCCGGCACGGGAACGCCGTGTCGATTTTCGTCGCCGCCGTCTCGCCGGTGAACGGCTTGAGCGACGCGACCTGTTGACCGGCGTGTCGCTGACCGTCACCACGCTCGACGATGTGGTCGCCGCCGATGACGCGCTCTCGCTTCGAGAAGCGATCGAACTGGCGAACGCCGGTGGCGAAGCCCAACAGGCGTTCGGACGCGAGTTGACGCTCTCCGAGCAGACGAGCGTGTCGGGCGAGACCCCGTTCGGCGACGACGTGCGGATCGAGTTTGACGCGGCGTTGTTTGGAGAGTCGATCTCGGTGATGGAGATCCCCCGTCAGCTGGAGATCCGTGCCGACATGCGGATCGAAGGCCCCGGACGCGACCAACTCGTGATCGACGCCGGGCCCAGCGAAGAAGTCGTCGCTTCTCCGGAATTCGAATTCGACTTCACCGTGATCGCGAGCGACTTGTCGCCCGACCTGAGACTGTTCGGCAGCCCGAACCCGGCCGACGCCCCGTTCACGATCTTGCGGTACGGGCGGGGCACGCTCAGCACCGCGTCCGATCTGCCGCTGGTCGGCGAGGCGATCTTCCAAGGCGGGTTGGATTTCACCTTCGGGAGCGACGACCCGGCGAACCCCGTCGAGGTGGCGACGCTCTCCTCGTTCGACGACGGGGTTTCCGACGGCGTGGCGAACCAGATCTACACACCGGACGGCGACGATGAGTCGGGTGTGGTCGTCTCGATCGGCGGGCAACCGTTCGCGTCCGGGGAACTGCTGGAGGTGCGGCTCGAGGTCACACCGGGATCGCCACCGACCACCGTTTCGCCCGAGTCGGACCCGAGCCGGATGCGTTTAACATCGTTGATCGATGAAGAACGCGCCGACCTCTGGGACGAGTTGATGGTCGCGACCGACGGCACCGGCGTGATCCCGTTTTCCCTGGACGAATTCAACCACGACGGCTCGCCGATCGGCTTCGGCGACGCGGCGGCACGCTTCGATTCCCTAGGGACCAGCCAACTCGACCCGATCCTCGGGTCGCGGGCGTTTGACGTTCAAGGGACCGAAGCCGAATCGATCGACGTCGCGTTGTCCGGGCTGACGTTGCGAGGCGGTGCCCTGCGCGGGTCCCCGAGCTTCAGCGGCGACAGCGTTGACGGCGACGACAGCGAGTTTGACGGAGGCGGACTCCGTAGTCAGGACGCCAACCTGACGCTTTCGGGCGTCAGGGTCGCCGACAATCAAGCTTTTCTGGGCGGGGGCGTTCACGTGTCGCGGGGGACGCTGGTCGTCACCGACAGCGAAATCATGGGCAATCAGGCGGCGTTCCAAAGTGGGGCCGGCGGTGCGATCTCGCTCGAATCAGCCGAGGCGAGTGTCTCGCGGAGTTTGATCGCAGGCAACGTAGCCGGCTACGGCGGTGGGATCTCGAATTACGAAGGCAGCGTTCTGGTCGTTCGAGACTCGACCCTGCTGGAAAACGCTGCCGACTTTGACGGGGGCGCGATCGACAACTTCGAAGGCAGCTCCGCGACGCTGATCAACACCACCGTCTCGGGCAACCGGGCCGAACGGGGCGGCGGGATCTGGAACGGCTCCACGACGTCGCTCCACGTGATCAACTCGACGATCGTGGCGAACCTCGGGGAGGTCCTTGCGGAATTCGCGGGAGAGTTCGAGGTTCCCGGCGGCGGGATTTACACCGCCGACGGATCGTCCGGCGACGCGACCGGAACGGCCACGTTGTTGGAAAACACGATCGTCGCCGGAAACACGGGGCGTCTGATCGACGGCACGATCGTTCCCGCCGATCTGGTCGGCACCGTCGACCCCTCGAGCAGCCATAACTTGATCGGAGACTCGGCCTCCGCGGGCGGACTGGAGGACGGAATCCGGGGGAACCGGGTTGGGGACGCCGGGGGATCCGGAGTGCTTCCACTCGAGGAGATCCTCGACCCGATCCCGCGCGACAACGGGGGCGGTGTATTGACCCACACGTTGGTCGACGGGAGCCCCGCGATCGACGCGGGAGCCGATCCGTTGGCCGTGGTGCCCGGTGACCCGCCGGTGCCGCTCGCGCACGACCAGCGAGGCATCGGGTTCGATCGGATCATCGCCGCGAGCGTCGACATCGGTTCGGTCGAGTGGGTCGCCAACGTCCCCGCGTGGCAGAACCCCGCGGATCCCGTGGATGTCAACGACAGTGGCGGCGTCTCGGGGCTCGACGCGTTGCTGATCATCAATTTCCTCAGCCGGTCTTCCGGCGAGGTCGACCTAAACGGAATCGAGCGAGGTCCCCAAGACGACTACTACGACGTCAGCGGTGACAACCGGGTCACCGCCCGCGACGCGTTACTGGTGATCAACGAATTCGCGCGGCGGTTGCGGGGCGGGGGCGAGGCCGAATCGGCACCGGCATGGGGACCGCCACCCTCCACGCTCTGGTCCGCGATCGATGACGACGATGACGAGCGACTCACCCGGTGGCTCGACGCGGCGCTCGCGGTGTGGGACGACTGACCCGGCTACGGGAGCGATCCCGCGACCCGCAACGTCGCGACCTTCCGCATCGCGGGCTTCCGCCATCAGCGGGACGTTTCCGGCGAACCCGACCAGCGGATCCCGGGTCTCCGAAACGGGCCGAACCCCGATGAGCCAGAAGAAAATTTCGGCGGTCCCGACGACGAGGCCCAAGGTCACGGGCGAAAAAACGAACTTCTTGGACGTCGTGAGCGGTCGACGACCAGGCGGAAGCGGTTTCATCGAGGGCGACGCGGGGGCCATGTGACAGACGCGTGGGCCATGTGACAATCGGAGGGCTAGCCACCGGACGCCGCGCGAATTGGGCACAGCGCGATCGCGGGTTGGGCGCAGCGCGATCGCGGGTTGGGCGCACGGCGATCGGCGGGTTGGGCGCAGCGCGATCGCGGGTTGGGCGCACGGCGATCGGCGGGTTGGGCGCACGGCGATCGGCGGGTTGGGCGCACGGCGATCGGCGGGTTGGGCGCAGGACGGCCGGAGGGATCGACCGAGTCAAATCTGGGGGATTTCGGTTAATTCCGGCCCCGTTAAAGCGGTCTAGAGGACAGATGGGTCAATTTTCCCCAAACAGCGGTCGGATTTTCGGAAACATTGCCAGCGCGGTGATCGTACATAGAATCTCGGGTGTCGAGCCTTCTCGATCGGTCCACCGAGACCGACGAGGCGTTCGTCCCCCGCCCCGCAATCCCACCCTGCACTCGCGGCCCGGTTCAGAGCGACCGCCGGTCGAGAGGAATGAAAACTTCCTCCCCAACCCGCTGACGGACGGAAACCCTGCCGGTGACGGACGGAAACGCCGCCTGGTCATCGACTATCAGGCGGCCCCTTTCCGGCCGGCATCAGTGCGATTTCGGCGGGCGACTTCGGGCAACATTCTTATTTTGATGTGATTCGACGATGATTGCTACCAACGATTTCATGACCGATTCGAACCAGGCGCCGGCACGGTCGGCTGACCACGTTGTCACCAAACGTGGCGGTTCGATCGACGCCGACGACGGGCTCAGTCTCTATCTTAGCCAGATGGCGGCGTTCCCGTTGCTATCTCGGGATGAGGAGATCCGTTTGGCGCGGAGCGTCGAGCTCAACCGGCAACTGTTCCGGACCTTCATTTTGTCGTGCGATAATGCCCTCCGTGACACAGTCGGGCTGTTGCGGCGAGTGGCAAACAAGGAAGTCGTGTTCGACCGAACTGTCCAGCTCAATTCGGGCGTGGTGGGGGAAAAATCTCAGGTCCTCGGCTGGCTCCCCCACCACCTTTCGACGCTCGACTCGCTCCTCGAGGCGAATCGGGCCGATTTCGAGGTGGTCGCCCAGCCCCGGGCGGCGATGCGTCGCAAACGTCAAGCATGGGATCAGCTTCAACGGCGGCGGCGGCGGGCGACCAAATTGGTCGAGGAGCTCGGGGTTCGGATCGAATTTCTCGAGCCGTGGCTGTTCGAACTTCGTGCCAACCTCCGCCGCATCCGGCACCTTTCCGAAAAGCTTCGGCCCGGACGCGGTCCCCGCTCGGGCCGCGCCCGCGAAACGTTGAAGAAGGAGTTGCGGCACGAGCTGGATTTGGTCCAGCACACGCCCGCCAGCTTCGAGCGGCTGATGCGGAAAATGGAGAAGGCTTATGACCGCTACACACGCTCGAAACAACGGCTAACCGAGGGCAATCTGCGGCTCGTGGTTTCGCTCGCCAAGAAGTACCAAAATCGCGGCCTCAGCCTCACCGATTTGGTCCAGGAAGGGAACGCGGGCCTGATGCGGGCGGTCGAAAAATTCGATTACCGCCGCGGGTTCAAGTTCAGCACCTACGCGACGTGGTGGATCCGGCAGGCGATCCTCCGGGCCGTCGCCGAAAAGGGTCGAATGATCCGCGTCCCCTCGCACGTCGTCCCCGAGATGACGCGGGTGCGAGAGCTCCACATGCGTCTCGTCCATGAACTCGGACGGGAACCGTCGGCCGAGGAAGTCGCCCACGAGGCGGGGCTGTCGGTCGAACAGGCGCGGACGATCGTGTTAATGAACAAGCCTCCGACAAGTCTCGACCAGCCCGCCCCGTCGGCCGAAGACGCCGATCTGGGGACCGTGCTGGAACAGCATCAGTCGCACGATCCGGCCGACGAGGTCGGGATGACGATGCTCAGCGGTCGGCTGCATGATCTGCTCGAGACGAAGCTGAGCGGACGCGAACGGGAGATCATTCGACTCCGCTACGGGCTCGGCGATCATCACCGGTGCACCTTGGCGGAGGTCGCGGGGCGATTCAACGTCACACGCGAGCGGATCCGACAGATCGAGAAGCGGGCGATGTCGAAGCTGCAGGCACCGAACTGCGCGTCGGAGCTCGCCGGGTTCGTCGATTGACAGGTTCGCCGATTAACGGTTCGGCTTGCTCATCATCAGCTTATAGTGGCCGCCGCCGAGCAGATCGTCGAGACGGCCGCGGAGTTCCGGCGTGATCTCGACCCGAAAGCGATCCGCTTTCATGTGGATCGTTTCGCCTCGGCTTAATTGCATCGTGAACAGCAGCTCTTGGTTGCCCGGATACCCGCGAACGATCTCGCGGATCCGGTTCAGCGTCTGCGAGTCATGTTCGGCTTCATCGATGCGGATTCGGATCCCGTGCGTATATCGCGCGTCGATCTCTTCGAGCGGGATCAGCTCGTCGACGACCAGGTTGATCTCGTCACCTCCGCCGCGGCGATCGACTTTGCCGCGCGCCAACACGACGGCGTCGGGTTGGATCCGTTCGCCGCAGTCAACGAAGTTCTTCGGCCACACGATGCAGCGGAGATTCCCCTGCATGTCCTCGAGATCGAAATTCGCGTACTTCGTCGGCTGGCCCGGCTTGCCGTTCTTGGTGTGGGCGAACTTGATGGAGCTGATCATCCCGCCGACGACCACCTCGGCCCGTTCCTTCAGCTCGCCGAGCCGGTCGATGGTGTGGCTGCGAAACGTCGCCAGCTTGCTCTCGAACTCGGCCAGCGGGTGGCTGTCGAGGTAGAACCCGAGGACCTCTTTCTCGGCGATCAGTTTCTCCCGGTCGGGCCATTCCGGCATGTCGGGAAGCGTCACCGACGACTTTCCCGTCTCCGCCTCCGGTTCGTCGTCGAGCCCACCGAAGAGGCTCGCTTGGCCCGATTTTCGGTCGGCCTGGATCGACGCCCCGGCCTGCATCGCCCGCTCGACGATCGCGGCGAGCTGGCTCCGCTTCGCCCCGAAACTGTCCATCGCCCCGGCCTTGATCAGCGTTTCGATCGCCGCCCGGTTGCACGCCGCGGGGTCGACCCGTTCACAGAAATCGAAGAGGTCGAGGAACGGGCCGTTCTTTTTCCGTTCGGCGTCGATCGTGAGTGCGGTCGATCCCCCGCACGCCTTGATCGCCGAGAGCGCGAAGTGGATTTTCCCGTCGACGACCGAGAAGTCGGCGGCGCTGGAATTGACATCGGGCGGGATCACCTCGATTCCCATCCGGTGGCAGTCCTCCATGTGTTCGACGAGCGAGTCCTTCCGTTTGAAGTTCCGCGCCGAGATGTCGCTCGACAACAGCGCCGCCATGAACTCGACCGGGTGGTGCGCCTTGAGGTACGCCGTCTGGTAGGCGACCAGCGCGTACGCGGTGCTGTGCGACTTGTTGAACCCGTACCCGGCGAACTTGACGATCAGCTGCCAAATGTCGTCGGCGTCCGCCTTGGCGAACCCGTTCTCGATCGCGCCCGCGATAAACGCCTCATGATTCGCGTTGATCAGCGATTCTTTCTTCTTGCTGATCGCCTTGATGCACGTGTACGCGTTGGCGAGCGGGATCTTGCCGAGCCGGTTGAGGATCCGCATCACCTGTTCCTGGTAGACCATGATCGAGTTGGTCTCTTCCAGGACTTCCTTGAGCACCGGATGTTTGTACTCGGGTTGCTGGCGGCCGTGCTTGATGTTGACGTAGTCGTCGACCATCCCGCCCTCGAGCGGCCCCGGGCGGTACAGCGCCGCGGTCGCGATGATGTCGGTAAACTGGTCGGGCTTCATCCGCTGGAGCAGGTCGCGGATCCCTCCCGATTCGAGTTGGAACACCCCCTTCGTTTCGCCGCGCTGCAGCAGTTCGTACGTCTTGCGATCGTCAAGCGGGAACGTCAGCGGGTCGACGGCTTGGCCGGTCGTTTGCTCGATCAGTTGGACGGCGCGGCTGAGGATCGTCAGGTTACGGAGGCCGAGGAAGTCCATCTTCAGCAGCCCGGCCGCCTCGACGTCGTTCATCGACCACTGGGTGATCACGTCTTGTTTCCCGGGGACACGTCCGAGCGGGACGTATTCGGTAAGCGGCTTGTCGCCGATCACGACCGCGGCGGCGTGAGTCCCGACGTTCCGCGCCAGGCCCTCGATGCGGCGGGCCAAATCGAGCAACTCGCGGATCTCCGGGTCGCCCTCGTAGGCCCGCTTGAGGTCCTCGCTTTTCTCCAGCGCCTTCTCGATCGTGATCTTCAGCTCGTCGGGGACCATCTCGGTGATCTGGTTGACCCGCGCGAGCGGAACACCGAGGGCGCGGCCGGTGTCCTTGATCGCCGCCCGCGCGGCGAGTGTCCCGAAGGTGCCGATCTGGCAAACCATCTCGTGACCGTAACGTTCCTTGACGTAATCGATCACTTCGATCCGGCGTTCCTTCTCGAAGTCGATATCGATATCGGGCGGCTCGGTCCGACTCTCGTCGAGGAACCGTTCGAACAGCAAGTCGTACCGGAGCGGACAGACGTGCGACAGGTAAAGCGCGTAACAGACGATCGCGCCGACGCCGCTGCCGCGGGCCGTCGCCGAGATCCCCTTGCCCCGCGCGTGCTCGACGAAGTCCCACACGATCAAGAAATACGTCGGGTAGCCGAGCGTCTCGATCACCCCCAATTCCCGGTCGAGCCGGGCCATCACCTCGTCGCTCAGCTCTCCGTCGACGATCCGTTCGGGGTCCCCCGCGTACCGCTCACGGAGCCCCTTGATACAGAGTTCACGCAGATACTCGATCGGCGTCTTCTGGTCCGGGCACTCGAACTTCGGGAAAAAGTGTTTGCCGAGTTCCAGATCGATATCGACCGAGTCGGCGATCTGCTGGCTCCTCGCGACCGCGTCCTCGAGCCCGGGAAACTTCTCGTACATCTGCCCGGGGCTGCGGAGAAAAAACTGGTCGTTCTCCATCTTCATCCGCGACGTATCGGTGCGGAAACGCCCGGTGTTGATGCACAGCATGATGTCCTGTGCCTCGGCGTCTTCGGGGTCGACATAGTGCGTGTCGCTGGTCGCCACCAACGGCAACCCCATCCGCTTCGCGATCTCGACCGCCCCCTCCAACTGCATCTTCTGGATCGCGACGTCGTTGTTCATGATCTCGATGAAGTAGCGATCGCCGAACACGTTGTGGAACCAACCGGCGATGTCGCGGGCCTGCCGCTCGTGTTCCTCCGTGTCGATCCCCCGCATCACCGCCCGACTAAACTCGCTGCTGACACACCCCGAAAGACAGACGATCCCTTCGTTGTACTTCTGAAGAATTTCCCGATCGATTCGCGGC
>JAWLFY010000110.1:0-17067 GCA_041685355.1 Pirellulaceae bacterium | reverse complement strand
GAGCTTGTCCGCGTTCGCTCGCATCCTCACTTCGGACATCGCAGCGATGCCTCCAAAACCTACGTTCTGGGCAGTTGCCACTAAAATCGCGGAACAACCAGTTCGAAAAGCCGCTCCGGATAGGCTCTCACGTCCGATGCCGACACCTGACCGTTCATCCGTGCGTGACCAACTGCAAAGCTTGCCGATAAGGGACGAGTTCTTGTCGTCTCATTTCGTCGGTCCAGCGTCTCATTTCTTCCGAAATCGTGTCCCGGCTTTCCAGCAATCGATCGACCAAGCGCGGCGGCTCGTCGGAGTGAAACGATTCTCGCGAAACGAGGAACTCGGCGTGACCGGTGTTGGCGAGCGCTCCCTTGTTCTTATGCAGGTAATAATCGTCCAACGCGACCGCGATGACGGGAGTCCCTTCACCTTGCGAAAACACGATCGGATGGTGCTTCATGGTAAAAACGAACCGCGCATGGGCGATCACGCCGCGCGTTACCTTGTAATCGGGGCTGTACGGGATGAGCACGCCGTGCCGTTTCATCTTTTCGAGGACCCGCCGTTCGGGATCGACGTCCGACGGGGTCATCGCGATAAACACCGGCTGCAGTTGGTGTCGCGACGCGATGTCGTCGCAGATCTCCGCGAATCGCCGCTCGTTTCGCTCTCGATCTTGAGGGTCTTGCCCCCAGTGATGAAAGTTGACGGCGACCCATGGTTTTTGCGGATCGGCGCCAGCGGTACGCAGCCGCTGACCGATCGTCTCTTCGGAGAGGGATTCGCACAGCAACGCGTCGTCACAGGTTGACCGCACGTGGTCGCCGCGGATCCCGATATCGTACAAATCCGACTCCGAGAGATCTCGGTCTCGAAGCCCGATGTACGCCGCACCCGCCAACGCCCGGCGGGCGACGATCCGGTCCGCCCGATCTTGAAAGACGCCGATGTTATGTCCGGTCAAGATGTAGGGAACGCCAAGAATCTGACAGACCCGCATCAAGAGGCAATTCTCCCACAGGCGACTCGGTGTCTTCCCGGTCAAGAAGCCGCCGCCGGAGATGTGGAGGATGTCATGGTCCTGGATCACGCTGAGGATCCGCGACTCACGCGGGTGGCATGCCATCATCGGCAGACCGCGTGCAAGCATTCGCGCCGAAAGCAGGATCCTGGTCGCGATCCCGACATGGTGTAGCCGAAACTTTGTCCTGTTCTTGAAGTACGGCCCGTTCGTATTCGCACGATACCATGCGACGCGCGGCGCCCATTCGCAGGCTTGGCCGTGCAACGCCTCGGTGTAGGGCGGGTTCGGGGAAAAGAGGGTGATTTTGCAACCGGGCGCGACCCGTCGCCACCGCTCGATACAGGCCCCACATTGTGCCTCGTCCCCGACGTTCCCGTATCCGTGTCCGGCGGCCATCAAGATCCGGGGTGACCCGGCGGTCGCCTCCGAAAAGAATCCCCACTCTCGACACAGATCTTCACGCGCCGGATCGATGACCAGATGGCGGTCCCGATAGGCCGGCGATCCGATACTGATCTGTTTGCTTCGGTCGACAACGCGGCGCAGAGTCGTCGGGCGTCGGAGGGTCGTCGGACGTCGGAGAGTCGTGGGATGTTGCATCGGTGGGTCTCGGTCGCACCAGCGCGATCACGGCTGGAGATGTTTCTCGATTTCGAGCTTATGGATCCGTTTGTCGCACCAGCGGGAGACGCGATGAGCGATGCGGAGCGCCTTGGCGAGGAATTTGATTCGGAACCGATCGAATCGGCCGACGCAAATCTCGCCGGTCGGTCGTTCGCTCCGGGGTCGGATGCAGTACTCTTGGACCGGCCGTCGCGCGGTCGACTGCCAAACGGTCGCGCCGTGGTTCTTCTCCCCGCGGGGGAATCCCTCGTCGTCAACGGCCGTGGGATAGCCGAGCAACACGATCCCCTGCAACTTGTAGTAGCTGGGAATTTCGTAATTCGCGAGCACGGCTCGCCACGATTGGTCGCTGAACATCCGCGTGTAGCTCATCCCGTCGGAAGCCGAGACCCAGCAGCTGGCGATCTTCAACGCGGTCGCCATGATTAGCACGTTCTCGATCGCGGCGGAGCAGTTTTGAATTTCTAGCGGTTCCCAGAGGTGGTATTCACCATTCCCACGTCGATCGTTGTTGAGCGAGTCGGCAAAGACGATCAACAACGCCGTCGCCTCACCGAGGATGCCGGCGGGGCGAGTTTGGCGGATGCGTTGGGGGTCCGAGTTTCGGTAGGGCCACACGAATCTGGCTTCGCCGATACGTGCGATCTCATCGGGATCGGAGACGACTAAGAATCGTTGGTTTTGCCAATTCGACCCGCTAGGCGCACGGATCCCCGCTTCGACAAGCCGCTCGAGCGTGGCGTCGTCGATCGGTTCGTCCGAGAACCGGCGAACGGAACAGCGTTTTCGGATCGCCGTCTCGACCGATGTCGCGACGTCTGGTTCGGTTAGGACCGGTTGTTTGAGCATGACTCGCCTGCGCCTGTGCGTTTGATCTCGACTACCAAGTGCATCCCTTCGAACACCGATCCGGCGAACAGATGGCTCGCGGTTCCCGCCAACCTTTCCCAGAGCCCCTTCGGTCGCCAATACGGCGAGAAGACGGAATCGGCCAAGGACGCGGTGGAAAGGCGGACTCGATACTCCGCTTGATCCCGGAACGATTCTCGGATGCCTCGACCCGAGATCGCCCACAGGTGACGGATCGGTTCGATCCCCCAGCCGTAGCGATCGGATAGGCTGAACAGGGCCGCGTAGGGGCGGCTCCAGCGGTTCTCGGTGCGGGCTTGGCGAAGGAATTTCATCCAATACGAAGGGAACAGGACCCCTTCTTTGGAAGTCCCGTTCGGGCATTGAAGCACAAACACTCCGTCGGGGCTTAGGAGCTTCGCGCAATCGTGGATCAGCTTGACCGGGTCGACCAAATGTTCGATGACGTGCCGGCAATAGATGAAATCGAAGGTTTGCCCGTGGAGATATTGATCGATGTTTTCGACGGCGTCACAGATGACCGATTCGAGCCCCATTTCGGAGCGGGCGAAATCGCAGGCCTGGCCGTCGAGATCGATGTAGGTACTGGACCCGAAGCCGAAATCCTCGAACGCTTTCGCGAAGAAGCCGCCCCCGCCCCCGACGTCGAGCATCCGGGCATGGGGTGGTAGTCCGAGGTCTTGCATCCAGCGACGAATCGGTTCCTTGTGGACGACTCCGTAGTGCTTGGGATCGGCTTGGAAGCGGAAGCCTTGGTAGTAGTCCGCGATCTCGTCGGACCGGGGCATTTCCAGGACGCCGATCGTTCCGCACCGGGAACAATGGCCGAGTCGGCGGCCGCGGAGCTCGTAGGCGTGATCGACGCGTCCGCCACAGAAAAGGCAGTCGGCTGGCTTCTCGTGATCGAGCGATTGATCCGAGTCGAGTCGGTCGTTTGTCGCAGGTAGAATCATGGTTCGTTGCCTGGCGCGGCCGAGACCGAAGTGGTTGCCGGGGGGGATGACGTGACCGGAGGTTCGGTCATGGATTGGCCGATCCCGCCGCTCGAATCCTGGGCGTCCCGAGGAACGGCATCAAAGCGAAAATCGGAGGATCAGCCAAGACCAGTTTTTAGCCAGGGTCATCCCCCGCCAAGATCGTTACCATCGCTCGGCGGGAAGCATTACTGGTGTCGCGGCTGACAATGCGGATCGTTCCGTCGGCGAACGCGACGTTGACGCCTTCGCCGTGGGGAAGCCCAGACGCGTCCCGCAGGCTTACGAACATCGTCTTGTCGGAATCGGTCGGCTGCATCCAATGGACCGCTCGGTCGGCGGGGTAATCGATGACGACCGCCCCTTCAACGAGCCATCGTCTCGAATGGGGCTGGGGCGGCGGCGACTCGGCGGCGGGTTTGCCCGCTTTGTCGGGTGCGTCGGTCATTCCGATCCGCCCTTTCGATTCGCGTCGGAGTGGTCGCCGCGACTCCGGCAACCGCGGCGGACGCTCGGATCCAACTGCGGACGCGGCGGACGCTCGGGACGGGGCGGCCCCGAAGGAGCCGTTGCCCGTCGCTGCTCAGCGCGAACCGTTCCAAATCGCGGTGGAGGGCCGCCGGGGATTCCGCGGCCAATCCGTTCAAACTACGGCGGTGGACGTGGGTTAGCAACAACGCGTCGCGTGGCATCATGCCGGGGACGGCGGCGGCGAGCCGGATCGCGCGGCGGTGTCGGGCGAGCCACCGTGTCTTCCGCTCGTCCGCCCCCATACGCCGACGGATCTCGGGCAGATCGGCCATCAGCAGGTCGCCGGCGGTGACGATACCCGCGGCCTCGAGCCGTTCCCGGCGTCGGGGGCCGAGTAGACGCAGGTGACTGAGACGCATGCTCAGCAACCGTTCTCGGTGGCTGCCGGTCGGCCGGGGCGGCTGTTGATTCCCGATCGCGGTCGCTCGGCCGACCCCCGCATCCGTATCAATGTTGGCGTTCGCGTTCGTGTCAGGGGTCGGATCGGCGGTCGTGTCGGCCGGTGGTGTCGAGACGCCTGATCGAATCCGTGTCGAGACACCTGATCGAATCCGTGTCGATTCGTCGGGATCGTCCCCTTCGAGGTCGCGTGGGTTGATCCGGGCGTAGAGAACGACCGTGTCGTCGCCACGCGAATCGGCGCCGTTCGACGCCCCGCCGCGATTGGCTCCGCCCTTGGACGGGCCGCCATGTCGGTTCGCGAAGGCGACCTGGGAGAAAATCGAGAAAAGTCGACTGATCGGATGACGCATCGTACCGGCTCCGGGGTGACGCGAGCGTCCGCGGCCCAGTGGGGATGAGTTCCGCCGCCCGGGATCGCGGCGCGGGGAATCGAACCCCGCCCCGGATGGTGACGCCCGATCCGTCGGGCGCCCGGTGTCATCCGGTCCAAACCGAGAATTACCCGAACGGAGAGGGGAAAGGCCAGACCGATCGGGTCCGGGGACGCGATGCGTTCGATCAGAAGTCGCGGCGCGAGAAGTAGACGCATCCGATCGTCAACATCACGGCGATGAACCCGGCACAGCTGAGCACGGGGCGGGCGATGCGGTAACGGATGCGTTCTTCGCCGTCGTTCGACCCGCCCGAGATCGACGCGGAGGACTTCCCGCTGACGATCGCGGTGACCGTTTGACCGAGCTCGCCGGTTTGCGGCACCACGGTGCGGAGCGGGGTGACCACATAGCGATCGACTCGCCGCCATCCGGAGATCGCCGGGGAAATCTCGTCGATGACTCTGCCTTCCTCGGGATCGACACGGGTGACGCGGTCCACGTGGTGCGCCACGACGATCTGTCCGGTCGCCGCGTCAAACGTCATCGTCTCGATTTCACCGACGGGAAGTTCGCGGGTGGAAAAGTCTCGGACCGGGACGGCATCGAGCGTCGCGCCTTGTTCGTTCGTCGATTCTTCGCTCGGATCACCGGCGTCGACGATACGGCCTCGGCCGTCCCCGGTGACGACGGCGAAGCGGCCCGAATCGCCGAGCCCGAGCACGTCGGTGACGGTTTCCGCTTCGGCGTGCGAAAGGTCGGCAATCGGGGCGAGCGAATCGAGGCGAAACAAACGGAGCGGACCGTCTTCGCGGGCGACCAGGATGACGCCTCCGCTGGCCGCGACGTGCAACGGGCGCGACGGTTCACCCGGGAGCGACGCCTCCGCTTCGATCCGCCATGACGGAGAATCCTCCGGCGTCGCGGCGGTGTCAGATGACGACGGGGGCGACGTCGAAGTGTCCGGGAGCGTTGACAATTTTTTGTCGGGTGCGGCCAAGCGGAGGAGACGGCCGCGAGAGGCGATCAAGACGCCGTCGCCGGACGGGGTGGCGACGATCGACGCGGGGGCGACGATCGCGATCGCTTCGGGGAGAATCGGCTTGAACGGCGACGCCGGGTCGCTCGGCGTCCGCCAAAGCCCACCGAGCCACGATCCGAGCGGTTCCGACGATCGCCCGCCGGCGGTGGACGATTCGTCCGGCGGCGACTCCGTCGTCGATCCCGGAAGCGCATCTCGGTCGGTTTCCGTATCGAATCGAGTGATCTGCCCGCGCGTCGTCGCGAGCAGCCCGCCGGTGGTCACCGCGAGCAACGTCGTCTCGCCGCACGCGACGACGCGGGTGGTTGCCGGCGGGAGCCGGACCCCGGGCTGGGGTTCCCAACCGGTTCCGGGGCGGAGCGTGAGCAGGTCGAGCGAGCCGCTGCCGTAAGGGTTGAACCGTCCGCCGGAGACGTTGGCGGTAACGACGAGGTCCTCCCCGAGCCGAACCGGTGGCAAGACACGGTCGCGCCCCATCGCGTTACTCTCGATCGACTCGACCCACTCGTTCGCCTCGCGATCGTAGCGGACCAACCCGCCGCCCCGGGTGGCCCCGATCAACGTGTCCCCCGCGACGGTCAACGACGACAAGCTTTGCGGCCGGGTCACGAGGCTGTCGAACAACCCTCCGATCACGCCGACCGTCAAACAGATCGCGCCGAAGATGCACGTGATCCCGATCGACAGGATCGACGACCGCCACCTCAACCCGGCGACGACGGAGACGCTGTAGAAAACGGAAAACAGGAATACCGAAACGGGAATGCACCACAGCAGCCGCGCGTTCCAAATATCGAGGCGGACCCCGGAGATCAGCCACAGCCCGATCACGAGCTGGGTGACACACAAAAATACGAACGCACAGCCGCCAAGAAACTTGCTAAGCAGCAGCAGCGTCCGTGACACCGGCTTGCTGAGCAGCAAATGGAGCGAGCCCGGTTGGAGCATTTCGGGGATGATCGACGCGGTCACCAAGATCCCCAGGAAGACGAGCGCGAACCCGAGCAGCCAGTTGATCAACGTCGGCATCACCCATTGGTTGATCAACGACACGAAGCGGGTCTTGTCCACCGCGACGTCGGCGGGAAAGTCGTACCCGGCGTAGCTGAATCGGATCGACCGCGAAGCCCGCGAACGGAACACGCCGGGCAACGCCGCCTCGATCCGAAGCCTGGCCCGTCGTTGACGAAGCGACTCGTCGAGTTGTTCCTCCGGCAACTCGTTCAGTTCCCGCAGTTCACGAAGCCGGAGCGTCGTCGACCACGCGTCTCGGTCGTACCAACTCTCGTCCTCGATCAGTTCGTTAAACGCGTCGGCAAAATCGCGGAGGGGAATTCTCACCTCTTCCCCGTCGCCGACCCGGCGGAGCGGTCGGCGGAGGTCTTCGGGCAACCGCGCGGCGATCCGTGCGACCGGGCTCAAATCCGCTCCGCCACCGTTCCCATTTTCCCGGGCCGCTCCTTCACCCGGATCGTCGTCCCGTTCGGCGGCGATCGCTCGCCCCAAGAGATGCTTCATCTGGGTACCGTTCTCGAAGTCGTTCCAGCGGAACCGCGTGGTGAACTCTTCGTGGTAGCCGATCGGGGCGAGGGCGGCGAGCAGGACCCAGATCGCGAAGAACGCGACCCACAACACACGCGAGGCGAGCGCGGCGCGGAACGAGTCGAGGATGACCGCGAGGTAGGGGCCGATCATGGGCTCCCTTCCGGCGTGCCGGAGCCAACCTCACCGCCTGCGGTTTCGCCCCGGACAAACTCGCCGCGCATCGAATCACGGTTGACGGTTTCACCGTCGGCCGAGCCCGTGTCGACCGAGCCCGTGCCGACCGAGTCACCGCTGACGAGACGCAGGAACGTCTCTTCCAGCGACGGCCGGCGGGTGTTGAGTCCGAGGATCGAGACTGAAAGTCGGCGAAGCGTGTCGACCGCGGCGTCGACGGAGTCTTGGCCGGCGTCCGGGCAGCGGATTCGGTAGCGGGAAGACTCGCCGATCCGGTCGACGCGGATCGAGCGGACGGTGCCGGCGACAGGCCCGGTCCCGGTGACAGGCCCGGTCGCAGCGACAGGCCCGGTCCCGGTGACAGGCCCGGTCCCGGTGACAGGCCCGGTGCGGCTCGAGGATTCGGCGTTCCCGGAGATTGACTCAGCGGCCCGTGCGAAACAGGGGACCAACGCGTCACGAATGCCTCCCGCGTCGATCGCCTCGGTCGAGGTCGCGACGTCGACTTCGATCGAGACGCCGGCGGCGAGACTCGAGTCGGAAGGTTCATCCGCGATCCCGCCGCCTAGCTGAAGACCCGGGCCGCCCGCGGTGGGACGCAGGGCTGAGTCACCCGTGTTGACCGCATCGCCGGTGCCGCGCGGGCCGCCGGGGGTTGGCAGTCCGACTTTGCCGGCGGCCAGTTCGTCGACGGTCCCGATCCCGCGGAGGCGGCCGGCGGCCATGATCGCGACGCGAGTGCAGACGAGCTCGACTTCTTGCAGGATGTGGCTGTTGAGGAAGATCGTTTTCCCGCTGTCGCGGAGCCGTTCGATGATCTTGCGGACGTCGTTTCGCCCCACGGGGTCGAGACCGTCGGTCGGCTCGTCGAGGATCAGCAGGTCGGGGTCGTGCATCAGGGCCTGGGCGAGCCCCAGGCGTTGGCACATTCCCTTGCTGAACCGACGTACCGATTCTCGGTCGCGGTCGCGGAGCCCGACCAGTTCGAGGAGTTCGTCGATGCGGGGACGGATCTCCGATTCGCTCATCCGGCTGAGTCGGCCGTAGAACCGAAGCGCCGTGCGGGCGGTATGGTGAGGATCGATGCGGAGCGATTCGGGGAGGTAGCCGACCCGTTGCCGTGCGGCGGTCGATCCGGCGGGGCGACCGAACAGCGACGCGTGCCCGGCGGAGGGCCGGATCACGCCGAGCAGCGACTTGATGAGCGTCGTTTTGCCGGCGCCGTTGGGGCCGAGCAACCCGAACACCTCGCCGGCGTGGGCACGCAACGAAACCCCGGCGAGCGCCTCGATCCGACGGCGGCCGGTGACGGACCAACTTCGATAGACCTTCGCGAGGTCTTCGACTTCGACGATCGCGGCGGCAACGCTCACACGGACAACGTCCGGATCAACTGGATCACGAGCGTCGCGAGCGCGAGCACGATCGCGGAAAACAACAGCAACCGGTGGGCGGGCTGGGACCACGACGGCGAGCGGAACTCTTGTTCGTATAATTCCCGGAACCGTTCCCGTTGGTGGGTCGAATCGAACACGCCGTCTTCGACCAATTCGTGAAGCCCGAACTCGATCGAGTATTCGACGACTCCGAACAGGGGCTGGCGATGTTCCAGGGGATCGACGCCGTGTCCCTCGAAGTACCATAACTGGTGACCGAACGAGTCCTCCGACTCCGGTCGGTCGTCGATGCATTGCATCTCGGTGACCACGCTCCGTTCGGGACAATACCGGGCTCGGAGGACGGCGCGGTCACAGTCGAGACGGACCTGGCGGAGCGTCCTCTCGGAGAACCGTTGCGTGCGAGTCCTGGCACCCATGTGAACGTCGGCTCCGAAAGCGGCCATCGAGACGGGGAAGGGGAACTTCCCTATTATTACGAGCCGAGCAAACGGCGTCATCGCCAGAACTTCAAAAATCGTTCACAGACCGGAGAATTTGCAAACGATGCTCGAACGCCGATCGCTGCGGGCCCCGATCACGCTCGGCGTGGTGATGATCGTGCTCGTGGTCGTGGTGTTGGTCGTGTGGATCGTCGGCAACGTGATGGGGCCGCGCCAGGGATGGTCCTCGGCGTGGTTCTGGGCGATGCTCGGCACCGGCACGATCCTGCTCACGGGCGTGCTCGCCGGGGTGATCGCGTACCTCACCCTCACGGTCCGCGCGGTGAATCTGAACCGGCGCCAATCGAACTTCATCGACGCGGTCACCCATGAGCTGAAGAGTCCGATCGCGTCGCTGAAGCTGTACCTGCAAACGATGACACGGCGAGCGGTCGACGAGCGTCAGCAGCAAGATTTCCACCGCATGATGCTGGAAGACGTCGAGCGACTCGACTCGCTGATCAACCATCTGCTCGACGCCGCCCGGATCACGCGGGAGGTCGAACCCTCGGAAGAACAGCCGATCCGGCTCGACGAACTGCTCGCCCAGTGCGCCGCGGCGGCATGTGTCCGCTACAAGTTGCCGGCCGAGACGGTGATCCTCGAGGTCCCGGCGTTGACCGTGTCGAGCCAGCCGGTGCAGTTGGAGATCTTGTTTCGCAACCTGATCGACAACGCCGTCAAATATGGCGGGGCACCGCCCGAGGTCACGGTCCGTGGCGAGCCGGTCGAGGGGGATAAGGTGACCGTCTCGATCGTCGACAACGGCAAAGGGATCCCGTCGAACCAACGCCGCAAAGTGTTCGGCCGTTTCGTACGCTTGGGGAGCGAGTTGGAGCGGAGTCAGCCGGGGACCGGGCTCGGGCTGTTCCTTGTCCGCAACGTCACCAAATCGATCGGCGGGACGATCCGGGTCCATGATCGGACCGGGGCCAGCGGGACCGTGTTCGAAGTGACCCTCCCCGGGGTCGTTCCGCCGGCGCCCCCAAGCCGTTAGGGTATCCCGGTTGCGATTGAGGGGGCGTCAGCCGGGGGAGAGCCAGGCCTCCGCAGCGACGCCGGTCCCCCGTCCTTCCCGTCGTCGCTGGCGAGTCCTATGCGTCCCCACATTTTGGTTGTCGAAGACGAACAGCACCTCGGTCTCGGGATCAAGTACAACCTCGAGGCAGAAAACTATCGCGTCTCGCTCGTCGAAGACGGGCCCACCGCGTTGCGGTTGGTCGAGGGGGCCGCCGACGGGATCGACCTGATCGTGCTCGACCTGATGCTCCCCGGGATGAGCGGTTACACGGTGTGCGAATCGATCCGCGAGGCGGGGCTGACAACCCCGGTCCTGATGCTCTCGGCGCGGACGCTCGCCGAAGACCGCGCTCGCGGGTTCGACGTCGGGGCGAACCAGTACATGAACAAGCCGTTCGAGCTGGACGAACTTCTCAGCCGCGTCAAAAATTTGCTCCAAGCGTATGGGGCCGCCTCCGGACCGCCCCTCGCCAAGCGGACGCGCGAATCGGTCTCAAGGGCGTCGTTCGGCCAAGTGACCGTCGACTTCGAAACCCACGAGGTGACGATTCAAGGACGCCCGGTGCGGATGACCCCGAAGGAACTCCGGCTGCTGCGTTACTTCGTCGAAAACCCCGAACGGGTGATCAGCCGCGCCGAATTGCTGTCGGAGGTGTGGGAGATCTCGGGGAACCTGCAAACCCGCGCCGTCGACCAGTTCATCGCCCGGCTGCGAAAGATCATCGAGCCCGATCACGGCAACCCGACGCACGTGTTGACCGTCCGCGACGCCGGGTACCGCTTTCTTCCCGAGCCGCGTGCGAACGCGGCCGATCGTGGTCCCGGCGAATCGGCCGATGCCGGCGCATAAAAAAAGCTCCCGGAGAGAACGTGTCCTAGGGGGGCGGAGGACGACGCGCTCGGTTCCGGGAGCCGGTGGATGGTCCGTTCGACAGGATCGCTCGCCTCCTTGCGATTGATCCGCCGAACCGGAGATGACCGTCGACGTTTCCGAAAATCTTGACACGTCCGTGTGTCGCGACTGTCGATCGAGCGGCCACCTTCACGTTGGCGGGTTCGTTGCCAAACCCTCAACGATGGGCGGAAGATAGGCGGAGGCTTTTCTCGGGGTCAAGTCGAATTCCAAAGGATTCTGCGAATGTCGAAAAAGTCCGCGAAAGCGTCCGATCGAGCCGGCCCCTGCGCGGTCGATACGCGCGCTCGACACGCCCACCCGACACGCCCACCCGACACGCCCACCCGACACTCGCGATCGGCAGGTGCGATCGGCAGGTGCGATCGGCATGTGCGATCGGCAGGTGCGATCGGCATGTGCGATTGCGACACAACGCGGTGTCCGATCGCGGCACATCCGAGTGCCGATCCGGAAAGGGGGCTTCCGCGATGAACTTTTCCGATCGGCACCGAGTCCGACCGGCACGGGTCTTGCTTCCGTTCCGGACGCGGGCGTCGCACCGACGTCCGGTCCGCCAACCATTCGTGACAACCATCGCCAACCATTCGTGACAACCATCGCCAAAAATCGCCACACTCGGCGGTCGAAAAGATTCAAGCCGGAAAGCCGGATTTCCTTCGAATTGGCGTAGTCACGTGCGAAATGATGGGGAATACTTAGGGGAACGGTGGCGGAGGATCAGACCCGTCCCGTGCACGGAGGCCACCCAGGTAGGGAGCCACGAGGTGTGTGATGAGATTCGGCAACGGAGTCACGAATCCCACCCAAATTCGGATTGGGAATTTCAAGCGATGCAAGAGATCTACGAACAGGACGTTGCCAACGCCGCGCTCGCCGTTTTGGCACAAAGCTCCGTTGCCGAATTGAGAAGGATTCGGGTCGACGGCAAGCAGAACGAGCTCCAACTCAGCGGTCGCGTCAGGAGCTTCTACCACAAGCAGTTGGCACAAGAGACGGTTCGCACCGTCGCCGCCGGGATGCAAGTCGTGAACCACGTCGACGTCACGCCACAGACTTAGCGGCACAGCCGCGGCGTGCTGGCATGCTCCTGTCGACCGTCAACCCTGTCGACCGTCACACCACAGACTTAGCGTCGCCGCCGCGTGACCTTGCGATGCATCGGGTTCAGGCGGCTGACGGCCTTCGGTTTCTCCTCGCTCGCCGCGACGGCGGGTTTGGTAGCGGGAACGAGTTCGTAGTCGGAAAAGTCGTCGCGGATCAACTCTTTATTGATCCGCTGTTCGATGCTCGTTAGCACTTCTCCCTCGCCCGGGACGACGAACGTGAACGCGATCCCCTCGCGCCCCATCCGACCGGTCCGACCGACGCGGTGGACGTAATCGTCGGAGTCTTGCGGGACGTCGAAGTTGATGATGTGCGAGATCGTGCTGATGTCGATGCCACGGCCGACCACGTCGGTGGCGACCAAAATTTGCAACTTGCCGTCGCGGAGTTGTTGCAGCACCCGGTCCCGATCCCGCTGCTGCAAATCGCCGTGCATCGACCCGCACGCCGGGTAGGTTTCCCGAAGCTTTCGATAAAGGCGATCGGTCCCGCGTTTGGTGCGACAGAAAATGATCGCCTGCTCCGGGTCTTCCCGCTCCAGGAGCTTGAGCAACAGGCCGACCTTGCGGTCATGGGCGACGGTGAAATACCGCTGTTCGATCGTTTCGACCGCCATCTCGTTGAGGCTACAGTCGATCACGCGCGGGCGGATCATGTAGGACTCCGCGAGTCTTCGCACGACCGGGGGAAGCGTCGCAGAAAGCAGCAACGTTTGTCGGTCGCGGGGACATTTCCGAAGGATCCGTTCGATCTGGGGCCGGAACCCGATATCGAGCATGCGGTCCGCCTCGTCAAGCACGACGCACCACACGTTTTCGGTTCGCAACGAGCGTCGTTGCAAGTGATCATGGATCCGGCCGGGGGTGCCGACGACGATCTGGACCCCGTTTTCGAGCTTGCGGAGCTGCTGGTTGACGTTGCGTCCCCCGGCGAGGACGGCGATCTCGGTGGGAACGCCGTATGCCAGCCGTTCCGCTTCGGCGCCAACCTGATCGGCGAGCTCGCGGGTGGGCACGACGATGATCGCTTGCGGATCGCGGCAATCCTCGAGCGAGTCGAGTTGTTCCAGGATCGGGATCGAGAACGCGGCCGTCTTGCCGGTCCCGGTCCGGGCCTGGCCGATCACGTCTTCGCCTTCGAGGGCGAGCGGGATGATCGCCGCTTGGATCGGCGTGGGGGCCGCGAACCCGGCGTGCTCGAGTGATCGCATCATCACGTCGGACAAGTCCAACTCGGCAAACGACGTCACCGTCTCGGGGGGCGCCTCGGCGATCTCCTCAAGCGGTGGCATGGCGTTGGACGATCGGCGACCACCGGAGGAGCTGCGTGGAGACGGGCGTGCTTCGGACAAGGCAGCCGCTTCGCGACCGCTGCGGTCGCGGTGGTGGGGGGTTTTGATTTGGGTTTTTGTTTTGATCAGTTTCAGTTTATCGCAACGTGGTCGACCGAGCTACAAGGCACGGCGGACGCGGGACCGGTAAATTCGGACCGATTCGTCGAGAAGCACGCTCGACAAAAGGGCCGCCCCGATGATCACCATCTCCCATTCTTGGGGGATCCCGAGCACCACGATCGCCTTGTAGAGACACCGCATCACCGCCGCACCCGCGATGACGCCCAGGATCGCGCCGCGTCCTCCTCGCAACGAGCAACCGCCGAGCACGGCCGCCGCGATCGCGTAGAGCTCATAAAAGTTCCCGGTCGACCCCGGTTGGACGGAATTCCATTCGAGGGTGAACAGGATCCCGGCCAACCCGGCGAGCAGCCCGCTGATGACATAGGCCAGCGTGATCAGCCGCCGAGTCGGGAGCCCACTGTAACGCGCCGCGAGCTCGTTTTCGCCGGTCGCCAGTAGGTGGCGGCCCCAAACCGTCCGATTCAGAAAGCACCAAGCGAGGATCGTGACGATTGCGAGTAGGATGCCGGTGACGGGGAAATCGACCCACACGACCGACGTCCAATCGTCCGCACGACCGGAAATTCTTCCGATCAGCGGGGCGGGAATCTGAAACGCGGCCCCGGTGACACGCGACTTGAATTCGCTCAACGCGGTCATCAATCCGACTTGATCGTCGCCGGTCCACACCCGAGCCAACCCGCGGTAGATCAACAAGCCGCAAAGGGTGACGACGAACGGCTGTAACCGGGCCCGGGTGACGAGAATCCCGTGAATCAACCCCAGCGCGGCGGCGAACGCCAACACGGCCACACACGCCACCAGTGGCGGGGTGTACCGGATCCGCTGGACGTCGACGGGGATCGCGCCGGCCGCCGCCGCGGCGGTCAATCCGTGCAGGGAATCGCGGCACTCGACCCAAGTTTGCTCGTCGACCTGGAGCGTGCGGGCGACGTGCAATGACGTCTCGCCGATCGTCCCCCGATACACCAATCGGTCGCCGTCGCGGAGCCCCGCGGGGGAATCTTCCAAGCGTACCGCGGGTCTGGCGAATGGCCCACGGGGCTCGGCGGCGACTTCAACGATCGCGGCCCGCTCCGCCGACGACTCGTAGCGGACGTTGATCACCTGGACAAGCATCACCCCGCACAACGCGACCATCGAGCCGATCGACAAATCGATGCCACCGGTGATGATCACCATTGCGACCCCGATCGAGATCAGCCCGTAGAGGCTGGTATCGCGGATCAACGTTTTGACGTTGGCCGGCGAAACGAAGTTTCCGTCGATCGCCGTCGCCGTGACGACGATCAGAACCAGCAGCGCGAAGATGCCGATGTTCTTCAGTTGCATACGTCGTCCCCCACCGCCAACCGGATGATCGCCTGCTCCGAGATCGCTTCGCCGACGAGTTCTCCGCGAACCTCCCCCTCGTGCATCACGACGACACGATCGGCGAGCGCCAAAATCTCTTCCATCTCGCTGCTGACAAATACGATCGCCAGACCCTCGGCGGCGAGCCCGTCGAGGAGCGTGTAAATCTCCCACTTCGCCCCGACATCGACGCCCCGCGTCGGTTCGTCGAGGAGCAACACTTTCGGGTCGCGTAGCCACCACTTGCCGAACGCGACCTTTTGCTGATTTCCTCCGGAAAGCTCGACGATCGGGTCGTGTCGAGACGCGGCTTTCACGCCGAGCCGCTCGATGACATTGGCGGTCGCTCGCCGTTGCCAGACCCGATCGACCCACGGGGAGGCGGGGGCGTCGCCGATCGCCGCCAGGGTCGCGTTTTCGCTCACCGAAGACTCGAGGAACAAGCCGCAACGTTGACGGTCCTCCGGGACGAGCGCCATCCCGGCAAGCACGGCGGCCCGGACCGAGCCGGGCGGGACCGGGTTGCCATCGACCGCGACCGTCCCCCCGGCGGACCGCCGAATCCCGAAGATCGTCTCGAGTAACTCGGTCCGACCGGACCCGACCAATCCGGCGATCCCAACGACCTCTCCTCGTGCGACGGACAAATCGATCCGGCCACCGCTGACTTCGAGACACGGGGCGCCCGGAGGATGGGGCCGACGGGTATGGAGCTGGGAGATGTCACGTCCGACCATCATCGACACCATCCGGTCGTGATCGATCTCGTCGCGTCCCAATTCGCCCGCCGTTCGCCCGTCGCGGAGCACGACAACGCGATCGGCCAACCGCCGCACTTCGCCGAGACGGTGCGAGATGTAAATCACGCTCACCGAATCGCGACGGAGCTGTTCGACCAACGCGAACAGCCGTTCCGATTCGTCGCCCGACAGGCTGCTGGTCGGTTCGTCCATGATCACGACGCGGGCCCCCGCGGAAAGCGCCTTGGCGATCTCGACCATTTGTCGTGCCGCGGTCGACAGTTCGCCGAGTTCGGTTTCGGGGGCGACGGACAATCCGACGCGGGCCAGTTGTGCGGCGGCCGTCCGCTTCATCGCGGCGCGGTCGATCCAGCCGAAACGGTGCGGCTCCCGCCCGAGCGACAGGTTCTCCGCGACGCTCAGATGTTCGTGCAGGTTGAGCTCTTGGTGGATCAACGCGATCCCCGCGTTGATCCCTTCGGCGGGTGACGCGAACCGAACGCGGTTGCCGTCCATGCGGAGTTCGCCGGAATCCGGCTCGGTGACCCCCGCCATGATTTTCATCAGCGTACTCTTCCCGGCGCCGTTCTCGCCGATCACCGCGAGGACCTCACCGGGCATCACCCGGATCGAGACGTCATCGAGGGCGAGCACTCCCGGATAACGTCGACGCACCGAGACGACTTCGAGTCGTGGACACGGGGAGGGAGAGGAGGTCGACACGGACGGGACTTGAGGGGGAATCGTTCGAATGAGAAACGGGCTTGCCGGTTCGGCAGAGACGGCGTCATGACCGTTATAGCTGACATCGCCCCGTCTTGGCGGCCGCGGATCCGCGCGGCGAATGCCGTTTCGGTATCTCCGACGGCCACCGGTTGCCGAACGAAACGGTTAGTGCCGATCCGAAAAGGGGGCCGACCCTTTGAAGATTTCCCGCTGACATTGCGTTGCGCCGCTTTTCCGCGTCCTTGGGTGACTACCGGCTCGCTCCAAGAGAGGGTCGGCCCCCTTCTCGGATCGGCACTTAGTTCGAGCGATCCTTGCTTCCGAGTTCCCCGGCGGCGAGCGTCAACCATTTGATGGAGTTTCCCGAGGT
>JAWLFY010000260.1:0-4171 GCA_041685355.1 Pirellulaceae bacterium | reverse complement strand
ATCGATTCCTGGGGCGGCGCTGCGCTCTGCCCCAGGCTGATCTTTTGACGCCCTTCGGGCGGACCGGAACGTGGAACGGCGCCGAAACAAAAAACAACCCGCCGCGATTCCGCGACGGGCTGTTTCGAATTTCAAATCGCTCCATCACCGCCTGGCTTCCCGGTCACCCGGGTAACGAGAGGCGATCACGGGTCTCAGTTCGCCAACCGAGCCATCCGGCGACGGCGGTAAACAAGACCACCGACCGCGAACATGGAGAGCGCGAGCACGCTACCCGGTTCGGGCACGGCACTCACCGACAAACTGCCAAACCGGATCGCTGAATCATTGATCGTCGTGCCCGGACCGAGACCGGCGAAGTTGTCCGCCGTCGGCTGAGGATCGACGAATGAGAACAGCGTTTCGCCACCGGTCGGCGCGGTCAGCTGGACGGTGCCAACCTCGGCTTCAAAGACCCCATTGCCGATCGAGTTGACCGCGGTGACTCCGCCGAACGGGCTCGCACCGGCGATCGTATCGTCGCTGTTGACGATACTCGAGATCTGAAAGTTCGGCCGCTCGAGCACGGAGAACCGCCCGTCGCTACCTTCCGCGGTCATGCGGAAGCCGACCCCACCGAGCCCGGCCCCACCAATGATCGCGGTGGAATCACCGGAAACGGTTTCCCGAAAAATGATCTTGGCGTCCAGCGTCGTTCCGGGATCGAGCATGATCGAGTGATCCATCGCGTCGAATTCGGGAAGCCGATAAAACAGCTCATGAACGAGCTCCGCATGTGCGGCCGTGGCCAACACGAGCGTCAAGCAAAACGTTTGAAAGACCCGTAACAACAATCAAGTTCCTCAAAATGGAATGGAAAGGTTTGGTAAAAGCCGACTGAAAGCCGGCGTCAAATTCGGCTTACAACGAGGGTCGAAGTGCGCCGAAGTTCGGGATGAAGAAGTCATTCAGGTCGGTGATGTCGACGTCGCCGTCGTTGTCCGCGTCGAGGTCAGCCCGATAACCCGGCTGGCCCTGAACTCCACCGAACGCCGGAATGAATTCATCATTCAGGTCGGTGATGTCGACGTCGCCGTCGCCGTCTGCATCGCCATACAACCGGAAGAAGTCGTCGGTCGCCTCGTCGCCGAATAGCAACTCCCCTCCGCCGACCCCGTTCTGGTCAGCGTCGAGCAGTTCGCCGCTCGGCCGTGACACCAAGGCTCCGTCGACCCGCAACTGGTAATTGCCGTCGACCAGCGACCCGTTTTCGACCCGCGAACCGCTGAACTGCAGCGTCGCGACGGTCCGGCCGCCGACCAGCTCGGTGGTGACCGCGACGTCGACCGCACCGGGGTCGACCCCCAGCTTCTCGACCGTCAACGCGTCGGTCGCCAAGTTCGCCTCGCCGTCGAACTCGACGACAACCTGCTCGACCCGGCTCCGTTGGCCTGTCCCGTCGCCAATGGTGATCGACGAAACCTCGAGCAGATCCGTGACGTTGACCGTCAGGTCCCGCTCGATCACCGCACCGGACGCGGCGGTCGACCGTACGCGAACCAGGTAAGACGACTTCGTTTCGAAGTCGAGCGCCGTTCCCTGGTTCACGAACAACTGGTCGTCGACGATCTCGAAGCTGGCGTTGTCGGTCCCGCCCGCCCCTTCGAACAACTCGTAGACGAACGTTTCCGCCGGGTTCGGCGTCAACAGCGGCGTCGAAAGCGTCCCCACGGGCAGGCTCGCCGCCGACGTGTCGGTGTTCTCGACGACCGAGTCGTTGTCGAGTGCGATGTCGGTCGGGATCGACGCGACGGTGTCGGTGTAATACACCTCCAACCGCGGCCGTTCCCCTTCCTGTGGCGACTCGCTCGACTGGAATCCCCAGCCGTTAGTCCCCGAATCCCAAGGCAGCATCGCCCAACCGTTGTTGTCGATCTGGCCGCTGACCCAACGCTGCAGGTCCGCGGTCACGTCGAAGCTGTTGAAGCCGCCTTGGACATCCGGGTTCCCCGACGCGTTGCCCGCGGCGGTGTCGAAGCTGTCGGACGCCTCGACGCCGTCGGCGGAGATCCCGTCGCCGAGCGAGTTCCAGGTATCCGTGTCCGCCCACGGGGTCAGCATCGGGTGGAACCGACCGCCGTCCCCTGGAGCGTTCGAACCGGTGCTGGCGAGCACCAACCGGGCGGTGACGATCGTCGAACCGGCCGGGATCTGACCCGCCGCGTCGCCGATCAGATTCTCGAACCGGAGCAATCCCTGGTCGGTCGGGTCGTCGACGAACACCCTTTCGTCGGTCGAACGATCGAGGTCGGGTTCGTTCGAGCGGATTCGGGTGTCGACCGTGCCGTCGTACCCGTCGACCCCCTCCTGGAACGTCGCCACGTCGAACTCGCTCGGCGGCAACCACTCCAGGCTCAGCCGCGGCCGGAAGTCGACGACCGGATCCTCCGAAGTGCTGACGAACCAGCCGTTGGCGTTCCCGTCCCACCCTTGCAGCAACCAACCGTGGTTCGCCTCGCCGGACGCCCACGCCCGAACGTCGGGAAGGACGCTGAAGCTCATCAGCCCCGTCCCGGTGAGCCCGTTCCCGCTCGCGGTGCCGATCTGCGACTCGAACTCGGTCCGCGCCTCGACGCCGTCGTTCTGGACGCCGTTGCCGCCGAACGCGCTCCACGACGCCGATTCCGCGTCCCATTCCTGCAGCATCCGATGCAGCGTCGCCCCGTGACCGGTCGCGAACCTGGTATTCGGGTCGGTGTACATGTTCAGCGTCGCCGAAGTGATCACCGAACCGACCGGGATCTGTCCCGGGCCGTCCCCGAACAGGTCACCGAATTCCAGCACCATCTGGGCGTTGTTCGTGCCGCCGTCCCAGTCGATCAGGACGTCGGTCGACGGGTTTAGCACGGCGTCGGGATTCGCCTCCCGGATCCCCGCGTCCTGTGCCGACTCGTACGGCCCGTACCCGAAGTCGGCACCTTGCTGAATTTCCCGTGTTCGCAGCAACCGCAGCGCGACCTGCTTCGTCGCCGCGCCCTGCGAACGGCCGCCGCCGTCGACCAACGAGAGCGTCACCTCGCGGAGCCCTTGCGAGGCACCCGCGTCGCTGTTGCCAAACGTGATCGCCCGCAGCAGCCGATCGACGTTCTCGCCCGTCGCCGAAGCGTTGAGCGTGATCGTCAGCGGCGTCACCCCGTCGCCCCCGGCGAACGAACCGATCACGGTCCCGCCGAAGGTCACGTCGGACCCGTCGACACCGATCTGTCCCTCGCCGGTCCCTTCGTTCCGGATCGCCAACGCGTCGGTCGCGATCCCCCCCGCGGTGAGTTCGGCGGTGATCACCGCCCCGTCGAGAACCGGCTTGCCGTTTTCCAGCAAGTCGGCCGACGCGTCGACGCCGATCGGCGAGTCGCCGATCCCGTAGAAGGTCAACCCTTCCGACGTGACGACTTCGGGAGCGTCGCCGAAGCCGGTGATGTTCAACGTCACCGTCGCGGTGTCGGTCCCGCCGAAGCCGTCGTCCACCGTGTACGAGAACGTATCAATCGTCGACTCGTCAAAGTACAGCCCGTCGAGGAGCGTCCCCGGCGAGTACTGAATCGTGCCGTCGGGGTTCACCGACAGCGTCGCCCCGAGAGCACTCGTGGCGTCGACCGCACCGACCGAAAGCGGGTTCGCCACCGGTCGGAACTCGGGACGCGTCGAGCCGCCGAACGGCACGAACGCGAAGCTGAACGGCTGGTTCTGTAGTCCCAAAGCCGGCATGTCGTGCGACCGGATCAGGAAGTTCCCTTCGCCGTCGTCGTCGTAGCTGAGGTAGTTGTCCTCGATCGCTCCGGTGTTCTGATTCGTTAGCACCAACATCCCGGTGTCGGGAGTTTCCCCGGGGATCGACAACTTCCACTCGAAGCCTTCGTCGGCCACCTCCAACCGTTCGACGGTGAACTCGCCGACCGGCAGCGAGACCGAATTCGGGGCATCGACACCCGGATCGATCACGCCGGCAACCAAGTTCTGGCTGGCACGCGGGACGAACACGAACGAGAACCCGCCGTCTTCGCCGTCGCCGAAGTCTTGCTGGTTGTCCCGCACGCCGATCTCGAACCGGTCGGTCTCCGGGACCGCCCGCGACTGAACGGTGTTGTCGGCGTCTTCGTTGCCGATCACGAACAGGAACCCGTCACGACTGGCA
>JAWLFY010000109.1:0-17169 GCA_041685355.1 Pirellulaceae bacterium | reverse complement strand
ACTCGGCGTGCGGCATCACGCGCGGCAATTCGGTCGGTCGAAGTACGGGATCTCAAGGGCCTTTCGCGTCGTCCTCGATTTGTTGTCGGTGCTGTTCTTCATGAAGTACCGGATGCGACCGGGACACTTTTTCGGTTCGCTCGGGATGACCGTCGGGGCGGTCGGCGGTGTCATGCTGGGGACCGTGTTCATCTCAAAATTGGTCTTCGGTGAAGACATCGGAACCCGGCCGATGCTGCTGATGGGGGCGTTCGCGATGCTCTCCTCGCTGCAGCTGATCTGCTTCGGGGTGATGGCGGAGATGTTGTCCCGAATCCAATACGAAGCCGGCGATCGGCCGACGTACTGTGTCCGCGAGTCGTTCGACCACCAACCGCCGGGATCGGCCGCGACGCGGCGCGTGGGCATGCGGGTCGTGGGGTAGCCGCATGACGCATCCAGAACAACCGTGTTCAAATCTTCGGCTCCGCCGGAGCCTCGATCCGGCGTCGGTCGAGCACCTGCGGTGGTTGCCTTTGGTCGCGATCGCCTACTTTTCTTTCCACGTCGTGGCCCGCTGGATCGCCTCGCCGGCCGTCGACTACGACGAGTCCGAACTGGTATTTCTTTCGCAATGGTTCGCGGCGGGCTACAACAGTCAGCCGCCGATGTACACCTGGGTCCAGTCGGCCGCGTTCTCGCTGCTGGGATGTTCCGTCTTCTCCCTGGCGTTGGTGAAGAACCTGTTTTTGGGTGCCACGTTCGTCGCGATCTTCGCCACGGTGCGGTTGGCGACGCGAGACGATCGTCCCGCCGCGGTCGCCGCGTTCGGGACGCTGACGATCCCGCAAATCGCTTGGGAAAGCCATCGGGACTTGTCCCACACGGTGGCGGTCACGTTCTTCGCGGTCGCGCTCGTTTATACCGTGGTTCGCCTGGCACGCCGGCCCTCCTGGACCGGATACGCGATGATCGGCCTCGCGGCCGGCTTCGGGATGCTTTCCAAATACAACTTCGCGTTGGTGATCGTGGGCGTGCTCGCCGCCGCCGTCTCGATCCCACGCTACCGGGCTCGGGTCTTGGACCGTCGGTTCGCGTTAACGGTGATGCTGGCGATCGGTTTGGTCACGCCCCACGCGAACTGGATGATCGGCCACCTACGGCTGGCCTCCTCGAAGACGTTGACGACGATGCGGGAACAGGCCGACGGGGGTTGGCTCGCCGACGTCGCGGCCGGGAGCTTGGCGTTGATCTCGTGTCTCCTCGGGTGCCTCGCGTTGACCCTGTTTCTGTTTTGGCTATTCCGATTCGGTGACCGCATGGGTTGGTTTGCCCGCCGAGAAGCCTTGCCGCCAGACGCCGGAACGGATCCCACCGGCGGGCGGCATTCCCCGGGGCCCAGGCCCTCGGCCGATCGGTCCCAAACGGACCAAGCCTGGACCGATCAGGTCGAACTCGGCCGGCTGCTCGGACGCACCTTATCGGGGATCCTGGGGATGCTCCTGCTGATGATCCTCTCGGGACACGCCACCGAATTCAAGAACCGATGGCTTCAGCCGTTCGTCGTCCTCGTCCCCGCCTTCCTGGTCATGAACTGGCCGGCCCTCTCCCGCCGCTACGTCCGGTCGCGAATGCTCGTCAGCGGCTACGTCGTGATGGCAACGGTGTTGGTGGCGATCGTCTTGCGACCGATCCTTAGCGATGACGGCATGAAGCCGAATCAGCTGAACATCGATTTCCGTGAGCTCGCCGAACAGATCCGAGAATCCCCGCGGGTGGTTGTCGCTTCCGACATGCGGATCGCCGGAAACCTTCGCCTTCGTCTCCCCCGCACGGTCGTCCTTTCGGAGGACCATCCCCATTTGGGCCACCGTTCGGTTTCCCGCGACGCCACGGTGGTGTTCGTCGGCGACCGGGTCCACGAACCGAGATTGCTCAGGGATTTTGCGGATCCGGCCGGTCCCGGGCATCGCGATTCGGTGCCTTCGACCGAACGAAAGGTCACGTGGCAAGCCGTTGAGATCCCCTATTCACATCTACCCGAGGGGAGCGAGTCCGCGACGTTTCATCTGGGACGTTTCGTCTCGCCGGGTCCCGAAAGGCGTCTCCGCCCCGACCGCGATTCCGAATCGGTCGCGGCCGGGACGAAATTCGTCAGTGAAGCCGGGACCGTCGATCGTTAAACCGACCCGAGTTCGAGATCGATTTTCGCCTCGTCGGCGGCTTCGCGAAGTTTGCCCAAGGCGCGAGCTTCGAGTTGTCGGATGCGTTCCTTGGTGACGCCCATCTCTTCCCCGACCTCTTTCAGCGTCAACGGTTCGCTGCCCCGGGCGAGACCGAATCGGGCGGCGATGATCTTCTGTTCCCGCTCGTCGAGCCGGTTCAGGATCTTCGAGAGTTCGCGCTGCCGCCGCCGCTGGGCCGTCTCCTCGACGTACGGGTCGAGCCGTTCGTCTTGCCGTGACAAGAACAGCTCCTCCGTCGTCGTCCGGAACCGGTCGCGATGCTTGAACTCGCTCGGGATCGACCGCGCGAAGTTCTTCATGATCGCCCACGAGGCGTAGGTGCTGAACTTGTTACCGCGTGAATAGTCGAACTTTTCGACCGCGCGGATCAGCGACATGTTTCCGTCGCTGATCAGATTGAAGAAATCTTCGTTGGCCGAAACGTGTCGTTTGGCGATCGAGACGACCAGCCGCAGGTTGCACTGAACGATCTGGTTCTTCACCCGAACCGCCTGCTCGTAGAGCGATTCGATTCGGTCGAGCAGCTCGCCCCGGGACCGCGATTCGCCCCGGGACCGCGATTCGCCCCGGGACCGCGATTCGCTCGTGGACCGCCCGTCCTGGTCCGGGTCCGGCTGCCACCGCGGCCCACCGGCCCGCCCCGCCGTGGTTTCGTCGCGGAGCTGTTCGCGGAGCCGGCTGGCGAGATGCTTCAGGTAATTCATCTTGCGAAACAGGTGGAATTCCTGCTCGCGGCTGAGCAGCGGCACTTCGTAAAGCGCGGCGAGATAGCTCGGCAACTCGCTCGGCACGCGGACCTTCCGCGGGGACGCGGCGGGTTCCGGGGTGTCGCCGAGGAACTCTTCTTCTCGCGACGGGTCATCGAATTCGGGGTTATAGATGTAGTCGATCGGGAGCTCCATCACGTGCTGGATCCGCACGTCGAGCAAGATTCGGGCGACGGTCGCTCGAGTCCGTTTAAACCGCCGTCCGAGCTGGGCGACCGTCATCCCCCGCGCGTGAAGCTTGTAGATCGCACGCTTGTCCTCTTCGGATAATGCGCTCCGCCGCTGCGGAAAGATCGCCAACGCGGCGTTCTCGGCGTCGAAGTTCTTCAGCGTGTAACGGACCGTCTCCGGACTCCGGTGCATCTGGGCTGCCAACCGCCGGATCACCTCGGTGAACGTCGCGCCCCCTTCGGCGAGCTGGCGGGCCCGTTCGATCATCTCCCCTTTTTCGTCCTCGCTCAGCTGACTGAACTGTTCCCCGCGACGGACCTTCTCCTGGTTCTCCGCCGAAAACCGCTCCACGCTGCTGTGCAGAAAACCGACGCGCTTCCGCCCGCCGAAGAGGAACCGTCGGCTGACGAGCCCCGCGGCCCGCCAGCGGCTGATCGTCTTCGTCGAAACGTTGAACATGCGACTCAGGTCGTCGACGGTGTGAACCGGCTCCCCCGCGTCCTCGGCCGCGATATCGGCCGAGTCGCTGAGGTCCTCGATCAGTTGTCGGAGGTCGTGCTTCAGATCGCTCGCCGCGATCGTGTGTCGGCTCGCTTGCTCCGGCCGGTAATTCGTGATCCGAAAGCAGACGTAGTCGAACGCGTAGTCACGCCCTGCCGCGATCTCCGCGTGTAGACTCTCCGCCAACGCGGTCTGTTCGAACTTCTTCCCCTTCGGCGCGAATCGGGTCAGCTGATCGCGAAGCTCGCGGAGCTTGGAATCACGGTAACGACGATGCATCAACTCATCCTCCCAGTGCTTGGTTCCCTCGCCGAATCCGTTCCATGCGACCCCGGCGGGTCGCTCAGCGGGGAACCGCTTGCCCGGGTATCGTCCTCTCCGTAGGACGATTCCTTTTCGCCAACCCACCCCAACCGCGAACTGCCCCGCAGAGACGCCTGACCGGCCCGCAGAGACGCCTGACCGGCCCGAGGGTACGCCTGACCGGCCCGCGGGTACGCCTGACCGGCCCGCGGGCTCGTCGCCGTATGGTGTGGTTGACACCCCCATGACTCCTTGCCATCGAGGTCTCTTCTCGTTACGCGGCCCGACGCCTCGGGGTCTGCGGATTCTTGTCGGAATCCGAGACGAGTCCGAACGGACGCGGGCCCACGCGTTCGGAAACCAGTGGGAATATGGGGCCAAACCGCGCGAATCCGCAACGATCTTCGGGAAAATTCGTACTTCCCCGAAAATCCCGCTGTAAACAACTGTCCACAACGGCTCGGCCAAGGTGCTCGCCCCGCCCAAGAGTCCCCCGAGATTGTAAAAATTTCAAAGCTTTTGCAAAGCCTGACAATCTCAAGCCGAGACCGGCGTCTCAATTCGAGACCCGCCGTCGGGTTGCGGCGTCGGCGGGACACGCCGTTTTTGGGATCAATCGGTTGGCCGGTGAGGCCGATGAAAGGAGGTAGACGCATCGCCGACATCGGGTTGGCAATCGGCGAGAAAATGGCATTTCGAGGAGATCGGACGTACCCCCATGCCCACTGAAAACTCATTGCCCCGTCGAAACTTTCTCGCGTCGATCGCTTCGGCGACCGCCGCCTCGGCCACGCTAACCGGAGCGTCGACGCTGTTTCCGTCAGTCGGTCGTTTGGCCGCAGCGGAGGCATCAGGAAAGCGTGCGGACGTTGAGGAGGTCCGGTTGCGCGCCGATGTCCGCTCAAGGCCCTATCGAATTCGGATGGAGTTAGACGTCAAAGGGAACGTCCGGGTTCCCAGCAGTCGTGCGTCCAAGGGGAAAGAGGTCTCGGAGCTGCCGATCACCAGTTCCGCGCTGCTCGATTACTCGGAGCGGTCCCGCTTTCCCGAGGGGGCCGAGCCCGGCCCGATCGTGACGGCGGCGGAACGGTTCTATCACGAGGCGAAGAGTGAGAGCCGCGTCGATCGAAACGAACAGACGATCCGGCTTCGCGATTCGGTACGGCAAACGGTTGTCCGGCGTGAAAGGCTCCCTGAGACGATTTATTCCCCCGAGGACTACTTCGACCATCAAGAGCTGTCGCTATTGGAGGTCCCCGCGTCGAGTTTGGCGGTCGACGAATTGCTGCCGGCGGGGCGAGTCCGGGAGGGCTCGAAGTACGAGATCGAGGGGGAAGCGATCCGCTCACTGATGAACTTGTCACGCATCGATTCGGCCGAGGCGAGCGGCGAGATCGTCTCGCTGAGCGAGCGGGACGCGAAGATTCGCCTCGAGGGTTCGGTCGAAGCTTCGGTCGACGGGGTGCCGACCAAGCTCCGGATGGTGGGGAAGCTGACGTTCGACCGCGAACAGGAAACGTGCACGTGGTTGGCGATGGCGATCCACGAGACTCGCGAGATCGGCAAGGCGGAGCCCGGTTTCGATATCGCGGCGACGATCAAAATGCTCCGCAAGCCGCTCGGCGACGACGAACCGACCGGCCTACCGAACCCCCCGACGAAACTCGTGTTGACCGAGCCACCACCGGTCGACCGGCGGTTGGTCGTCGTCCGCAGCGACGAAGCCGGATATTCGGCATTGATGGATCGGCGTTGGCGGATGATCCACGACATCCCGGGGTCGGCGCGGATGCGGATGATCGACCGGAACCGGAGTGTCGCCCAGTGCGACGTCCGGCCGCTGGCGGTGTTGCCCGAGGGAAGATATTGGACGATCGAGGCGCTCGAGCAGGAACTCCGCCGTCAGGTCGGGTCCCAGCTGACCGAAATTGTCGACTCCGGCGAGGGATCGACCGAAACCGGGCTGCACGGGCTTCAGATCACCGCCAACGGCGCGGTCGAAGGGGTGCCGGTCCGCTGGGTCGTGATTCACTTGGCGGACGATTTCGGTCGGCGGATCGTCGCCACCTTCACGATGGATGCCGCGTCGGTCGACCGGTTCGCCGGGTCGGACGTCCAGTTCGCGAACTCGCTGGAGTTGACGACCACGCCCGGGCAAACGACTTGGTCCCGCAAAGCCGACCCGGAGAAAACCGACTCGGGAGGGGACGAGGATGGCACCGATCCGGGCCTCCAGGTTTCTCGGGAAAAGACGTCCGGCGAGCGGTCGGCGTCCAACGGCCGTGGGAACGACCAATTACAATCCGAAGGTGAACGCCGATGAATTCCGCGGTTCACGTGATCCCGCGGTTCATGGTGCGACATCGATCCCTTTTCCACCCATCGACGGTTTTGGCCATGGTCGCCAGACGCCCATTCATGCTCCCCCTCGTCGTCCTGTTCGGGGTCGCGACGATCCCCGCCCCGACCCGGTCGCAAGCCCAACAGGCGGAACCGGACCCGTCGCGGGAGGTGCAGACCCGGTTCGCCCCGGGGATCTTGACGGTCATCCCGCCGGCGCCCGAGCCGGAGGAAACGTTCACCGGCCCGTTGTCATTGTCGGCGTTGATCGAGGCACACCCGGAGATCAGCTGGAAGGGGGATAACGGTCCCGAAGGTCGGCCGCACTACGACCCGCGGAGCCGGACGTTGGAGGAGATGGCGAAACAGGTCATCTTGCGACGCGAGACTTATTGTCTGGAGTTCGCGTTCAAGCCGCTCCGCAAAATTTACATCGACATCCCGCGTCCCGACGGCAGACTCCAGCGGAAGCTGATCTGGTATATGGTTTATCGTCTTCGCTACCGCGGCGGCGACTTGCGACCTGCGGCGGACGAGCTCGCGGGGGCCGACGTTTACCGCCGAATCGAATCGGTGGGCTATGCGTCGCGGCGGGCGTTCCCGCTGTTGGTGCTCGAAAACCACGTCACGGGAAAGCGGTACGTCGATCGCATCCTGCCGGCGGCCAAGGAAAAGATCGCGGTCCGCGAGAAGATCACCGCCACGCTGCACAACAGCGTGGAGATCTCGTCGGTGAAGATTCCACGGACCAGTGACCCCGACGCCCCAGGGGTGTGGGGGGTCGCGACGTGGGAAGACATCGACCCGAAGCTCGACTTTTTGACCGTGAACGTCTTCGGGCTGACCAACGCGTTCGAGGTGGAGGGGCTCGAGCCGGACGCGGAATACCGCAAGAAGGCGTTGTCGCTCCACTTCTATCGTCCGGGAGACGCCATCCGGCCCGAGGAAGACCCGGTCTTCTTCGGGGTTCCCGCGTACGACGACGAAGCGGAACAGGCTTACGTGCTCGAGCAATACGGGCTCGACGAACGGCTTGATTATCGGTGGCGGTTTCGATAAGTTTCCGTCTTGTAGATCCTGGTTTTCTGTCCCCTCCCGAATCAACTCGCAAGCCCCACAGAACCGATGGCACACAAGAAGGGTCAAGGTAGCAGCCGCAACGGACGAGACAGCAACGCCCAACGACGAGGCGTCAAGCGTTTCGGCGGCCAAGCGGTGACCGCCGGGAGTATCCTGGTTCGACAGCTCGGGACAAAGTTTCGGCCCGGTCGCAACGTCGGGATGGGGAACGATTACACCCTGTTCGCTTTGACCGATGGCCAAGTCTGTTTCGACCAGAAGGGGCGGCGGGTCAACATCGACGCCGTCTCGGCCTGAGTCGCTTCGAAGAGCCTCCTCGGCGAGCCGACGATCCTCCCCCCACCGCCGGCCCCCCATGTTCGTCGATCGCGTCCGTATCGAGCTTTATGCCGGCAAAGGGGGCGACGGATGTATGAGTTTCCGCCGTGAAAAGTATGTCCCCAAAGGGGGGCCGGACGGAGGTGACGGCGGGTCGGGCGCCAGCATCATTCTGGTTGCCGAACACGGGGTGAACAGCTTGGCAATGTTTGGCAATCGGAAGTTGATCCGAGCGGCAAACGGCCAGCCGGGGCAGGGCTCGCTGCGACACGGCAAGAACGCGCGGGACGAGCGTTTCAAGGTTCCCCCGGGGACCACGATTCGGGACGCCGAACGCGGGTTTGTCTTGAAAGATTTGGTCCACCCCGGCGACGAGTGTGTCGTGGCACGGGGTGGCAAAGGCGGACATGGCAACGCGCGGTACAAGAGCAGCACCAACCAGGCCCCTCGCGAGCGAACGCTCGGGGAACCGGGCGAGAGCCGGACCGTCGTGCTCGAGCTCCGTTCGATCGCCGATGTCGGGCTGGTGGGGATGCCGAACGCCGGCAAGAGCACGTTGCTCAGCCGGATCAGCAGCGCGCGGCCGGAGATCGCGGATTATCCCTTCACGACCAAGTTCCCGAACCTGGGGATCGTCGACGTCGACGCCGGCGGCTCGTTCGTGTTGGCCGATATCCCGGGGCTGATCGAGGGCGCGAGCGGCGGGGTCGGACTGGGATACGAATTCCTCCGTCATATCGAGCGAGCCGGATTGCTCGTGCACCTGGTCGAACCGCAGCCGACCGACGAATCGGACCCGATCGACAACTATCGGAAAATCCGTTCGGAATTGGCGGAATACGACGTGACGCTGGCGGATCGGGAAGAATTGGTGGTCGTCACCAAATGCGAGCTGCCGCTCGCCGACAACGTCCGCGAGCGACTCGCCGAAGCGATCGGAAAGCCGGTCGCGTCGGTGAGTGCCGTGACGGGACAGGGCCTCGAGGGGCTGACCCGCGACATCATGCGACGGGTCGAAACGCGGCGACAAACACTCCGCGACTCGGGCCAACAGGTGTTGGAGACGCGACCGTCGGATGACCGGTTTGAGGCGCGGAAGCGGACGCGGAGGAAACCGCCGCCCCACCGCGTCGGCCTGACCTCCCAACTATCGAACGAACGGCAAGCGAAAGATTTCGCCGAACCTGCCGGCGAGCCCACCCGCGAACCCGCCGGCGAGCGCGTGGGCGATGATCGCCAGGAGGGCGAAACGCCTCGCGAGGAACGATCGTGAAGCGATCCCGACGGGCCGTCGCCGTCGATATCGGGAACACGGCGGTCAAGGTGGCGTACGGTGGCCCGAGCGGTGGCCCGAGCGGTGGCCCGAGCGGTGGCCCGAGCGGTGGCCCGAGCGGTGGCCTCGTGCGGTGGTCCGTGTCGCTCGCCGACCCGGGTTGGGCGGACGCTTGCGTCCGACGCGTCGTCGCCGAAGCCGGACGTCCCGATCGTATCACCGGAGACGAATCAGGTCAGGGACATCTGTCGGACCCGGGACCCGAATCGCTGGGGCTCGAATCCCCGGGATCCGAACCGCTCCGGCCCGAATCGGATCGGGGCCTCACCGTGGCGCCGGCGACCACCGCGGGGACGGCGGCCCAATGGTGGGTGGCGAGCGTTCATCGCGACGCGGCTCGCCGCTTTCGCGACGCCACCGCGGCAAGCGGGATCGACCCGGCAGTGCTCCGAATCGTCACGCGAGCGGACGTCCCGATGCCGGCCGACGTCGACTTTCCCGATCGACTCGGGATCGACCGTTTGGTCGGGGCGTGGGGGGCGTTCGTCGAGTTTCGCTCACCGCTGATCGTGGTCGATATCGGATCGGCCGTGACCGTCGATCACGTGACCGGCGACGGTCGCTTCGCCGGAGGTGCGATCATGCCGGGAATCACGCTGCAAATCGCCGGATTGGCACGAGGGACCGATGCCTTGCCGGCTGTCACGTGGGAACGAGCCCGGTCGGCCCCGCTTTCCGAAACATACGCCGATTCGCAAGCCTCGCGATGCGTCCCGGGAAAGACCACCGAAGACGCGATCCGCCTTGGCATCTTGGCCGGAATCGCGGGGGGGATCGAGAAGGCCGTGCGGATTTATCGAGACGCGATACGGGGAACGGAGACCGCGCGACGGTTGCAAGTCGTGGTCACCGGGGGTGACTCCGAGCGGATTCGGCCGAGTCTCGATGTGGCGCATCATCATCGCCCCGATTTGGTTTGCCGGGCGCTCCTCGATCTGTCAAACTTAGGACCGGTCCGAAAAGGGGGCTGACCCCATGCGGATAAGCTCTGAAACGCTTCGTCTCCGGCCACGGTGAAGGTCGAAGGACCACCCCCGGGCGACTCACCGACGCGATCGACCGACCACCCCACATCTTCGATCCGATGCCGGACCCGACACCACGCAGGTTGTTCTCCTCTCAATCCGATGCCGACCAGCCCCACCCCTACCAGGTCTTGGGATTGGAGGAGGGGGAGGCCGATGCGACGAAGATCGCGGAAGCCTATCGGACGGCCGCCCAACGGCTGAATTCGTACCGGGGGCAAGTCGACGAGGCGTCGTGGCAGGAAGCGGTCCGCCGGATCCGCCAGGCTTGGGGGGTGTTGAACGACCCCGACCAGAAACGAGAGCTCGACGCGCGGTTCGGGATTTTCGCCGATCCGATTGACGAAGACCCGTTGGACGGATTTCTCCCGGCGGCCGACCCGTTGGTCGGCCCGATCCGATTCGGCCCCGCCGCAACTCCGACCGCCACGATCGCACCCGCGATGCCCGAGGCGGTGCGGCCGGAACCGGCGACGGGGAATTCGGGAGGCGTGGGCAATTCGGGGGTCGCGGGGGGGGGGGGAGGCGTGTCGTTCAGGCCCGTCATTTCGTCGGCCCCGGTCGTCGCCGAGCACCCCGCCGCGCGGCGTCGGCGACGATCCAAGCTGGGAAAGTGGGTGCTCGCCGGGACGATCCTCGCGCTCGCCGGTTTTACCGCGGTGTTGGGGTATTTTTTGATTTTCGGACAGGGACGCGTCGAGATCGCGAGGGGGGGCGGCCAAGTCACGATTCGGACTTCTCCCAATGACGACTCCGGTTCTTCCACCGCCATACCGAGCCCGCCCGGTCGCGACGAGAGGTCCGAGAGTGTTTCGACCCGCCGTCCCGATCCGGTGATGGGACCACTCGGACCAGCCAACCCCGTCCCCGCGGGTGACGATCGTCGCTCGCCCGGCGTCCGCCCCCCCGATCCCGCTCCGGGGCTCGCCGCGGGGACAGAGCTCGCCGCGGGGACAGAGCCCGAACCCCGGATGGTGACAGAGCCTTCAGCAGCAGGGACAGAGCCTTCAGCAGCAGGGACAGAGCCTTCAGCAGCAGGGACAGAGCCTTCAGCAGCAGGGACAGAGCCTTCAGCGGCAGGGACAGAGCCTTCAGCGGCAGGGACAGACCCTTCAGCGGCAGGGACAGAGCCTTCGGCGGCAGGGACAGAGCCCTCACAGACAGAGCCCTCGGGGACAGAGACAGATCCTACGGAGACAGAGACAGCGGGGACGGGGACAGAGCCGGACTCGCAAGGTGAGACGGAGGCGGATGCCGGGAAGAGTGAAGCTGGGGTGAATGGCGAAACCGAGATGGGTAGCGAAGCGGGGGGCAGCGGTGCAACGAGGGACGCGAAAGAGGCGGGCGCGGATGGCGTTGACGCGGATGACGTTGACGCGGATGACGGGGCGGCGGAGGCCGTGACCCGCGGGGAGCAGGCGTTTGCCCAAGCGGCGGGCCGTTTCGCTGCGGCGGATTGGGACGAGTTGAGCGCCGCGGTTCAAGCCGCGTCACAGGCGGCGGTGACCGCGGAGCAGCGGCGTAACGCGGAGGACTTGGCCGAGCTGGCGCGGCATGCGACCCGTTACCGCGAGGGGCTGCGGCGGGCGATGGACGGGCTCGGCGGAGGCAACGAGTTGAAGGTGGGGCCGTTGGACGTGATCGTCGTCGAGGCGTCGGCGGACGAATTGACGATCCGCCGCGGGGCGAGGAATTTGACTTACGGGATCGACGAGTTGCCGCCGATCGTTGCCAACGCGCTGTCGGACCTCGCGATGCCGGCCAACGATCCGGCGACCCGAGTCGGGCGGTGGGTTTACCAGTCGGTTGCACCGACGTTCGATTCGGCATACCGCGACGAGGCGGTGGAACGGTTGCGGGAACTCGATCCGGCCGATCTCGCGGGCTCAAGCCTCGAGGAGACCGAACCCGTACGGCTAGCGGACTTGATCGAACGGGTTGTCGCGCCATGACCTCAGCGGATCCGATGATCGGAACTGAGCTTCAAGCCACGCTCCGCGAACTGGAGCAACTCATTTCGTTTCCGTCTGTCAGCAAGACGAGTAACGCTGAGATATCGAGTTGGGTCGCCGACCGCCTTCGTGGTCTGCGGTTTGACGTCGAGCAGACCGATTACCGGGATGATGCGGGCGTGCGGAAGGTGAACGTGGTGGGCCGCCGCGGCCCGACTTCGGTATCGGGGATCCCGTCGGTATCGGCGACGGGGGGAGTCGCCTATTTTTGCCACACCGATGTCGTTCCCGCGGAGGGATGGTCGGGTCCCGGGGGCGATCCGTTTCGAGCGTTGGTCGTTGACGACAAGATCTACGGCCGCGGGGCGTGTGACATGAAGGGGTCTTTGGCGGCGATGTTGGCGGCCGCCGAAGCGTATCCGCCGGAGCGGCAGAGGTCGCCGTTGTGGATCGTTTGCACCGCGGATGAGGAGGTCGGTTTCGAGGGGGCTCGGAGACTGGTCGCCGATTCGCCGTCGTATCGTGATTTGGTAGCGGCTCAGCCAGCCTGTTTGATCGGCGAGCCGACCCGGTTGTCGGTGGTTCATGCTCACAAAGGGATCGAAGCCTTCCGGGTCGTGAGCCGTGGCGAGGCGGCTCACAGCAGCACCGGGCGGGGGCGGAACGCGAACGTCGCGATGATGCCGATGCTCGAATTGTTGCTCGAACTCGAAGGGGTATGTCGGTCATCGGCGGGACTCCAAGACCCGCGTTTCGAACCGCCGACTCTGACGTGGAACTTTGGTGTCAGCGACGGTTGCGACGCGGTCAACGTCGTGCCGGGGCGGAGTGTCGCCTGGGCGTCGTTTCGGACGATGCCGGGCATCGACGGCGAATCGCTCGTTCGACGGGTCCGGGAGCGGGCCGAATCGCTCGGGTTGGACTTTCATCCCCTTCGCGGAGGCGAGCCGATGTGGGTCGACCCCGAAACGGCATTCGTTCGCGAGATGGCCGAGCTAACGGCGTCGGAGCCTCACACGGTCAGCTACAGCACCGACGGCGGACAATTCATCGAACTCCGCAACCGGGTCGTATGCGGGCCGGGGGATATCGCTCAAGCCCATACTTCCGACGAGTGGCTCGAACTCGATCAACTTGCGGCAGGCATTCGACTCTTCGGGCGGGCGATCGAGCGGTGGTGCGGCGACCGGGCGTGACCCCGAGAACCCGCCGCGAGTGAGTCGCTTGCCGGACGAGTCTTTCGCCGAATCTCCCTTGTCGGACCGATCCCCACCGCAACGGCAGGTTAGCCGACCGCTTCGGACGAGCGACCGTTTTTATCCTACCGCGACGTCGACGGTCGCTGCGGCGGTTTCGTGAGCCGTCGCTCGGAGTGGACTCCGATGCGGAACGGCCGGCTGATGTTGCCGAGGCGTTTCACGGGCGGCTCGTCCGCGAACAGATGACCGGCGTGAGCCCGTAATTGGTCCTCGAGTATCCGGATCGAAACCGGCTTGGTGATCATCCCGTCGATTCCGGCCCGCCGACACCGCTTGACCGCAAGCGGAACGGGTAGCGAGGTGACGGCGATGATCGGAACGTCCGCCAAGTAAGGGCTGAGTTTCCGGAGTTGGCGGGCGGCTTGGTCTCCATCAAGGCGACGCATTTCGATATCCATCAGGAACGCGCCCCAGCGACGCATCCCCGCGACCGCGATCGCTTCGGTCCCGTCCGACGCGAACCGGCACTCGATCCCGAGCCGCTGGAGAAGCTTTCCTAAAACCCATCGGTTGGCGGGATGATCGTCCACCACCAACACCGGGAGCGGACAGAGATCCGTCCTCCGCTTCGAACTTGCGTCATGAAATCGGTCGACAACCACGAAACCGTTCGCCGTCAATTAAGGATTTGATCTCGGCCTTTCGCGCCCGACCGTCAGGGGTCCGGCCGCGAGGGACCCTGCCGCGAGGAACCCTGCCGCGAGGGACCCTGCCGCCAGGGGGACGACCGCCGGGGGTCCGTCACGTTTGAAAATGAAAGATTGACGGCGAGACCGGGGAAAGAAACCCCGGATGCATTTCTCGCGCCAAAAACGAGAACGGTAGCGGAATCGCTTTCCGACCGCCTGCCGGCGTGCTCGCACGTCGTCGTCGTTTCGGACCGGATCGGGTCACACCGTTCCGGTCAAGTTTTCGTTGGACGAAAACCGCCCAGGTTGCTCGAATAGCCGACACATGCCCGGTATCATAGGTCTTTAACGGTCGTGCTTTGTTCGACCCCCGTCCTCACCGAGCCCGAACCAACGCAGATGCCTTCAGTACTCGTCGTCGATGACGACCGATCGATTCACCTGCTGATCCGGAAGATGCTCGAACCGATCGCGGAGGTCGTGACGGCGGAACGGGCGGACGAGGGGATCGATTTGGTCCGGGACGGGCGATTCGACGTCATTCTGCTTGACATCCGACTGCCAGACCGAAGCGGCATGGCGGTGTTGAGCGAGATCCAACAGATCGATCGCCGATTGCCGGTGGTCTTCATGACGATCGAGGCGACGAGCGAGACCGCGATTGAGGCGATGCGGTTGGGCGCGTTCGATTACCTCGCGAAGCCGCTCGACGCGACCGCGCTCCGCGACCTGGTCGCCCGTGCGATCGAGCAGCGAGCACTCAGCAGCGTCCCCGTGGCGATTTCGGCGGATGAAGAACTGGGAGGGCCCCACGGCGAACTGTTCATCGGGCGAAGTGAGCCGATGCTGGACGTCTTTAAGAAAATCGGCCGGGTGAGCAACCAAGACGTTCCGGTCCTGATCCGCGGGGAGAGCGGAACGGGAAAAGAGCTGGTCGCCCGCGCGCTCTTCCATCACGGGGACCGCCAGGAGGGCCCGTTCTTGGCGGTCAACTGCGCGGCACTTCCCGAAAACCTACTCGAGAGCGAACTGTTCGGTCACGAGAAGGGGGCGTTCACCGGGGCGGAATCGCGACGGATCGGCAAATTCGAACAGTGCAACCAGGGGACGCTGTTTTTGGACGAGGTCGGGGACATGGCGCCCTCGGTCCAAGCGAAGGTGCTCCGGGTTTTGCAAGAACAGCGTTTCGAGCGACTCGGGGGCAATCGTGAGCTGAAGACCAACGTCCGGCTCGTCGCGGCGACGAACCAAAACCTGGAGTCGATGGTCGGGTCGGGGGATTACCGCGAAGATCTGCTGTATCGCATCAACGGGGTGACGATCACGCTACCTCCCCTCCGTGAACGTTGGACCGACATCCCGCTGCTCGTTCGGTACTTTTTGAGCCAGGCGAAGCGGCAGCTCGGTAAAGCGGACCTGGAGGGGATCACGCCGGAGGCGGTCGAAATCCTGACGCAGTATCACTGGCCGGGGAACGTCCGGCAACTTCGCTCGGTGATCCGACAGTGTGTCCTCGATACCGTGCTCCCCGTGATCACCCCGAGCGGTTTGCCACCAGAGATCAGCGGATCGACGTCCGGGCATCGGGATTTGTCGCTGTCGGAGCAGGGGCCGAAGTCCGGCGAAACCGAAACGTCCGGTGTGCCGGAGACGACGGACGCCTCGGACCAGCCGATCTCGGATTCGGTTCGGAAAACCGATGCGGACCGGAAAACCGATGCGGACCGGGCTCCAGAGCACGTCACCGAAGCGGAATCGCCGTCGCCGGTGACGACCGACCGTGACGGCGCGGCCCTGCCCGAACTGGTCGATCGGCTGCTCGAGGAAAAATCGACCAACGTCTATGCCGAAACCCTGGAGTACATGGAACGGTACGTGCTCATCCGGGTCCTTCAAGAGACAAACGGCAACCAGAGCCAAGCGGCGGAGATCCTCGGCATTACCCGCGGGAAGTTGCGGGACCGAATCCACTCCTATCACATTTCGCTTGAGAATGAAATTTCGATCAAACGTTCGGAACTCGCCGGTCCCACGACCGTTTCCGGCTGATGCGGCGACGTCCGCTTTGACCCAGTGCGGGCTTTTTGAGCCAGTGCGGGCTTGTTGGGCCAACGGGCTTCTTGGGTCAACGGGCTTCTTGGGCCAACGGGCGAACCCGACCGGCCGAGCCCCCATCTCGTCCTCGGAATCCGGCCGTGAATGATCAACAGCGCAGCCGATTTTCCGATGCCCTCCGTCGGCTCTGTGATGACACCGACTTGCTACAGGAAATGGCGTTGATGGTCGTCGGCGACGCCGCCGGTCGGCTAGACCGTCTGCGGGAGACGCTTGACGAGGGATCGTTACAGGACGCGGCTTACCGATCCCATCAGCTGCGGGGAATGTTAAGCACGTTCGAGACCGGATATCCCGTGAGCGAACTTCAAGAAGTGATCAACGCGTCGCGTGACCACGAACTGGGGACCGCACGGCGTCGATTCGACGCGGTCGAGCCTTCCCTTCGGGAGTTGATCGAAGAACTCGCGGCACTCAGCGCGCCCCGACCTTAACGGGCAGCGATACTTTGCTCGCAAGGGCTCATCGCACGGCGTTCGATGGCGGATGATTTCCTAAGGGGTGCGAAGGGGTGGAGCTTTCGCGTCGCGCCACGGTCCTTTCGCGGGCGAGCGTGGCGAGGAGTTGATGCAGGCTTTCGACGTCGATCGGCTTGGAGAGGAAGTGGGAGCAACCCGCCGCCATGCACTCCTGTTTTTCTTCGTCCATCGTGCCGGCGGTCAACGCGACGATGGGCCGGTCGAACCCATCGCGACGGAGTTGACGGGTCGCTTCGATCCCGTTGACCTGGGGCATCTGGATGTCCATCACGACGAGATCGAACGGCTCCCCGCTCATCTCGGCGGAGAGGACGGCGTCGATCGCATCTCTCCCGTTATCGACGATGACAAGTTCCTCGACGACGACGCCAACGATCCGCCGGATGACGAACTGGATCGCCGGGGTGTCTTCGGCAACCAGGAGTCGGAGCGGGTACGTTCGCTGTTGGGCCGCCTCGATCTTGTCCGCCCCCGATTCGGCGACGATCCCGTCGGCATCACTCAGTTCGCATCGCTCGAGATCGTCGATCGGCAGACGGACGATGAACACCGATCCGCCCCCCAATTCGCTACAGGCTTCGATATTCCCGCCCATCATCGATGTCAGCCGGTGGCAGATGGCGAGGCCGAGCCCACTCCCCGTCTCCTGCTCACCCGCCTGTTCGAACTCGC
>JAWLFY010000259.1:0-4174 GCA_041685355.1 Pirellulaceae bacterium | reverse complement strand
CCCTTCCGGTCCTGACCAACCCCTTCCGGTCCTGACCAACCCCTTCCGGTCCTGACCAACCCGTCCGGTCCTGTCCCGACATGTGCCGCGGAGTCAACGATGGCGTATCGAACCGATCAAGCTCAGCCGGGACCCGATCGGCCCCGCGTGTCGCCCGGGACCGTGCTGGTGGTCGACCCCGACCCCGAGTCGCTCCTGACGTTGGCCGCAGTTTTCCATTCGCAAGGCTACCGATGCGTCTGCGGCCGTGACGTCGAGGCGGCGGAGCAGGCGGTCGCCGAAACGCCCTACGACGTGTTCGTCTGGGACCTTGGCGACGATGCGGCGGTGGCCGAACAGGGCCTTGCGCGCGTCCGCAACGCCGGCCGCGGACCGCTCCCGGCGGTGTTGATCGCCGAGCCGAAGTGGGCCGGACTGGAGAAACGGGCGGAAGGGTTGACCGTCACGACGCGATGTCTGTTCAAGCCGATCGACCCCCAGGCGCTGATCGCGGTCGTCCAGCAACTCCTGTGGATGCCGACGCTCGTCTCGGCCCACCGCCGACGCGGGACGCTCCCGAATCGCCCGGGTTGGGTCGGACTGTAAGACGCCTATTGATTGAACCAGATGGCGAGGGCGAGGATCGCGAGCAATACGGCCCAGCCGATCGCGACGCCAATCGTTGACCGCTTTGCCCGTTCGGCCTCCCACCACCCGCGTGGCCGGACGCCTTGGGCCAAAAACGTCGCGACGCCGGCGATGTTGATCGAGATCACGTTGGCGACGGTCAAGAGGAACGCGCCCCATGCACCGACGTAGTCGCCATGGCCGAGCAGCATCCCGCAGGCGACCAGCGGCGGCACGAGGGCGACCGCCATCATCACCCCAATCACGGGGCCGGCGAGGCCGCTGGTGAACGCCAGCGTCCCCGCACACCCGGCGGCCAGGGCGAGCACCAAGTCACCAAAGCCGACCTGTGTGCGGGTGGCGATCGCCGGAACCTCCGGGTCGATCTCTCGCACGACCCCGATCACGACGGCGACGGCAAACGCGGCGGAGACGCCGGCCAAGTTGGTCAGGAAAGCGCGGACGAGCGTGGCGTAGTCGCCGAGCGTCGCGGCGAGCGACATCGAGACGTTCGGCCCGAGCAACGGGGCGATCACCATCGCGCCGATGATCACGGCGACGTCGTCACGGATCAACCCGACCGAGGCGACCAGCGCCGAAAGGACGACCATCCCGAGAAACACACGGGTGACCCCCAGCCCTTCGCATACCTCGGCGTAGAGCTCTTCCCGGCTGACCCGGTGGCCGTTGTTCGCCTGTTCGTCCTCCTCGTCGCCTTGGTCTGATTCCGCCGACGCGTCCGTCTCCTCGTCCTCACCCTCCTCTTCCGACTCGCGATCGGGTGCCGGCTCGGGACGCGGCAACACGGCTTCGACGGGAAACAGAATCACGTGGAAACCTTTCGAGCTGCCGTAATGCTCCTCGAACCGGTCCATGATCGGTTCGGTCTCCTCAGCGGGGACCAACAAATGCAGCACGACGCGGCTGTTGTCCTCGTCACGCCAACTGCCGAGCACGTCGCGACCTTGGAGCAGATCCTCGAGCGGACCGCTCCCCTCTTGAGGGACGAAGATTTGCATCACGCGGAGCGCCATCGCTATCGGCTCTCGCCGCCCCCCGTCGCCCGCCGGACGAGCCGATCGATCTCGGCCTCCAGTTCCGCGGCCACCCGCTCGGCCTCAGGCAGCGGCAGCCCCGGTTTGACGCCGGGACGCTCGTGCCCGACATGGCTGAGCCACGCGTCATGCAACACCCGTCCGCGACGGGACATCGTTTCCCACATCCCGTCGGGCGGTTCGGTCCACGACTCGATCCCCCATCGTTCGAGAATCGTTCTCGCGATCCGCCGATGGCCGTCCGCGTTCGGATGGACGCCGTCGGGGGCGACGGTATAAGTCGGATCGTCCCGGCGGCGACCTTCGAGCCAGCGGGAGATCGGCCGATGCAGGTCGATCACCATTTCGACGTTCGGCGCCGCCGCGGTTTCGTCGTCGCCAAGTAGCCATCGTCCGTACCGGCGGATCACGTCGTCGTAATCTTCGTACACGGCAAAGTACGCGAACGGGGGCTCGTCGAGGGCACGGAGTTTGCCGGCTCGACCGACCGGTGCCGCGTCGAAAGGGGGCGGCGTCATCAACACGACGTCCGCACCGGCGAGTTGCGACTTTCGGATCAATTCCTCGATCCCCCGCCGATACGCCGCGAACCGTCCTTCGTCGAACGGGTGATAGATGCCGTCGTTCATCCCGTAGCATGCGACGACGACGTCGGGCTGTGTCGTGGCCAACACACGATCGAGACGCTCGTGAACGTCGGGACGCGGGAACGGATGATCCGGTTCCGACAGCCCGCTGCAGGTCTCGCTGCTCAGCCCCAAATTGATCAACTCCGGCATCGGCTCCACGCCCTGCAACCGGAGTTGGGTTTCGACCCATGTGATGTAGCCGCCCGCGTGCGTGATCGAATCCCCCAGAAACACGATCCGCTTCGCATTCAGCGGGAACCGTGGCTCCTCTCCCGCTGCCCCGTTGGCGACACAGAACACCGAAACCGCCAACACCAGCAAGCTTCGAACCAGCAAGCTTCGAACCAGCAAGCTTCGAACCAGCAAGCTTCGAACCAGCGAGCTTCGAACGGGGGCGGGTCGATTCATCGTCTTCTCTGGGGCGAGTGGGACTCCAGCGTGCCGCGGAGAAGAAATCTTCACCGCCGCCGGATCTTACCCCGCGATTTTCATCCCAGAAATCCCGCCGTCGAGAGATCGACGCCGATCCGTCAACGTCTCGGCGATCAGTCCGGCCACCGCGGCCGCCGACTGGGGCCGACAGTATCGCTGAAAGAAGATCGCCGCGAACCGACGCGCCTCGGCGACATTCGCGTCCACCGGAGCCCCCATGATCGCCGGAAACCGCTCCGGGTCCGAGGCGTCGGTCGTGAACCCGAGGCCCGAATAAAAGGCGTGCCCGCACACCACGACCGGTTTGCCGCGAATCGCGGCCTCCAGCCCCGCTTGCGAGTTGATGGTGACCGCGAAGGAACACCGTTCCATCAGCGAATAGGTATCGAAGACGTTCTCCCGATCGACACAGATCCGCTCGTCATCGAGGTACCGCCGCATCTCGGGATCCGCTCGCAGCTTTCGCCACGTCAGTTGGTTGTAGGGGGCGTCGGTCACCGGGGCGCGACCGCTCGCCTCCTTCGGGTGCAACTTGATCACGAGGTCCCGATCGTGCTCAACGCACCACCGGCATAACTGACGGATGACCTGGACCGGGCTTTCCCAACCCGCGCTATCGAAGACCACCGACGAATCGGTGTAAACCTGTCCGAGAAACAGCACCATCGGCCGACCGCCGCGTGTCTGATACGGGCTGCTTGGCGACTGGTGCTCCGCGGATTTCAACTGCTTGGTGCGGGAAATCAAGTCCTGGCAAAACGTCTCCGATTCGCCCGCCGCCGTCGACTCGCGGTACCGCCAATAAAAGTTCTTGGCCAAGTTTCGGTTGGTGGTGATGCCGGAAACGTTGTCCCACAACATGCAGCCTTTGACCGCCGTGTTCTCCAGTGCCAGCACGGGAATGCCGAGTCGTAGGGCACTGTGCCGATAAACGGCACCCGTCATCTCGTAGCCCTGAACGATGACGACACACGACGGCGTCTTCCGTCTCAGAATCTCCGTTGCGGCTTCGACCCCATGCCAAAAGACATCGGCGTAACGTTGCAACACCGCCCTCCCCGTGGCATCGAGTTCACCGGCCGTGCATTCGCACGCGACGCAAGCGGCGTAGATCGCCGCGTCGGGCTCGATGTCTTGCTCGGGACGCGCTGGCGTCGGATTCGCCTTTCTGACAAGCGACGGCACCTTTTCGCAGTCGATCTTCGCTGCGTTCAGCTCGTCGGCCAAGTCGCGGACGCGAATCCCCAACCAATCGAGCTGGCTCTTGGGAATCAGCGCCAAAGGTCTCGTCTCGGCGAAGAGTGTCCGGCGGAGACGCATGAATCGGGTCACAAAGTTCTGTCCGTTTGAGTTCGAAGGCTCTTCCGCGATTTTAGTGGCTTGCGGGCTGGCGTCGGCGAGGTTTTTTCAGGCATCGCTGCGATGTCCGAATGTTGAATGAAGTATGCTGAT
>JAWLFY010000108.1:0-17337 GCA_041685355.1 Pirellulaceae bacterium | reverse complement strand
ACATTCGGACATCGCAGCGATCCTGAAAAAACCTCGCCGACGCCAGCCCGCAAGCCACTAAAATCGCGGAAGAGCCATCGAAAAAGAGTCGTTTTTCTTATTGCCGAAACCTGCTTTTTGGTTACCGTCTGTTTCCCGCACGTGCGGTGATTTCTGAGGCGTTTCCCAGTACACGTACTGGAAAACTCGGGGGGGCGAGCATGGGAAGGCCGAATGCAGCGGTGCCGTCGTATCGGCACCATAATTCACGGGGTCTCGCCGTCGTCACCATCGACGGCCAGGACGTCTATTTGGGCAAGTCCAACTCGCCCGAGAGTAAGGCGGAATAAGCCCGGCGTCTCGCCGAGTACGCGGTGACCGGGAGGCCCTTTCGCTGTATTCACGGGCGAATGCCTTTGCCTTTTTGGGGGCCCACGCTCCCGTTTCCCGGCCGACCCACGAGAAACCCGGATGGACCTTAATTTCCGCCTATCGAGAGTTGCTAAATTGCTTGTGCCAATTCGGTGATCTCGTCCAACAGGTCTTGATACTGCTGGGACCTCCATGCCGCATAGTTGAGATTTTTATACAATCCCGTCAGCCGAATGAAATAATCCCGGGCGTGCTCCTTATCTCGAAACTCGTACTCCCGTTCGATCAGCCGGCGAATCAGTTGAAACGAGGCCTTTTGCCGTTCGGTGGGCGTCGAAACGTCAACGGGGTCAAAGGCGTCTTGTTGCAAATAGACGCTGTCTAGGAATTGTGATTTCTGATAGATCACGAAATCTTCCAGAGAGACTCCTTCCTCACCCGTGACCTGCATCATCTGGTGGATGCCGTCGCCTTGATGCAGAAGCTTGGTCATGGCTTCGACGGTTTGGGTCCAGTAGGGGTCGAGCGTGCGGTCGAAGTAAGGTTGCAGTTGTCCCCAGTAGCGAGACCAGGACAACAGCGGGTCGATGGCGGGATAGAAACGCTTGTAAGCGCGATCGGAAGAGAGGCCGAGGAAACACTTCACCGCGCCCAGGGTCGATTGGGTCACCGGCTCCTCGAAATTACCGCCGGCCGGTGATACCGTGCCGATCATGGTCAGGCTACCCTTATCGCCGCCGCGATTGACCAGAACGCCGGCCCGTTCGTAGATCCCCTTGATGGCGGAGTCCAGGTAAGCGGGAAACGCCTCCTCGCCCGGGATCTCTTCCAGCCGCCCCGAGGTTTCCCGCATCGATTGGGCCCACCGGGATGTGGAGTCTGCGATCAGCAGGACGTTCAGGCCCATTTGGCGATAGTATTCCCCGAGGGTGATCCCGGTGTAGATCGAGGCTTCTCGGGCGGCGACGGGCATCGAGGAGGTATTGCAGATAATGATCGTCCGGTCGATAAGTTTGCCGCCGCTGTGGGGGTCTTCCATGTTGGAAAACTCGTGGATGGTTTCCACCACTTCGCCGGCGCGTTCGCCGCAGGCCACGACGACCATGATATCCACGTCGGAGTAACGGGCGATGAGGCCTTGCAGCACGGTTTTGCCGGCCCCGAACGGCCCGGGGATGCAAGCCGTCCCGCCGCGGGCGATCGGGAAAAACGTGTCAACGGTCCGCATCGTCGTGGTCAGCGGCGTGGTGGGAAAACGCCGCTCGCACAGCCGCTGGCGGATCAACCCGGCGGAGAGCGGTCGTCGCACGGGCCAATCCTGCGACATGGTGATTTCACGCTCGCGTCCCCGACGGTCGCGGCAGCGTGCCACGGGCTGGTCCACCGTCAAGCTGGCACTTTCGATCTCCAACAACTCCCCGGGGCCCTGAAAGTCGAACGGGACCATGATCTTGTGTCGGATCCGTCGTTCTGGCACGGTGCCGATCACGTCGCCGGCATGGATCCGGGAGCCGGGTTCCAACAGCGGTGTGAAGTTCCAATGGTCGTCGGCGGGGAGCGCCCGGGTGGTGCGACCACGATGCAGGAAATAACCATCGCGTTCGGCCAATTGATGGAGCGGGTTCTGGAGCCCGTCGAACACCACGCCCAGCAATCCGGGGCCGAGGGTGGCGGAGAGCATCTGTTTGGACAATTCGACGCGGTCTCCGACGCGGACCCCTTGGGTCTCTTCGAACACCTGCAGGTCGGCCCGATTTCCCACCACCCGCAACACTTCGGACTTCAACCGGTCACCGTCGACGATGACATGGGCCACCTCGTTCTTCATGATCGGCCCGGAGGACTCGATCGAGACGATATTACCGACGACGCCGATGACACGTGCTTCACCGGGGGAACGGATTTCGCTCACCGAGCATCTCCTGCATGAGCGTTTCGAATCGCCGGCGGCCGGTCTCGGCGTCGCGGGTCGTCCACCGTTCGAGGATCGTCCAGCGGGCCAAGTAAAGCAGCACGGCCTCAAATGAAAAGGTGTAGCCGGCCGCCAGCCGCCACCATTGTTGCCACGTCTGTTCGAACAACAAACGCTCGCCCCCTACCGCGTCGCCGGTCAACAGACACCTTTGGAAGCCTTCGATCCAGGGTTGCGTTCGCTCCAGGCCGAACTGCGGTTGATCGAATCGCTTGCGGATGATCGTCGCCAACGGTCCGACGCCGACGGGCGGCCCCAGCCCCATTCGTCGCCGACGCAGGGCGCTCACGATCGTGCGAACGCCCAAGCGGTGGTCGATCAGTCGGATGACCAACTCGTTCCTCACGCCGGCTTTGATCCGACGGTATTCGTCCACCACCTCCTCGTCGGTCCGGTCCGCCGGTTGCCGATCCCACTCCAGAAAGTCTTGCAAGTGTCGCACGGTCGCCGCATCGTCATCGCGAAGCATGGCCAACCGAGCTTGCAAAGACCTTCGCGAGATGGGCGGGTACTCGACATCGAACGTCCTCGGCAAGTGCGGCAGGCTCGCCACCAAGGTGTAGTAGCTCATGGGCGGGTCTCCACCGGCCTGGCCGGCATCACTGAAAGATCGAACGGAACCGCGGCGAAAGCAATTCCAACAGCAGCCGCGAAATCGTGTCGCTGGTGAGATCGATCTCGATATCGTCGTCGACCAGTCGCACCCGGATGCCGGCCGCTTCCCCCTCATCGACGGAAAACGTGAGGCCCTCCCGCAACGCTTCGCCGCCGAAATCGAGAAAGAATCGTTCCAGTTCCGCTTCGTCCAGTGGGGAGGGGGCGGCGGCATCGGAAGGCGTCACGGCATACTCCCGCAAGACCTCGATGTTCAGCCGATCGGTCGTCTCCTCGGGGAGGGCCCGCCTGGCGATCTCCACGATCAGTTGGCGAAGAAATTCGGTGTCGGAGAAGGAATGGCCGATCAACTTTTTTAACTTACGAACGAAATCCGCACGCAACTCTTCGGACAATCGGAGGATCGCGTCACGTCCGGCCAAATGCACGGCCTCTTCGCCGCTGCGAACCGTGCGGTCCGCCTCGACGCGGGCTTCACGAACCATCTCGTCGGCTTCCCGGCGGGCCTGCTCGATGATCTTTCTCGCCTCGGACCTCGCCTCCGAAAGCACCGAATCCGCTTCCGATTGCCCTTTCTGGACGCCCTCTTGATGCAGCCGATCGATCAGCCGCTGGACGCCAGAAGTTTCAGTCGATTCTTCGCTCATGAAATCGTTCGCACGCGAGTGGAAAGGCTTGGGGGGAGGGTCCGCCGGGTCATCCGCTCGTGATCCCGCCGGAGATCACCAGAGCGAAGATGAAGGCGAACACGGCGAACCCCTCCACGATCGCCGCCGGGGCCGCGGCTAACCCGAAGATCTCGGGCTTCGTCTTGCTCGCTTGGATCGCCGACGCACAACATAGCCCCTGAAAGATGCCGCTGAACAGCAACGCCGCTCCGCCCAGAATCCCGATCGCGAACAGGGCCGGTCCCGTCTCGGGTGTGACCTCACGGTTGAGCGCAAACATCAGAACGATCCCGTAGATGATCTGGGAAGAGGGCAGGGCGGAAAGGCCGACCAGCCGACCGTACCCGGTCTCCACGTCGATCATCGCCCCGCACGCCGCCTGTCCGGCTCGCGCGCATCCGATGATGCTGCCGATCGCCCCTAAGGCGGTGGGTCCGTAGATACCAGCCCAGCCCAAAAAAATCGCAGAGTTTTCCATTAAGTCCCGGCCTTCTTTCGGAAAGGTTGAAACGAATAGCCCTCCTCCGTGAGGCTCCAATTGAAAAATTCGATGCAATTCAGCCGCAACCCGTGAACGACCCCGCCCATCAGTCCCAGGATCAGATTCACGCCGTGGCCGGCGATGAAGATCAGCCCGCCGAGCAACACCCCCAGGCCTCCCCGGCCAACCGCGTCGGCGGCGAGCCCGTTGAACGTGACCGCGAGCTGAAAACTGGCGAGCCCCAGGGCGAACAGCCGCAGGTAACTCAGCACATCGCCGAACGCCTTCGAGAGATTGCCGCACTGCATCAAACCGTCGACCAGCCGCATCAGATGTTCTTTTTTGTTCTTGGTGAACAACGGTCGTGTGCTGCTGAAGAGAAAAACCGAGACGCCGCCGACGATGGCCGCCACGGTCCCCGCCATCGCCAGTCGTTCCGATGCCCAGTATCGCCCCAGGCCGAACGCGAAACCGCCGCCCAGGATCGCGGCCCAGCCGAGGTGCCCGAGGCTGCGAGCGGTGTGCCGTTGACGCCACGCCGAGATCACGTTGGCCAACACCAGATGGCCGACGCCGATCGCCACGGTTAACAGCATCATGTCGTTCTGGCGAGCCATCATCGGCCGGCCGTCAAATGTGATCCGCAAGGCATCCGGCCAAGACCCTGGGGGGGGCGAAAAACCGAAATAGCTGCCCACCAGCACCCCGTACACGAAGACCGCGACGGCGATCGTCAACATCAGGTGACGCCACCGCCGCCGCCGCGGGGTATCGGCGAATCGGATCCCCCCGATGCCGACGAGCCCCAGCAGCAATAGGCCGTAGCCGGCATCGGAGATGATCATGCCGAAAAACAGGCTAAACGACAAATAAACGATCGGGGTGGGGTCCCAGGCGTGGTAGCTCGGCGTGCGGTAAAAGGTCACGCACGGCTCGGCGCTGGCGATCGCCGGAGGGTTTTCCAACAGCGTCGGGGGGCGGTCCTCGGCCCGAGGGGACTCGATCCGCAGGGCCAGGTCGCGGGCCGCCGCCACCGATTCCAGCCTCGGTCGCTCCGCCTTCGGGGCCCATCCCCGGACCGCGAACAGGTGTTCGTCGGCCCACGTCCGCCGCGCCGCATCGAGCTTGGCCGTCTGGTCGTCCGCTCGATCGAGATCGGTCTGCAACCTCTCGATCCATCGCGTCAACGCGACGCGTCGCCAATCAAGGTTTTCGTACTGCTCTTCCACCGCCAGCAGCCGGTCGCGGAGCTCCGATAGCGGTCGGGGGTCGAGCGTCATGGGGGACCAGCCGCGATGCTCGGGCAGGGGCTTGCCGACCGCCACGACATAATCGAAGCGGGGATCCCGCCTCACGACTTCGAACGTGACGTCGGCGGGAATCTGCGGCGTTTCTCTGCGAGGAATCATGTAGAAAAAGAGCGGCAACCCGCCGACGCCCCCTTCATCCGGGAGCCGGAACTCGCCCCACGGTTCCAGGTCGTCGATCGCTTGCCGCAGCTCGTCCGCCTCCTGTCGCAACGCTTCTCGCACCCGGCGGATCCGCAACACCTGACGGATCAGGCGGCCGCGGTCGTAACCTTCCGTCTTCCGCGCGGGCCGGCGGCGAATCGGCGACGCCTGCAGATACTGCAGCGCCTCCCGCGCCTCGTTGGGGATCACTTCCGGCATCTGGCCCCGGTCGGGTTGGAGCCGGATCAGATGGATGCAGCCCAGCGATTGCAGGTCGTCGAGCACGGCCGGCTTGGAGCCGGCCGGGCCAACGATCGTCACTTTTTCGAGCGGCACGATGGCCATCCGGTCACCGCTGGTGTTTGCGTTTGGCCAGCTTCGAGCGAACCACCGACGCACGCTCTTCGTCCGACATCGCGACCCGAATCAGCTTGATATTTCGCCGGGCTTCTGGGATCAAGACTTTTTCGAACAGGTTCACCCGTTGGGTGATCTTCCGCGAAGCCTCCGCGATCTTGGTCTCCCGCTGGCGAGCGGTGAGCAAGATCCAGCGTTTCTCCGCCACCCGTTGCAACCCGTCCAGCAGCAGATCGACCCAGAACGGAAACGCCAACGTCGAATAGTCCTCGCGGGAAAAGCTGATCGTGTCCAACCGCGGGACCCGGGCGCCGGCGATGTTCTCCTCGCTCACCTTGACCGTTTCGACGCGGATCAACGTCGCCAAGTCACGCGACGCATACGTGGAACTCCCCAACAGCGACAGCACCCCCGTCATCGCTTGCTCTTCGGCTTGCAGATCGACTTCGGCCGCCGCCCGTTGGTCCCGGGCCGACTTCCACGCGGCGAGCAATTGCTGGCGTTTGAGGTCGAGCGATGGCAGGAACCGCCGGTAAGTGGCCAACTGGTCCCGCTGCTGCTTGAGCGCGTTTTTATTCCGTGAAATCCTCATGCCGGGCCGGCCGCCCCCCCATCCCCCGCGGCCTGAGCGGGGAAGTATTTCTCCACCAACGATTGTTTCATCAACAATTCCCGGGGTTCGAAACACTCCGCGAGCGTCTCCCAACCGAGGTCCAGGGCCTCCTGCAAGGGCAGGGAGACGTCGATGTTCATGAACCGATCCCGAAAGAGTTCCCCAAAGCGGAGCAGCTTTTCGTCAAGCGGCGACAGCTCGAAAGCCATCGCCTGTTTCTTCTCCGCGTCTTTCGCCCCGGAGTAGAGACGGATCATCGTATTCATGACCTGACCGTGATCTTCCCGGGTCGACTTGCCAACGACCTGTTGCTTGAGCCGCGACAACGAGCCGAACGGGTCGATCATCGCGTCGTGAAGGTAAAACTGCCCCTCGGTGATGTACCCCGTGTTGTCCGGTACCGGGTGCGTCACGTCGTCCCCAGGCATCGTGGTGACCGACAAGATGGTCACCGACCCGGCACCGCGATAATCGCATGCCCGTTCGTAGCGGACGGCCAACTGGCTATACAGGTCGCCCAGGTAGCCTCGCGTCGCCGGGACCCGTTCCATCGAGATCCCGATCTCTTTGAGGGCGTCGGCGAACGCGGTCATGTCGGTCAACAGGACCAGCACCCGTCGATCCTGTTCGACGGCGAAACGCTCGGCGACTTTCAACGCCAAGTCGGGAACCAGCATTCTTTCGACGATCGGGTCGGAAGCTTGACTGACGAACATCACCGTCCGCGGAAAGACGCCCTCCTCCTCGAACGTCGACCGGAAGAAGTGATAGTCATCGAACACCAGTCCCATCCCGCCGAACACGACGATCTCCGCGTCCGCCTGAATCCCGATCCGGGCCAGCAACGGGTTGTAAGGTTCGCCGGCGGCCGAAAAGATCGGGATCTTTTGGCTTTCGACCAAGGAGTTGAACACGTCGATCATCGGGATCTTGGTCTCGATCATCCGCCGCGGCATCAAACGCGTCGTCGGGTTGACCGTCGGTCCCCCCACGTCGATCCGCGGGTCGGTCGCCAGCGAGGGCCCACCGTCGATCGGCCGGCCGCCGCCGTCGAAGACCCGTCCCAAGATGTTTTCTGAGTAAGTGACCTGTGCCGGGTGGCCGAGCAAGCGGACCCGGGCATCGGTCGACAAGCCCTTCGCCCCCGTGAACACCTGGAGCGAGACCTCGTCCTCTCGAACCTCGATCACCTGGCCCACGGACTCTTCGCCGTCCCAGTTTTCGATGATCCCCAATTCGCCCAAGCCGACGCCCGAGGCGCGGACCTTCAGGATGTCACCGACGATGGAGAGGACTCGGGTGTAGTATGTGAACCCTGAAAACATGCTCGGTCACCTGAATGCCTGGCGGGCGATCGATCGCGCCTTGCGAGCGGCCACTTCCCGTTCGTCGGTCCCCGCCTGGCACCACCGAGCCCGCCCGACTGACCACGCCCACTCGACGCACCATCGAGCCGACCCGACGGCACGGCCACCGCCCGCTTCGAAGGCAAGCTCCCGCGGGAGAGCCAGCGAAACGGGAGGCCCCTGGGGCCGGGAATTCCCAAGGCTAACAGAACGCCGTTGGCAGACGCTAGCCGCCACCGGGAGGCGATCACCAGACGGTCCGCGAGGGAGCCGACCCGAAGGATCAGGAAAGGAGGGCGAGGAGGCTGAGCCAACGCCGATCCGATGAGCGACGTTGCCAAAAGCAGGCCAACGCAAAACCGACTCGCGGAATCGGGAAGTTCATGAGTAAGGTTCAGCACGCGGAGCCGAAAAGTTTGGTGAACGCGAATCGACGAGGAGCACGTCGAGCCAGTTGCCGTCACGGGGGGATTTTAGTTTTGCCGCTTTGTCGGCGGGGATTTGCTCCGAATCCGCCGAGCCCGGCATCGGGCCGGTGAAACCGTGCCGACGCGGCCCCGCCGACGACGTGCCGGAGGAAGCGTTCGACCCCGTCCCGCGTGGTGTGTCCGAACTTGTTCCCGTCGACGCCGTATGTCTTGACCGTGTTGATCGGTCTGGGGTTCGACGCGATCGCCGACCGCACCCACTAAAATTGTCCCAGTGCTCCTGGCCCTTCTTGTGGCTGTTTTGAGAAACGTCGATGAAGTCGTACCGCTCGGGGGGGTCGATCGTCCGTCGGTGCTGCTCACTCGTCAGGTCCCAGTGGTCCCACATTTGGGTGATGTTGATTTTGGCTTCGGCCCGTTCGGCCTGCTCGCGAAGGTACCGGGCCCAGTACGTCGCCCACGCTTCCTCGCCGGAGGTTTCGTTGTCGATGCAATACAGGATGTGGTCATACTTGAGGCTGACCGAAAGCATTTTGTCGACGAAACGTTGCTGGTACCGCAGAAGCGTTTCGTTGTTTTGCTGGGACGGGGTGGTGAAGAAGAACGGTTGGCGGTTCTTTCCCGGGTGCTCGGGGTAGTCGTCTGCCAAGCCGGATTCGTCGCATGGGGGAGCGCGGTTTGCGACTTCGTGTCATTGAGGACGATCAGGCGTCGGGGATTTGGCATCCGCCACCACAACAGCGGGGCATCTCGCAGGCTTCCGCCGGGCCCGTCACGGGGAGTCGTGACCCGAGTGCGGGGGCGGCGGGGAGGCTCATCAGGCGTTCGAGTGATGTGTCGCCACAGGTGGGGCATGCGGCGTCGTCATCAGCGAGCTGCACCGAGTCGCTTCGAACCAGCTTTTCGGTGACATGATGACACGATTTGCATTCGTATTCGTACAACGGCATGATGGTTTTCCTCCAGGAATGAAGTTCGGACGATCGTCGCCGCGACGAGAAACGTGGCGGCCCCGTCGAAGCAATTATCTCTTCCGCCGACCCCCATGGGAAGTCGATGCAACTGCCGCCGCTGACGCGTGAACAGTCCCGCCGAGTCGATCAGATCGCGATCGAGGAGTACGGCATGTCAGGTTTGGTGTTGATGGAAAACGCGGGACGGGGGGCGGCGGAGCGGATTGCCGAGCTTTTCCCGGCGGGCGGTGTGACGATTCTGTGTGGTCAAGGGAACAACGCGGGGGATGGCTACGTGATCGCACGGCATTTGCAGTTGCTCGATCGCGACGTCCGCATCGTTTCGCTCGTGGAATTGGAGGAACTTTCGGGGGACGCTGCCGCGAACGCGAGGCTAGCCGTCCGAGGCGAGATTCCGCTGCGTGTGGTGACCGAAGGGGGGGCGCTTTCGGGGGCGTTGGAGGGTGACGAGACGGTCGTCGATTGTCTTTTGGGAACCGGGGCCAAGGGGGACCCTCGCGAGCCGTATCGGACGGCGGTCGAGGTGGCCAACAACGGGTCGGGGCCGCGGGTCGCGATCGACGTTCCGACCGGTCTCGATTGCGACACCGGTGTTCCGGCGGAACCGACGTTTCGCGCCGACCACACGATCACGTTCGTGTCATCGAAGCTCGGATTCGATGCCGCGACGGCTCGAGATTGGGTCGGGGAGGTGCACGTCGTGGGGATCGGCGTCCCGCGACGATTGCTCCGTCAGGTTCGGGATGGGGTTTGATCGTCCGGCTCGCGGTTCGTGACGTCGGCGATTCGGGACCGCACCAACATCCCACCGGTGAGGTTCCGCACGTGTCGAAACCCCGCCGATTTCAACTGGCATGCCGCGATGTGCCCCCGTTTTCCGGTATGGCAGACCGTCACGGTGGGACGTTCGGGGTCGAGCGACCCGAGCCGTTGGGAGAGTTCATCGATCGGCACATGGATCGCATCCTCGAGCGGCAACCGTTCGGTTTCTTTCGCGGTCCGCACGTCGACGACTTGAAAGCCATCGAGGTCGAGATCGGGTGGGACGATGCGGGGGTGGGATTCGAGATCGTTGCATGCGACGAAGGCGGCCATGTGGACGGGATCCTTGGCGCTGCCATACGGGGGCGCGTAGGCGAGATCGAGTCCCGCAAGATCGTCGACGGTGCCGCCGAAATGGATCGCCGTCGCGATCACGTCGATCCGCTTGTCGACCCCCGCGCCGCCGACACCTTGTGCGCCCAACACCTTGCCGCTGGGCGTGTAGACCAGTTTGAGCAGCATCGGTTGGGCGCCGGGGAAGTAAGAGGCGTGTCCGGATGCTTGGATGAACACCGACCGGCAGGCGATCCCTTCGGCGCGACATCGGGTCTCGTGGAGTCCGGTGCTGGCGGCCGTTTTCGCGAACACGCGGACGACGTTCGTCCCGTACACCGGGGTCATCGGCCGGACCTCCGCCCCGGCGGCGACCGCGCCGGCGACACGTCCGGCGCGGTTCGCCGGGCCGGCTAACGGGACGCACGTCGCTTTGCCCAACACCGCGTGTTCGTACTCGACGCAATCGCCGACCGCGAAGATCGACGCGTCACTGGTGCGCATCCAAGGGTCGACCCGGACGCCCCCCGATTCCCCGATTTCCAAGCCGGCATCGCGCGCGAGTTCGATCCGCGGGCGGACGCCGATCGCCAACACGACGAGATCCGTGGCGAGCGTCTCTTCGCCGAGCTGGACACCGGTGACCAGATCGTCATCGGTGCCGTCGGCGGTCAATCCGGTGACGGATTCCCCGAGTCGCAAATCGACACCTTGGTTGCGGAGTTCGTGGGCGATCTCGATCGCCATTTCCGGGTCGAGCGTTCGCAAGACTTGTGCGTTCCGTTCGACCAACGTGCAGGTGACGCCGCGCCGAATCAGTTGCTCGGCCACCTCCAGACCGACGAAGCCGCCGCCGATCACGACCGCTTTCGCGTCATCGCGATCGGAAAGCGTGTCGATGATTCGGTCCATATCCGTGAGCGACCAGAGCGAGGCGACGTTTCGGTAACGTCGGCGGACGAACGGCGGCACGACCGGCTCGGCCCCGGTGGCGAGGATCAAGCGATCGTATTCGAGGTGCTCCTCGGAGCCGTCCGCGAGCCGCAGCGTGACCGACTTTGCCTCGCGGTGGATCGAGACCGCTTCGGTGTCGGTTCGCACGTCGATCCCGAACCGTTCGCGAAAGAGCTTTGGCGTGGTGACCAGCAAATCGTCGCGGTCGGCGATTTCGCCCCCGATGTGGTATGGCAACCCGCAATTCGCGAACGAGACCGCGGGGCCTCGTTCGATCAGTGTGATCTGGGCGTTTGCGTCGACCCGGCGTGCGCGAGTGGCGGCGGACGCGCCACCGGCGACGCCGCCGACGATCACGATCCGCGTCCGCGGTTTTCCGTTTCCGTTTCCGTTTCCTGATTTCATCTGCATGATTCCGATCAGCGGTTCTAAGGCATTTTGGCGAGCATCGAGCTCATGGAGCGGGTCGGTGACACCTGCGAAGACGAGTCCGGTACCGATGACCGCCGAACGTCGACGAGCACGCCGGTTTTTTTGGCGGAGACGTTCCGCCGCCCCCGAGGGCTTGATCGTGTCACGGTGGTGTGTCGGGCTGGTGACGGTATTCGTGGTGGTCGATCCCGTCGGGGTCACTCCCTTGTTTCATCGTTCCAGCCCGCGTGGTGGGGGCTCGGGCATTCTGGGCGTCAGCGTTCGACTGCCGCCGGGAATCGCGATTCGACGCACGCCAAGATTTCGCCCAGGTGAGGTTCGACGATTTCGTAGTAGACGCGTCGTCCTTCCCGTCGGCTTTCGAGAAACCCGCAACGCTGCATCAGCCGCAGGTGCTCGGACGCGACGTTCCGAGGGATTTGGCACGCTTCGGCCAATTCGCCGACGTTCACCGTTTCGGAGAGCAGGAGTTGGACGAACCGCAAGCGAACGGGATGGGCGAGTACCCTTAGGCACTCGGCCGCCTCGGTGAGCGCTTCGAGGTGTCGTTGCGACGTCTTCGTGCCGGCCATGACCCTGATTCCGACGTGCGTTCGTTGCCGACGCGGGCTCCGATGAGCCCTCGATATGTCGCAGTATTACGATGTCTCGCCAAGACGATCAAGAGACAATACGCCGGTCGGGGGGCCGTCGTCCACGATCGCCCCCAAACGCACGGCCCCGATGCCGCCCTGGCCCGATGCCGCCCTGGCCCGATGCCTCACCGAGACGAGCGTGTCACGCCAGGATCCCGCGGACGACGTTTCCTTCGACGTCGGTCAACCGGTATTGGCGACCTTGGAAGCGGAAAGTCAGCCGCTCGTGATCGATCCCCATTTGGTGCAACAGGGTGGCGTTGAAGTCGTGCACGTGGACCGGGTTCTCGGTGATCGTATAGCCGATCTCGTCGGTCGCGCCGTACGCCGTTCCTCGCTTGGTCCCGCCGCCGGCGACCCACACGGCGAAGGCATCTTTGTGGTGGTCGCGGCCGACCTTGCGGCCGCCCCCGTTGGCGGTTTCACCTTGACCGAACGGGGTCCTTCCGAATTCGGCGGACCACACGACGAGGGTATCGTCGAGGAGGCCCCGTTGGCGGAGGTCACGGATCAGCGCGGCGATCGGGCGGTCGACTTGGCGGGCCTTTTTGGGGAGCTGGTTGAACACGCCGCCGTGCATGTCCCAGCCTTGGTCGAACAGTTGGACGAACCGCACGCCACGCTCGACCAAGCGGCGCGCCAGCAAGCAGTGGTTCGCGAAGCTCGTCGCCCCCGGTTCGGTCCCATACATGCGATGGGTGTGATCCGACTCGTCGGACAAGTCCATCAATTCGGGGACGCTCGATTGCATCCGATAAGCGAGTTCGTACTGGGAGATCCGCGTGGCGATCTCTGGGTCGCCGACGTCGGTGAGTTGGGCCCGGTTGAGATCGTTCACGGTGTCGATGATCGCCCGCCGCGACCCGCTGTCGACGCCGTCGGGGTTGGACAGGTAGAGCACCGGGTCGCCTTGGCTGCGGAATTCGACGCCTTGGTAGACCGAGGGGAGGAAGCCGCTGCCCCATGCCGAGCTTCCGGCGCCGAGGACGTTCCCGGTGATCAGCACGACGAAACCCGGGAGGTTTCGGTTTTCGCTTCCCAGCCCGTACGTCAGCCACGACCCGAGGCTGGGCCGCCCGAAACGCCCGAAGCCGCTCAACATGAAGAGTTGTGCCGGGCCGTGGTTGAACTCGTCGGTGTGCAGCGACTTGACGATCGCGAGCTCATCGGCGACCGATTGTAATTCGGGGAGCAGATCGGAAATTTCCAGTCCCGATTCGCCGCATCGCGAGAACGTGAATCGTTTCTCGTTCGGCGTGCCCAAGAGTTTTGGAAGGTGACGGACGAACGCAAACTTGCCCGATTCGAACAGCTCTTTCGGGCAATCCTCGCCGCTGCGGCGTTGTAATTCCGGCTTGAAGTCGAACAGGTCGAGGTGGGAGGGGGCACCGACGAGGTGAATGTAGATCACCCGTTTCGCGCGGGGCGCGAAATGGGGTGACTTGGCCGCTAGCGGTTGCCCGGGTGACGAACCGGCCGCGCTATCGTGTCCGAGCATTTCCGCGAGCGCGAATCCGCCGAGTCCGAACCCGGCGCGTTGGAACAGGGCGCGTCGACCGACGGGGGTCATATCGAGCGGGAGCGAGGGTTGGCTCATCGGCTAGAGGCTCATCGTTTCGTCGAGGTTGAGCAGGGCGTTGGTGACGGCGAACCAGGCGGCCAGTTCGTCGCGGTCGGCGGTTTCGGGTTGCCAGCCTCCGAAGGGGACCTCGGTCCGCCGTTGGACCGCATCGGCATCGCCGGCGAGAGTCTCGCGTTGCCGCCGAAGCAACCCGCTCAGGATATCGATTTCGTTCGCGGTCGGCGGCCGCGTGACGGCGAGCCGGAACGCGTAGTCGAGTCGTTCACGGTCGGAGTCGCCGGGCGATTCGCGGAGCACGCGGTCGGCGAAAGCCAACGCCATCTCGGCGTACGCCGGGTCATTGAGCAACGTGAGCGCCTGCAGCGGGGTGTTCGTTCGCGGCCTTTGGACGGTACACGAGGCGCGGTCGGGGGCATCGAAGTTGACGAAGCTCGGATAGGGCGCCGCCCGCTTGAAGACGACGTAGACGCCCCGTCGGAACCGATCGGCGTCGGCGGCCGTCACCCATTTCGGCTGGTTCCGCCCCACGCTTCGCCACAGCCCATCGGGTTGGAACGGCATCACCGGCGCCCCGGTCATGCGGTCGGACAACAATCCGCTGATCGCGAGCGCGTTGTCCCGCACGAACTCCGCCGTCAAACGGAACCGCGGGCCCCGCGCGAGCCAGCGGTTATCCGGATCGGCGGCGAGCACTTCCGAAGAGACCCGTGACGATTGGCGGAAAGTCGACGACATCACGATCTGCTTGAGGACGTGTTTCATCGACCATCCCGAATCGATTAGCTCGCAAGCCAACCAGTCGAGCAGTCCCGGGTGGCTCGGCGATTCCGCTTGGCTGCCGAAGTCTTCCGGCGTCGACACGATGCCGGTGCCAAACAGTTCGGCCCACCACCGGTTGACCGTGACCCGCGGCAGCAGCGGGTTCGACGGGGACGTCAGCCAGCGGGCAAGCTCGAGCCGGTCGCCGGTACGCCCGATCGAATCGTCCCGGGGCAAAACCGACGGCGTCCCGGGCTCGACCCGTTCCCCCGGACTTTCGTAGTCGCCTCGCTGCATCACGAACGTATCGCGGGGGGAGTCGAGTTCGACCATCACGAGCGTCGTGTCGGGTTCGATCCGCTTCAGCTCTTGGCGGGCTTCCGCGATCGCCTTGTCGATTTCGCGGAGCCGCGGGTCGTTTTGATCGAACGCCTTTCGGAGTTTCGTCAGCTGTTCGCCGCTGAGACCCGCGTTGGCATCGGCACTCGCGCCGCTCGCGGTCGGGGTGAATGAGGTCGACGACAACAGCTCGAGCGCTTCCTCCGACAAGCCGACGAGCCGCCGGTCGCCGTGATGCAGCGTCACTTTGGGTTTGCCGTAGACGCGGCCTTTGCCGAAGTTTTGGATCAACCGAATCCGCACTTTCCGCACACCGTCATCGGGGCGGATCGGATCGGTCAACGTGAATCGTGCCCAGTGCGGTTTGCCGAATCGGGGCGAGAAGGCCCAGCCGGATTTCGGGTCCCCGTCGATGGCGCCGGTGACATCCCAGTTCTGTTGTGAGAAGTCCGCGACCGGGTCGGTGAGCTCGAGGCGTCTCGGTTCGCCAGCGCCGATCGCTTCGACGACCAGTTCGTTCAGAATCACGTTGGTCCGTTCCGGGTCGCCGCGGCCGGGGCCGCCGCCAGGGATCGCGTCATCGGTCAACGCGTCGATCCGCACCCCGCTGATCGCTTCACCGGCGACGTCGAAGGTGAACGTGTAGGTCACCTTTTCGGGGACATCCCCCGATAGCAACACCGCGCCGTCGTCGAGGATCTCGAACGATTCGTCACCGGACGTCTGGAACGCGTCGGGGCGGCGCTGTCGCCAGCCACCGTCGGCCTCGATCGCCTGGCGGACCGATACCAGCCAATCTTGGAAAGCCGTGTCCCCCGATTCCAGGAGCGTTTGTCGGCGGCTTTGCAGTTCGCCAATCCGTGCTTGAAGTCGGCTTCGACGGGACGCTTCGGTTCGTTCCAGCGGCAACTCCATCGAGGGCCCGTTGAAGTCGAACCTGACGCCCGAGGCCTGCTTCACCTCGATCGGCGTGTTGTTGAAATAGGCGAACAGGCGATAGTAGTCTTCCTGGCTGAACGGGTCGTATTTGTGGTCGTGACACTGGGCGCATTCGAGCGTCGTCCCCATAAACACCGTGGCGGTCGTGTTCACCCGGTCGACGACTTGGTTGACTCGGTTCGCTTCCGGGTCGACGCCCGCCTCCACGTTGCACGTCGTCATGCGGTGAAACCCGGTTGCCACGCGTTGGTCGACAGTAGCGTCCGGGAGCAGATCACCGGCGAGCTGTTCGATCACGAAACGGTCGAACGGCATGTCGTCGTTGAGGGCACCGATCAGCCAATCTCGGTAGGCCCAGTTGTCACGGATCTGGTCCGCTTGAAACCCGTTGCTGTCGGCATAGCGAGCCAGGTCGAGCCATGGCACCGCCCATCGTTCGCCGAACCGCTGCGATTGCAACAGCCGGTCGACGACCCGTTCGTAGGCGCCGGCCGAGCGATCGGCGAGAAACCGTTCGGTTTCGGCGGTTGTCGGCGGCAATCCCGTCAGCGCGAGCGAGACACGGCGGAGCAGCCGCGCGGGGGCTTCGGGAGGTGCGGGGGCGAGGCCTTCGTCGGCGAGCCGCTCCGCGACGAACGCGTCGATCGGGTGTGCGGTGTGGCTTGACCGCCCCGCGGACGCTTCCGAATCGTTTGAGTTGACGGAATCGCTTGAGTCGTCCGCGGGGGGCACCGACTCGGACGTGGCGGACGTGACTGGTGTCGGTGGGCGGCTGAGGGGTTCGTAGGCCCAGTGCGTCGGTTCGGCGAGCGATTCGGGCCACTCCGCACCCTGATCGATCCAACGCGAGAGAAGGTCGATCTCCTTCGCCGACAGCGGTTGGCCGTCGAGCGGCATCAGGTCGCCGGCATCGGGGTCGGTCAGTCGCGTGATCAGCAGGCTTTCGTCTGCATCTCCGGGGACGACGATTCCCCAATCCGGATCGAGCGCGTCGTCCCGGCGGTTGAGCTGCAGCCCGGCCTCCTGGTTCTTGCTCCCGTGACATCGGTCACAGTGACGTCGCAAGATCGGCTTCACGTCGCGATCGAAACGCACCGAGGCGCTCGCCGACGGATCGTCTCCGCGGGCGGGAACCTGCGCCGCGGCGGGCCGATCGGCCGAGACGATGACCGAGACGAGCAGCGGAGCCAGAACGATTCGAACCGGGTATGCGGAAAGGGGGAACCGACGAAGAACCATATGGCGGTACCGAACTCGGGGGAACAAACACGCTTGGAGTCCTGCCCCTCAATGTATCCGGTTGCGATCCCGCCGTCCCGTCAAATGTGAGAGCCCTCCGAAAAGGG
>JAWLFY010000258.1:0-4246 GCA_041685355.1 Pirellulaceae bacterium | reverse complement strand
ACTTTCTCTCTTATGCCGTGGTCCTAAAATTGGGGTCCACTTCACGTTGGTCAATCCAGGACGTGACGTGACCGCTCCACGATTCGAGGTACTGCGTGACCAAGTCTTGTTTGGGGCCGCCGATGGTGAGATTGCGATCGTTCATCATCGCGATGGCCCGATCGTGATCGACGCCCCAGTGGTCTGCGACGGAATCAACCACGTCGAGCGGGTTGCGGACGATGTAGATTGCACCGAGCGTGAGTTCGCGACGAATGATTGGGAATCGAAACGGAGTCGCAACGATGAGCAAACGCAAGATCAAGACCGCCGAGGCGGCCGTTGGCTACATTCGCATGTCGAGCGACAAGCAGGAAGAAAGCCCCGAGCAACAACGTGACGAGATTTTGAAGCTCGCCGAGAAGCATGGATACCAGATCGTTCGCTGGTACGAAGACTATGCGATCTCGGGCGTGAAGACGCTCAAGCGGAAGCAATTCCTGCAGATGATCGACGACGTGAAACGCCTGGGCGACTTTCGAGCGATTCTGTGCTGGGACCAAGACCGGTTCGGCCGGTTCGATTCGATCGAGGCGGGCGAATGGATCTCGCCGCTGCGTCGCGCCGGTGTTGAATTGATCTGCGTGGTCCAAGGCCGGATCAACTGGGACGACTTCGCGGGCCGGATGGTCTACCAGATCACGCAAGAGGGCAAAAACCAATTCCTGGTCAGCCTATCGAACAACGTCATGCGAGGCATGCTCAAGCAAGCCCGCGATGGCTACGGCAAGCGGAGATCGCCCTTCGGTTACGATCGCGTCTACTTCGACGAAGCCGGAAACGAAATGCATCGCGTGGTCGGCAGCGCTCGGTTCGCCAAACCGAAAGGATGGAAAGCCAAGCTGGCACCTTCCGAAGCCGAGCATGAAGTCGAGACCGTCAAATGGATGTTCGATGCCTACGCCAACACGGATGCGAATAGCCGATCGATCGCCAGCGACCTAAACCGCCGAGGCATAAAGACGCGAAGCGGTATCGATTGGCAATGCCAATCGGTTCGCGTCGTTCTGCGAAATCCGGTTTACATCGGCACGATGATCTACGGAGCGAATCCGCAAGGCCGATTCAACCGTGTCGGCGACGGGCACCTGTGCGGCAACGAACCGGTCGTCATCAAGAACGCCCATCCGGCGATCATCGACAAGAAGACGTTCGATCGCGTGCAGCGAAAGCTCGACGCCCGCAGGCGTCCCAACGGACGAACGCGAGCGAGCGACTATTTGCTGTCGGGTTTGGTCATCTGCGGCAACTCCGGCGATCGCATGTGTGGCCGACGAGCCTCGGTTGGAACGAACGTTCAATACTACGGGGCGCGTGCGTCGAACGGTGCGGGCCAGAACGAGCATTGCTATTCGATCCGCAAAGACCAGCTTGAACCGCTGGTGATCGGCAAGATCGTCGGCCTGCTCGACACGCCCAACATCAAAGGCCAAATCGAATCGGTGATCGCTCGCCGCTTGAAGACGTCCGCGACCAAGACCCACGACACGAGATCGCTACGCCAGCGAATCGCCGAACTCGAAAAGAACATCGCCAAGGGCGTCGAGCGATTGTTGCTACTCGACGGTGCCGACCTCGACGACGCCTCCCGCATGCTGGCCGATTGGCGAGCGCAGCGTCGATCCCTCGAAGAACAACTGCAAACGTCCGCACGAAACCCGTCGGCCTCGCCAGACCGCGAGGCTGCCCGCGTGGCGGCCGAACTGGCCGACCTGCGACGCACGTTCGCCCTGGCCGATCCACGGGCACTACGGGCCGCCCTGGCGTCCGTGATCGAAGAAATCACGCTCTACTGGACCGACGGTGGTCCACGCAAATGGCGTTTCCAACGCGGCACCATCCGCCTCGGTGGCAGCTTGCGCCTACTGGCTAGTTCTACGAACCTGTTCTTGCCGTTGTTCGTCGTCATCGCCGCGTGGCGGGTCGCGTTTCACTCACCAAGTCCGCTCGTTTCGGCTCAGGACACTGGTGGGACTGAGGCGGTGGAAATGCGACCGGCGGCGAGCGATGATCCGTTGGGCGACCCCGTCACGGGTGAAGATCCGTTTGGCGGTGGAGCTGCCGATGCGAAAATTGTGGCTTGGCAACTACGCCCGTACTCCAAAGAGTTTCGTGTCGAGCTGATCGACGTGGCGGACGACGGGCAATCGTTGCGGAAAGGCGAGGTCCGGGGTGTCGCCCAAGTGAAACCGGTCAGCCGAAACGAACTGCCGGAGGTGCGTGTGGACCGAGTCTTCGAAGTGAAAGGACTCGGATTGCAAGGTGTTCAGCCAGACGACATGTACGGGGAGATGTATAGTGCCCATGGCGATATGGGCGAAATGTACGGCGGAGGAATGGGGGACGGTCGCTCGAGCCAACTTTGGCAAGCGTTGGACGAGCGACACCGTGAAGACGTCTTGCAACGTGTGACTTGGCAGGCTCAAGCCGATTGGGTCCGGCGGCTCCTCGGTTCACGCGTCGCCCCCGACGAAGCGGAGAAGGAATCGCTGAAAGATGCGATCCGCGAAGTACTCAAGAAACAGTACACGAATCAATTGCGCCGCCAGGCCGTCGCCGTGGATGTTATCGAGCAACGCGTCAAAGCCCTCCGTGAGTCGTTGGCTCAACGTGCAGACGCTTCCGATCGGGTGGTCGAGTTCGAACTGCAGCGGATGGAGCTCGAGGCAGCCGGGATGGGACTCGGCCCGGACGTGGGATTCGGATCGACCGAGTCGCAGCGATCGGGTTCGGGAAAGCTCGATATGGGAGGCGGCACGTTCTGATCTGCCGCCCGGACACCTTTAGAACGTGTTTTGAATGGTGAGCCGACGGCGCCAGCCGCGGGCGTCGAAGCGGAAGCTGAGCTTGCGGTGGTCGATCCCGAGCCGGCTCAGGATCGTCGCGTTGAGGTCGGTGATCGCACCCTCGACGCGTGAGCGTCAATCATCGGATAGCCGCTGACGAACCATCGCTTGCAGTCGTTCGGACAACTCACGCAGTTCGTCGACCGTTTTTCCGTCCAGGTCACCGGTCTCGCCAGCTTCACCAAGAAGCGAGCGGCAAGTTTGGATCGTACCGATGTACGCGCCCTCCTGACGCCCCTCCTGACGCCCTACCTGACGCCCTACCTGACGACCCTCTTGACGGCCCTCTTGGCGGCCTTCTTGTTTGCCTTGATCCAGCCATTGCTGAGCTAGTGTCGGCATCAGCTCTTCTCCTCGCTGTGGTAAACCTCGAAATAGACCACCCCCTGACCGCCGCCGGCCATTCTGACGGTGAACACCAAGTCCGACTGGGTCGCTCGTAGTTGGTCGTCAATGTACGACTCGCTGGACGCCTTGAGCGACGGCAGATCGAGACTGCTCGCAACGTCGCCGGGCAAGAATTTAGCGAGGAATTCTCGGGCGAAATCGACCCTTCCAAAGGTCTGTTTGAAGAAGCCGTCGTGCGGATTACGGACCGATGAGTCGCTCATCGCCGAAGTCTACCGGTCGTGGAATCTTGCTTCCACAGGAAATCGCTGAGCTACACGCCCGCCGACGTGGCGGCTTAGGCGAGGATCGCATCGACGGGGCGTTGTTCTTCGACGCCGGTGAGGCGGACGTCGAGGCCTTGGAAGCGGAAGCTGAGCTTGCGGTGGTCGATGCCGAGCCGGTTCAAAATGGTCGCGTTGAGGTCGTGGATGTGGACCGGGTTTTCGACGATATTGTAACTGAAGTCGTCGGTTTCGCCGTACACGACGCCGGGACGGACGCCGCCGCCGGCCATCCAGACGGGGAAGCATCGCGGGTGGTGGTCGCGGCCGTAGTTCTCCTTCGACAGTTTGCCTTGGCAGTAAACGGTGCGGCCGAACTCGCCGCCCCAAATCACGAGCGTGTCGTCGAGCATCCCGCGTCGCTTCAAGTCTTGCACGAGCGCCCAGCACGCCTGGTCGACGTCGCGGCATTGGTTCGGCAGGTCGCCGCCGACGTTGCCGTGTTGGTCCCAGCCGCGATGGAACAGTTGAACGAAACGGACGCCCCGTTCCATCATCCGGCGGGCGAGCAGGCAGCTGCGGGCGAACGTTCCGGGCGTTTCGGCGTCGGGCCCGTACATCGCCATCGTCTCCGCGGTTTCCTGGCCGAGATCGGTCAACTCGGGGACGGAGGCTTGCATCCGGAACGCCATCTCGTACTGGTCGATCCGGGCGGTGGTTTCGGGGTCGCCGAAACGATCGTACGTTTGG
>JAWLFY010000107.1:0-17510 GCA_041685355.1 Pirellulaceae bacterium | reverse complement strand
GTCCGCCCGACGGGCGTCAAGAGATCAGCCTGGGGCAGAGCGCAGCGCCGCCCCAGGATCGATCGTGCATCACCCCGCAAGCCCTGAAAGGGCGCCAGATCGTTCGCGCGCAGATTCATGCGTGTCGGATCTGAGGCCGCAATCGATTTGCCGAGATCGACCGGCGGAGACTCGCATTCGTACGTTCCGGTATTTAGGATGGGTGGGCTCGCGCGTGGAAAAAGGACTTTTCGGCGTGTCGATAGCGGTGGGCAACCGGTCCGGTGTTCCGCGGTGGGGGGAACCGGCCGCACGATCACTGCTTTTCTATTCCTTTCTCCCGGTATTTCTGACATGTCCTTGCCCCTTCCCCGTTTGGCCGTTCTCTCCTTCGCGTTGTTCTCGCTGGCGAATCCTCGGTCCGCGAATGCGGAGCTCGTGCTCGAATTCGGCCGCGACGGGGTCCCGGGCGTTCGACAATTTTTTGGCCAACCGGGGTCGGAGTTAGTGATTCAGGTTTATTTGACTCAGAGGCCAGATCTTTTTGGTACGGAGGCCGACGCCATTTCGGTTCCGGACACTCGTTTGACGGACCAAGGGGTTGTGGGCGGAGACTTCGATTTCGAGGTCGACCGGGTGGGGCTTGCCCACGGTGCACTTTCGTCTCTCGTGGCGGGGGACGGATTCTCGTTAGTCGCGGGGCAAACGGATCGGCTAGGCGATCGGCAACTGCGTGTTTCGCTCGAGACCCCGATTGTCCAGGTCGACGATATTCCTCGTTTTGAGCCGGTGTTTCCGCCGTCGGGGCAGAACTCCGTCTTACTCGCGACGTCAACCCTTCAGCTAGGTGATTCGGCTTCGGGTGATTTTCAGATCAGGGCCTTTAACGAAGGTAGCGTCAATCTCTTTCCGTTCGCCCTTGGTGGTCCAGGTTTGGGGGAGACGGTAACGGTGGGTATGGGTACGGCGACGGTGACGGCGGTTCCCGAGCCGAGCGGGTTGCTCGGGATCGCGGTCGCCTCAGGTTTGGCGCTCGGGCTTCGTCGCTATCGGTCGCGCGGTCGACGCGTCTCAGCCGAGCCTCGGGATTTGGCTTAAGCAACGGTCGGTCAAGATCGCCCCCGGTGCCGCGTCTAGCCGAAAGACCGGACGGCTTGCGCCGTTCCGCTATCGAGTGAACGTGTGCTTCAGTGATTTGCCGGCCGTTGCTAAGTCCCCTCAAGTCGTCGATGCGAGTTCCGCGACCAGCACCTCCCGTTTTCCTCCGGGGGGGCCGGGGGTTCGGGTGACTCGGAAGCCGGCGGCGGTGAGGGCGTCTCGGACGGGGCGGCTGACGCAGTAGGTGACGAGTCGGCCGTCGGGGGCGAGCAGGTCTCGCATCGTTTCGAAGGTCGCTTCGGTCCACATCTCGGGTTGGCTGGCGGGGGAGAACGGGTCGAAGTAGATCGCGTCGAAGGGGGCCGCGTCGGGTGGCGGTGTCCATTGCCGGAGATCGGCGATGTGGACGACCGCGGCGGTCCGGGGGTCGACGTCCCAGCGATGGGAGCCGAACGTCGGCGGATTCGGGATCGACCTTCTCCAGCGGATAAAATGCTCGGCGAGCGACGCGTCGTGGAGCGTGCGGCCGAGTTCGAGCTGGTCGAGGACCCGTGCCGGGGGCCACGCGATTTCGATCGCGTCGTAGCGGATCGGGGTCGCCAGGTGTCGTGCGAGGTCGACGGTGAGGAGCAGTCCGAGTCCGGTCCCGAGGCCGACTTCGAGGACCCGCGTCGGCTGTCGTTCGGCGAGCCGCCGAGCGACGAGCGATCGTTCCAGGTAGACGTGGCGAGTTTCGCTCACCGCACCGGCGCCGCTGTGAAAGCGATCGAGCGAGTCAGCGGCGACGAGGGTGAGGCTGCCGTCGTCGGTCGTTTCGATCAGGTACCGCGGGTCGGCGGCGACCGCGCGGGGGCGCCGGGAAGCGGCGGGGTGTTGGGGAGTGGTCATTGGGCATTGGAACGGTGTTACACTGTGCGGGAGTCGGCCGTTGGGAGTCGTCGAGCGCGCCGGAGGATTCATCCCGCGAGAGAAGTGGAAGCAAAGGGAAAGTCGGTTGGTCGATTCTAGCGGCGTGGCGGTGGGCGGACCCGATGTCCGAGGGGACGAAATGGAACAACTTTGCTCGCGGATCACGGCCGTCCGCGACGCGTTGCGGGGGGTGATCCGCGGGAAGGACGAGGTGATCGACGGGGTGTTGACGGCGATCTTGGCCGAGGGCTCGGTGCTGCTGGAGGACGTCCCGGGGGTTGGCAAGACGACGCTCGCGAAGTCGCTCGCGGCGTTGATCGAGTTACAGTTCCGGCGGATCCAGTGCACGCCCGACCTGTTGCCGGCCGACATCTTGGGCGGGGCGATCTATCAGCCCTCGACGGGGACGTTCGAGTTTCGGCCGGGCCCGATCTTTTGCAACCTGTTAATCGCCGACGAGATCAACCGGGCGTCGCCGCGGACGCAGAGCGCGTTGTTGGAAGCGATGGCGGAGTCGCAGGTCACGATCGACGGGAAGCGACACGATTTGAAGAAGCCGTTCGTCGTGATCGCGACCCAGAACCCGCTCGGGTTTGAGGGCACGTTCCCGTTGCCCGAGTCGCAGCTCGACCGATTTCTGGTCCGGCTATCGCTCGACTATCCCGATCCCGATAGCGAGATCGCGTTATTGATGGATCAGGCCGGCTCGGACCCGGGCGAGCGGTTGACGCCGTTGATGCATGGGGACGAACTGGTTGCGTTGCAACAGAGGGTGCGGCGGGTGATCGTTGATGAGAAAGTCGTCCGCTATCTGGTGGAAATCGTCTCGGCGACCCGGCGAGATTCGCGGATTCAGGTCGGTTGTAGTCCGCGTGGGTCGAAGATGCTGCTGCGGGCGGCCCAGGCTCGAGCGATCTTGCATCGCCGTGAGCACGTGTTGCCGGACGACATTCAAGCGCTCGCGTTGAGCGTGCTCGGTCACCGGATCGCGTTGCGGGGCTTGCCAACGCGGATGAGCGAGGCGGCGGAAGTGATCGACGACTTGCTCGGTCGGGTGAAGGTGCCGGTATGAGTCGGGCCCGGGGGGAGAGTCGGGTGCGGGCACGGTCGTCGGCGGCGGTTCGTTCCGAAGTGGTGAAAGCGGTCCTTTGGCCCGCTCGGGCGGCGGCGTGGCTGGTGTGGTTACCGATCCGGGGGTTGCTCGGGTTTCGCCGCAGTTTGACGGGGGCTTCGGCGACGTTGTTGTTTTTCACGGTGCTCAGCTTGAACATCGTCTGGGGGTATCCGTGGGTCGGCGTGTTTTCGGCTTGCGTGTCGCTGTTGGTAATCGGGTGGTTAGTCAACCGGCTTTTCGCGCCGCGGTTGCAGGTGGGGTTCAGTTTGCCGGCATCGGCGACGGCGGGGGAGAGTTGGCCGGTCCGCCAGCATTTGGAGAACGTCGGGCGGCTCCCCGCGATGGAACTCCGGGTGAGGTTTGACCAACCGAAACGGCGAGCGATCGGGCGGCGGGACGTTTGGCGTTACGACCAGCCGTGCCGGGTCGTGCGGATCCCGGCCCGGGGTCGGGCGGCGGTTTCGCGGACGTTGAGGGTTGAAGAGCGAGGCGTATGGCGGGTACCGGACCTGGTGGTGGAGTCGCTGTTTCCGTTTTTTCTGTTTCGGGTCACCCGCCGGGTCGTGAGCGACGCGACGATCCCGATCACGCCTCGGCTACTGCACGTATCGGAGGAGCCCGCGATCCGCACCGCGTTGACCGCGGTCAGCGGATGGGCGACGCAACAGTCGTCCGGTTCGTCGATGGAGTACGTCGGGAGCCGTGAGTACCAGACGGGGATGCCGGTCCGCCGATGGGATTTCGTTTCGTGGGCGCGGTTGGGACGGCCGATCGTCCGGGAATATACGAGCCCCTCGTTGCACACGATCACGATCGTGGTGGACACGGGGACCGATACGGGGGGACGGTTCCGCGGCCGGTCCGGGCGTGCCCGTGCCCTTGAACACGTCCTTTCGGTCGCGGCGACGGTGCTGGTCGAGCGGGGCCGCGGCGACGTCGGATTTCAGATGTTCGTGACCGGCCCGTCGAACGACGGGAAGGGACGCGGCGGTGGGAGGCAACGGGATGGGAAACGGGATTTGCGGGAATGTGAAGTGATCGTGTCGTCCCCCGGGGATATCGAGCCTCTGTTGATCCGGCTCGCGAGTGCGGACGCGGTGTCGGCGGAGGTGGCGGACGAACAGGTCACCGCGTTTTTGGCGAAGACGGTCCGCTCGGAGACGCTCGTGTTGACCACGCGGGAGCAACCGGGGTTCTTGCGGTGGGGCGTCGGGAGGATGAGCGTGGTGCGGGTCGGCCGGGAGATGGCGGCGATCGCCGACGAGGAATCGGGCGACGGGAAACCGGGTGATGGGGAATCGCCCGGCGGCAACGGCGAAGGCGGCAAGGGAAGCGGAGGAGAGTCGGACGCGGTCGGGTCGGCGACGTCCGCGGGATCGCCATCGGGTGTCGGGCGCTGGGGTGTTGCGCCATCGGGGCTGGGGGAGCGTTCATGAGTGCGGCGGTTTCCGCGTCGATGCTCGGCGTGTTGTTGGCGGTGTTGGCGGGCTACGTGGGATCGACGTTCGGGACCGGCTGGGAAGTCGGTTCGGCTTACGTTTTCTCGGCGACCGTGGTGGCGCTGCGACTGGTTCGTCCCGATCCGTCGCAGCGGCGCGAGGGCGCGGACTGGCGTCGCCGTCGGGGCAAGTCGTTGCGGTTCGGATGGGTCATCCAACCGTTGATCGCGATTTTGGTCATCGCCACGTTCTTGGTGGTGTGGGATTGGCGCGGCCGGGAGCAGGCGACCGGGAACGCGAACGCCCCGATGTCGATCGCCGACTCGGTCGCCCACCTCGGGTTGATCCTTGCGTTCTGGGTTTGGGTCATCCGAGTCGATCGGGGGCATGTCTCGTTGTTGCCGTTGTTGGTAAGCGTGGTGATGGCTTGTTTGGTCGGGGGCGGGGGTGGGTCGACGCTGATAAGCCAGGCGGCGATCGCGATGGCGGGCATTTTGGGGTTTGTGATCATGTCTCAAATCGTGTTTCGGCGGCCGGCGGCGGACGACGCGAGTCGCGAAGCGGTGCGGGAAAGGGGGTGGCTGTTCGGCGGCGGGATGAACGACTTGATCGCGGGGCTTGTGTTTTCTGGGGTTTTGATCGCGACGTCGGTGTTGACGCGGATGACGAGCGACGTGTTGCCACAAATGCAGCAACAAATGGTCCGTTACGTCGCCGAGTCGATCGACCGCGGGAACGTGCCCCCGAACCCGAGTGGTGGCCAGTACGTGCGTGGATCGCAGTTCGGGACGGTACGGAGTCGGATGCTCGATGCCCCCGAGGCGATCGCGTTGCGCGGTTATAGCGTCGCGGCGCCGGGCTATTTGCGTGGGAGCGTGTTCGCGCAGTACGGCGACCGCCGCTGGAGTTACAGGGACCGCAGGGATCGCCGGAGGGGCCGTTACGGTAACGGCGTGTGGGGCGACGACGCGTGGGACCGCGACATCATGGAGAGCGGAAGGCGGAGTGGTCGGGAGATGATTCGGCGTCATCCGGTTGGTCCCGGGACGGCGTCGATGACGGGGGTATCGCGGTCACGGTTGCGACGGTTCCCGATGGCCGACGATGTCGGCGAGCCGAAGGTTCCGGTCGAGATCCACGGGATCCCGTCGAAGGGCTCGATCGTGTTCACGCCGCTGGGGACCCGTTGGATCGAAGCCGCGGCGTTGGTCTTAGAAATATCGCAAGACGGCGTCGTCGTCTCGGGGGTCGACGTCGACGCCCCGTACGTGGCGGGCGTTTCCGAATCGCCGCCGGTGGACCCGTTGTCCTCCGAGCGTATGGCCGATTACCTCTCGGTCCCTCGCGAGGCCGACGCGATGACGGCGTTGCTCGCCGAGGATCTCTGTGCGGACGTTTCGACGGCGCGGGGAAAGGCGGAGCAGGTATCCCAATACTTTCAGAACAATTTCGAGTATTCGCTATTCCATTTCGTCCGTTCTCGGGACAGCGACCCGATCGACGATTTTTTGCGGACCGAGCATCCCGCGCACTGCGAATATTTCGCGACCGCCGCGGCATTGATCCTGCGTCAAGCGGGCATACCGACGCGGTATGTCACCGGTTATGTGATGGCCGAACGCGACGAGGCGAACCGGTCATGGATCGCGCGGAACGCGAACGCGCACGCGTGGGTGGAAGCGTACGACACCGAATCGGAGCAATGGTTTCCGGTGGAGGCGACACCGGGCCGAAATTATCAAACCGTGCGGGGGGACGTTCCGGGGGCGGGCTCGGGGCTGAGGAACGCTGCGGGCGGGACGAGCGAGGACGCCGCGGACGAGGCTTGGTACCGTCGGGCTTGGACCGCGGTGTCTCAGTTCCGCGTGACCGACTGGCTCGTGATCGTGTTGCGGGTCGCCCGGCTTCCGTTGTTCTTGTTCTTGTTGGTGGTGCTGTGGACACGCATCCGGCGGAACCGATTGACGGGGCTTGACCCTTCGGACCGGCGCAGCCTGCGGATGCTTGGCGAGGTCGACCGTCGCGTACGTCGTCACGCGTTGGTACGGGGCGACGCCGAGACGTTGCATCGGTTCGCCGACCGGGTCGATACCGCCGCGAGGGCGGACGACGCGGGCCCGGCCGCGGCAACGTTACGGCGGGCGGCCGATTGGTATCGGGAATACGCGTCGGCCCGATACCGAGGGATCGAGCCGAAACCGATCTGAAGCGATGCCGATCGGACGGGGGCTCGCATGGTCACGCGGACGTTTCGCGGCGTGATAACTCGCCCGGTTCGGAGGCCGGGGGGGGGAGCCGAAGCCGGAAGCAACTGCCCCGGCCGAGGTCGCCGTCGAGAACGTGGATGTCACCGCCATGTTCCCGCATGATTTTGTCGCTGACGGTGAGACCGAGGCCGGTGCCGCGGGCCCCCTTTTTCGATTCGAACAGCGAGAAGATTTTCTGGCGGTCATCGGGGGAGACGCCGGGTCCGTTGTCGACGACATCGACGATCCAACCGAGTTCCGCGTCGAAACGCGTGCGGACCGAGACGCGACCGTCGGGGGAGGACGTGACGGCGTCGGCGGACGGGGCGTCGGCGGACGGGGCGTCGGTGGGTGGGTCGTCGGTGAGTGGGGCGTCACGATCGGCGGCATCCGGAGCGGGTGGGAGAGGCTCCGGGGTGTCTTCGTCGTCGCGGGCCGGCTGTTGGGTTGCGGCGTCGATCGCGTTGGTGACCAAGTTCAACACGGCTCGGTGGATCGCGTCGGGGTCAAAGGTCGCAGCCGGGAGGTTGTCCTCGAGAGCGGATTCGAGCCGGACGCCGACCTCGGCGGCGCGGGTCTGCATCAGTTCGACGACATCGCGGACGGTTTCGTTGAGGTCAGCCTCGACCCGTTCCGGTTCTCGCTCTTTGGAGAACGTGAGCATGTCGAGGACGAGGTTCGAGATCCGTTCTTGGTTGCGGTCGACGATGTTCCACCCGCGTCGGATGGCATCGGTGTCGTTCCGCTGCAACCCGGCTTCGATCAGGTAGCTGCCGCCGCGAATCCCTTGCAGGATGTTTTTGACATGATGGGAGAGCGTGGCGATCGTCTTCCCCATTGCCGCGAGGCGTTCGCTTTGGACGAGCGCCGAGTAGTAGAACGTGTCTTCGATCGCGAGTGCGGCTTGGTATCCGATCGCGGTGATCAGGCGGAGGTGGTCGTCGGTGAATCGTTGTCGGCCGCCCGATTCGATCAGCTGGCCCGGCGAGGTGAACGTGTCGATGTACAGCGCCCCGACGACGTCGTAGCGGCCTTGCAGCGGGACGCAGAGGGCTTCGCGGACGCCCCCACGGACGATCGACGCGGCGGATTCGAACCGCTCGTCGTCGCTGGCGTCGCTGGTCCGCACCCCGTCTTTCCGTTCGAGCACGTAATCGAGAATCGTCGTGCTGATGGCGATCCGGTCACGGCGTTGGCTCGGCGGGGCGTCGAGGCCATCGCGGTCGCATCGGGCGGCGGGCTGCAGCTGGCCCGACTCGGGGTCGCGGAGCATGATGCAACCGCGGTCGGCTTCGACCCAATCGAACACGAGTCGCAGGATCCGGCCGAGGACTTCGTTCAGGTCGTCGCTGCGGCCGACCGCGATCGCGGTCAAATACATCACCTCGAGCGATCGGTCGCTGTCGCTCTTGGGGCGGTTGGGGCGTTCCCCGGAGCTCGACAACGAGGAGACGATTCGGCTGGCGTCGTGATCACGGCTCTGATAGACGATATCGACCCCGTGGGCGGCCTCCATCGCGGCGGGCTGACCGGCACCGGTAAAGATCAGCAGCGTCCCACCGATCTCCACCCGGTCGCCGCTGCGGAGTTGACGCCGGGTCACCCGCTGACCGTTGACCAGCGTCCCGTTGCTGCTATCGAGATCGACCAGCTCGCACGTCCCGCGGGCCGGATCGATCCGTACTTCCGCATGGCTCCGGGAAGCTTCATGGTCGAGCAACTGGATTTCGCTCGAGGCGTCTCGGCCGATCCGTTGGACCGGTCCGCCGAGTTGAAAATGTTTGCCCTGGTCACGGCCGCGGACGACGAACAGTGATGCCATCGGGGACGCGTCGATGAAGGGAGAAAGCGGGATCCGGCGAGTTCGTATGATACGGCCCTCTCCGGGTTGCCGCGACCGGGGCGGAAGCCGCAACCTCGGCGGTTCGGCGTCGGCGTTCCGTTCGGCGTTCCGTTCGGCGTTCGGCGGTTCGGCGGTTCGGCGGTTCGGCGGTTCGGCGGTTCGGCGCGTTCCACTCGGGGTCACCGCCGGTGTAGACTGGGACGCGTTGAGCCGGTGTCCGGTGTCTTCCGAGCCGGAACGATTTTATCTCGCCGCGGACGGAACAGACGCCTTGGTCCAGCCCCCACCGATCGAAAGTTCCGACGACGTCGCCGCGGCGACGCGGTTGCTTCAAGCGTGCGACCGGCTTCGGGCGGAAGTCGGTCGGGTCGTGGTCGGCCAAGACGAGGTGATCGAGCAGCTATTGATCGCGATCCTCGCCCGCGGGCACTGTCTGCTCGAGGGCGTTCCCGGATTGGCGAAGACGTTGATGGTACGGACGCTCGCCCGGTCGATGGATTTGACGTTTCGCCGGATCCAGTTCACCCCGGATCTGATGCCCGGGGACATCACGGGAACGGAGATCATTCAACAAGACCCGTCGACGGGACAGCGGCAATTCTTATTCGAACGGGGCCCGATCTTTACCCAGATGTTGCTCGCCGACGAGATCAACCGGACGCCCCCAAAGACGCAAGCGGCGTTGCTCGAGGCGATGCAGGAACACGAGGTGACCGCGGCCGGGAAAACGTATCGTCTCGACGAACCGTTTTTCGTGCTCGCGACGCAAAACCCGATCGAACAGGAGGGGACCTACCCGTTGCCCGAGGCGCAACGTGACCGGTTCCTGTTCCACGTCGTCGTCAACTACCCGTCGCGGGATGACGAGTCGGAGATCATCGACCGAACGACTTCGACCTTTGAAACCGAGGTCGAAGCGGTGGTCGGTGGCGAGGAGATCGTTCGTTTCCAAAAGGTTGTGCGACGGGTCCCGTTGCCGCGGCACGTCAAGGATTGGGTACTCGACGCCGTCCGGTCGGTGCGTCCGGGCGATTCGTCGGGGGACGGGCCGCGACCGTGGGTGAAGGAGTTGATCGAGTGGGGACCGGGCCCGCGAGCGAGTCAGCAACTCGTGCTCGCCTCGAAGGCGCGGGCGCTGCTGCATGGCCGGCCGCATGTCACGCTCGACGACGTGCGGGCGCTCGCGCATCCGGTGCTGCGACACCGGATCGTCCCGACGTTCGCGGCCGAAGCGGACGGGATCACCGTCGATGACCTGATCACGCGGCTTCTGGAAGAGCGGTCGGATGATCGGGTCGAGCCGATTTAAACGGCTCGCAGGACCTCGAACGACCGGTGCAGTCCCTTCCTTCTCCTCCGGCGGACCTGACGGTGACGCGACCGGATCCGAATCGGATGGAGCGATGCGACGTCCACCCACGATGACAAGGAACCCCAACATGTCGACCCGAATCGGATGGCTCTGTTTGTTTTCGGTTTCCGTGACTGCGGCGGGTGCCGGCGAGGGGGCGACCGACGAGGCAAGAGGGAACTCCCGGCCGAACGTCTTGTTCATTGCCGTCGACGATCTCCGCCCGGAGTTGGCGTGTTACGGGGCGACCCACATTCGTTCGCCGAACCTCGATCGACTCGCACAGAGCGGCGTGTTGTTCGAACGGGCCTACTGCATGGTGCCGACGTGCGGGGCCTCGCGGGCGAGTCTGATGACGGGGCTCCGCCCGTCGCCGAACCGGTTCGTCACTTATTTGACTTCGGCGGAGGACGACGCCCCGGGGACGGTGACGATGAACACTCACTTTCAGAACCATGGCTACCATACGGTGTCGCTCGGGAAGATCTTCCACCGTCCGGACGACAACGCCGAGGGGTGGACCGAGAGCCCGTGGCGGCCCGGTGGCGTGTCGTGGTACCAGAACCCCGAGAACCGACGGTTGCATGAGGAGCGGCAGAAACAGGGTCGTCGGAAACGCGGGCCGGCGTGGGAGTCGGCGGCGGTGGACGACGACGCCTATGCCGACGGCGTGCTGACGGAGCGTGCGCTCGCCGATCTGCGGCGACTCGGCGAACAGGACGCCCCGTTCTTTTTGGCGGTCGGGTTTTTCAAGCCACACCTGCCGTTCGTCGCCCCCAAAAAGTACTGGGACTTGTACGACCCGGAATCGATCTCGCTACCCAAAAACTATCACGTCCCGAAGGACGCCCCACCCGAATCGATTCACTCGTCCGGCGAATTGAGGGCGTACGCCGGCATCCCGCCACGCGGACCGGTCTCCGACGAGACCGCACGAAATCTGATTCACGGGTATTACGCTTGCGTCAGCTACATCGACACGCAAGTCGGCCGGTTGCTCGATGAGCTTGACCGTTTGGACCTTTCCGATGACACGATCGTGGTGGTGTGGGGTGACCACGGTTGGAATCTGGGCGAGCACACGTTGTGGTGCAAGCACAGTTGCTACGAAACCTCGATGCGAATTCCGCTGCTCATCCGCGGCCCGGGGGTCGACGGGGGCGAACGCCGTCGGGGGCTGATCGAAACGATCGACTTGTACCCGACGCTGTGCGAGTTGTCAGGAATCGACGCGCCCGATCATCTCGCCGGTCGAAGTTTCGCGGCATTGATGAAGGACCCGGACGCGGAATGGAAGTCGGAAGCGATCGGGCGATTCAATCGAGGGGACACGATACGCACCGACCGCTACCGGTACTCCGAGTACACCCGAGGCGAGCGAGTGACTTCACAGATGCTGTACGATCACCAAGCCGATCCAGACGAGAACGTGAACGTCGTCGAGACCCTCAACGATGAAGCGGACGCATTACAAGAACGGTTACAGGCGAAGAAAGGAAAGGACTTCGAATGATCGGAATCCCGAACTTTGTATCGCGATGATAGGCGGTTATTCGAGTTCGAACGTGAACTCGTTCGGCCCCGTTTCGGAAACATCGACCTGGAGTCCGCTCGTTGCGGGGCTTCCGTACTTTTCGGGGATCAGCGACCGCTCGATGACCGGTTCGACGTCGGTGACGTCGCCACCGGCGGCGGGCGAGCGTCCGGCATCTCCTCCGTCATCCTCCGTGCTGCCGTCATCGCTCAGTTCGTTCGGCGTCTGTCCCGGTTCCCGCGGTTCCATCTCGAACTTGCGTACGGTGACCTTGAACGACCCCGGAACGGCGCCGTCTTTCGGCTCGAAGGTTTGCAACTCGAACCGTCCGGAATCGTCGGTGCTCGCGGTCGCACCGTATTGGTGGTCGTCGGGCACAAAGACCACCGTGGCACCGGCGAGCGGTTCCGCGTTGTGGAGGACGACGCCGGAAACGGGGAATCGTTCGGGTCGGTCCGCGTCGATACCGGAGCCACATCCGACAACCAGAAGGGGGATTGCCGCGAGGTAACGCCAAGTCGCACCGCGGGCGGGAAAGGGACCGCTTTTCATCAAACGTTTCCTTCGGACAGGCTTTTTAGTTGGGCACCGAAATTGTTTCGCTTCCGTTCATCGAACCCATCGCGCCCCAAACCCCGTAAGGGCTTTGGCCGCCGTTGGTGGAGTCCGGCGAGGGCAGCGAGAGATTCCCGGTATCGATGCTCTCGGAGATGTACTGAACCGACCCGTCACCCAACAGCACGTGCGCCCCGCCGGGGTGTCGGCTCTGGACAGGGTATTGACCGACCGCGTTCCAGCCACCGCTGGCGCACGAAGGGGAATTCGGAGGGAGGATCGTGTTGACACAGGTGTAAGGCACCGCACCTCCGGCCCAACGTTGGCCACGTGAAACGGAGACCGTCGTCACCGACGGCAGGAACTCTCGGGTCGCCCCGTCGATCGTCAAAAGGCACGTGTTCGGGCTATCGACGACCTGTTGCCCTTGATTCCGTGCGGTCGCCCCGAGATGGGTACGGTTACCGACCGACGACGTGATCTCACCCATCATGATCGTGTTGCTGAGGCCGTCATAGATGTCGCGGAACTTGCGGTCCGTGCGACGGCCGAACGGGCCTCGTACCCGATTCATCGCGTTCTGCCAACTACTCGGCGAGTTGTTGGTGATGAACATCGCGCTATCGCCCCCGGAGAACCCGTAGTGGTTCAATCCGAACGCGACGCTACCGATCAGCTTCAACTCGGGTGACGACGGGCAGAGCAACGTCGGGATGTCGGTCGCCCAAAGCTCGTACGTCGATGAGTCTCGGGTGTTGTCGCCGAACGGGTTGAAGGCGATGCCGTTGAACGTCTGCGGCGAGCTGATCTGTTCGTAAAGCGACGACTGCTCCAGTTGGGGCAACATCAGCACGAAACCACTTGCCCTCCACTGGTTCGATCCGTTGGTGGTCCAAGGTGCGTTGGTACCGCCGGACCGGTAGGGAAGGCGATTGAACGTGGCGTGGTAATTGTGGAGTGCGAGCCCCAACTGTTTCATATTGTTGGAGCAAGACATCCGCCGAGCCGCCTCGCGGGCTTGCTGAACGGCAGGGAGGAGCAGGCCGACCAGGACGCCGATGATCGCGATCACGACCAACAATTCGACCAGCGTGAATCCGCGTCGAGGGGGCGAGACGTTTACCACGGTCTCGGAGGTCACGCGGACATGACTCGAGAGTCGATTCATGGGATCAAACTTCAGGAAAGCCGGGAACGAAAAAGAACCGGTCCGATGCGGGACACGAGCCGACGCCGGACACGAGATCGTCTTGTCAAAAAAACGCTTTGAAGGATCGGCATGCAAAACCCGCTCCCAACGGGTTCTCGAACGAACCGATCCGAGCAGCCCTTTTCGTCAACGAGGCAACCGGGAACGCTTTCCGCGAACCAGGGCGTATCAGACGCCGTTGTTCGAAATAAAATTTTGCTTCTTGTGGTCCTGTTTCGTCGAAGCAACGGCGGGGCAATGCATGGGGCTGTGGTCCGATGCATCGATCGGTGCAGGATTGCTTAAGACGTGGGCAAGATCGTCACGTGCGTTGGACAGGTATCGATCGTGGGGGGCGGCAACACGCGGAGCGGTGTCGCCGGCGCGACTTCGGATCACGGGGTGACGGTGAGTGCTGCGGCGAGGCTAGTCAGTTCGGAATGCACTTCCAGACTGAGTTGCCGGTGCAGCCGCATCGCTTCGTCCGGGTCGAACTTTGATTCCCGCCATCGGTCCAACGCGTCGGCGGCGCGTTCGAGATTTTGCCGTTCCGAGGGGAGTGTGCGGGCCCAGATTTCCGGGAGGGCTGACGTGTCGAGGATCAGGTCGGTTTCGCCGTCGTCGTCAGCGACTTCGACGTAGGACGCGTCACGGAGGGATCGGGCGACGTCACAGATCGGGCTCGTCATTTCTCCCGACATCTCGTCGGCGATTTCGCCGGTTCCGACCCAACACGGGACGGCGACGGTGAAAGCGGGTTCGCCGAGCATCACCCACATGGTCGTCAGCAGCGGATCCTCGTTCGGCTTGACGCCATGAAATACGGCCGCGGAGACGGTCGTTTTCCGACTGATCGTGTGCGTCGTATCGATCCGTTCGGGGAGAGTACCGGGGTCACCGTTGACCGAACCGGGGAACGGGTTGCCGGCGGGATCAGAGTAGTCGCGGGTGTTGTGCTGGAGCAGGTAGTTGACCGACACCCCGCCGTCGGCGAGCGCCATATCGACCAACTTGCAGCCTCGGAGGAAGCGGCCCCCGGAGTAGATCTCGGCGAGTTTCGCCGCGTCGGTCGGATCGACGTCGGGGGTTCCGGTGAAGGAAAAGTTCGATCGGACGACGTAGCCGTGGGGGGCGACTTCGGGGTCGTTCGCGTCGAACTTGCGGAACTTCGACGCGGACGACTCGAAGATCGCGGCGCCTCCTTGGGAGTCGATCACGCCGAAGTTGGCGGCGGTCGCGCGGCTTCCGTCGGTTTCCTTGAGCAACCGTTCGAAGTCTTCGACGGTGGCGCAGGTCTGCAGCGCGTCCTTCATGAAGCTGCCGTTGCCCGGGCCCTTGGCTCCTTTTTCGCTCAGGTCGCGGGTGACCGAGTTCTCAATGCAAAAACCGGCCTCGTTGACGCCCATCCAGATCGACCCGCGGCTGCCGGCGGTGACGACCGCCATCGATCGGTAATCGCCGTCGTCGAGGTAGACGACTTGGTTGTTTTTCGCCGAGGTGTCGCGATTCTTCCAAAGCAGCGGGCGTCCGTCGATCGTCGCTTTCCCGCTGATCACCCCGGTGGTGCAGGCGACGGCGAGCTCACCCGCGAGCACCACGACGACGGTAAGGTGCATGAGGCACATCGATCGAATCTTCATCTGGAGTCTCCGTCTTCGCTGCGGGGTTCGGTTACGAGGTTTTACGGAACGGCTTGAGGGTCGAGGTCACGCGGGGCCGGTCCGTCCGCGTCGGCCCCGGCGACCCAGCGGACCCCATGGGTCACCAAATGGTTCGGCCCGGAGAGTTTTTCCGGGTGCGGGCTGAAGCAGATCACACGGCCGGTGCCGTAGGAGGCCCGTGCGATCGCGGTCGACAACTTGGGCGTTGATCAGATGGAGCGATTTCGGGCCTTTGGAGTTCCCGGAAGAGTGGTCGTAGATCCCGACGCGAATCGTCGCGGACGAGGAGGAGTTGTCTGCCTGGCGGGACGAATCGGCAACGGCAAGCGAGACGGACGTCAGCGTGACCGCGACCGCCCCGATCAGCCCGAAACGGCGGGGCGAGTCGCGTTCAGAGCGCCGCGAGGATCGGTCGGCGAGGGGTGACCGTGGAGAGCTCCGCCGCCAAGGGGATTGGCAAGCGGGAGGTTCTTGTCGGGGAGAATACGGAGCCTCCACCGACGGGTAGGATCGGATCACGAAGGATCTTCCCAGGGAACGAGGAATCGTCTCGAAAAACCGGTTCTCCCTCGGCCGTGCCGAGGGGGAGAGCGCGGTGACACCTAACCCGCCTGGATCGATCGGTCCCTACCCGAGACCGAACCGACCGCACCAAAGCTATCCTCGATTGCCGAACACGGCAACTGCGGCCGGGCGGAACGGGTCGTTGGGCGGAACGGGTCGTTGGGCGGAACGTGTCGTTGGCCGGAACGGGTCGTTGGGCGGAACGGGTCGTTGGGCGGAACGTGTCGTCGGGCGGAACGGCAGGGTGGGGCGGTTGCTACCAAGCGGGCGGGGCCTGCAAAACGGGGCGGAGGCTCGGGAGGGGTTCGAGGTTCTGGCGATCGACAGGGACCCAATACCTGCACAGAGGGAGAGAAACCGAGGGGGGGAACCTGCGTATTGTCCGCAAAAAGAAGGATAATTTCAGAGGAGTGAACAAATTGTGGGGTGTGCGAGTGCTAGGATTCATCTACCCTAAAAGGGTATCAGAGTGGTCCCCTGCAGAGATGGCCAGGGTTTCGTTTTCGTCGGTTTTCGGCGAGAACCGTCGCACTCTCAACAGGTTTCCTCCTCCCCGAAGGGACCCCCGCAGGAAGGTTCACATGAATCCTAACGGGTGGAACAATAGGTGATTCGCGTGGTCGATTGACTATTCGAAGGGGGGAAGGATGATGGACCGGATGGTGGAACTTCTACACGGGGGAAGCATCCCTCTCACAACTGGGGTGAGTTTTGATCTCGGTGATCGACATCTCATCTCCGACCTACGGGGTCGTCGCTTCCGCGGACGGACGACGACTCGAACACTCTTACTGACATTTCGGAGAAGAAATAGGAAATTTGATGAGCAAGAAACTGCTGATTGTTGACGACCACGAGGTCATTCGTCTGGGACTTCGGATGCTGCTCGAAAAAACGGATTTCGAGATCGTGGGGGAGGCTTCGACCGCGAGCGAGGCGTTGGAGGCGATCAAGCAATCCCAACCCGACGCGGTTTTGATGGATATTCGGATGGAGGGGGGAGACGGGTTGAACGCCCTGGGGCGTTTGAAGCTCGACTTCCCGGATCTTCCGATCGTGCTGTTCTCGGCCTACGACAATCCCACCTACATCGCGCGTGCCGTCGCGCTCGGTGCGTCGGGATACGTGCTCAAGTCGGCTCCGACCGAGCGGCTGATCTCCGCCCTCGAAACGGCGTTTTCGGGCGAATCGGCTTGGACCCGTGAAGAGCTCCGTCGGGTCACCGGCGCGCTCGCCACGCCGCGTTTGAGCCAGGACATCGAGGTGCCGTTGACCCAACGAGAGAGCGAGGTACTTCGCCAGATGGCGTTGGGTCTCACCAACAAAGAGATCGCCAAGATGCTGGGTATCAGTTACGAGACGGTGAAGGAACACGTCCAGCATATCCTCCGCAAGATCGGCGTGACCGATCGGACCCAGGCGGCTGTTTGGGCGGTCCGCAAGAACCTCGTCTAACGAGGACGGTTCGAGGAGGGACATAGACCATCGGGTCAGCCGGGCCCGTTTGGTCAGCCGGGGATCGCCGAGCGAACCCGTTCGGCGGTAGACTCTGGATCGCGTTCGATTCACCAGAGCCCGTCCCGGATCTTCCTGATCCTCTGCTCCGAAACCGGAGGAGGGGATCAAAGTCTTTTCGCGGCCCGACATTCGGGCCGCCGGATGGGCTCCCGCCGCTGACCGATGGGAGCTTGACCTTCGATGCCGAGTACCGACCTTCGACGTCTCGAACTGAGTCTGCGGACCGAGTCGTACGATTACCGAACGCCGATGAAGTTTGGCGGGCGGATCGTCAACGACGTCACCGTGTTGTCCGTCGATTGCGCCGCGGAGACGGGGGAGGCTCGTGCCGACGGGTTTGGCTCGATGACGATGGGGGTCACGTGGGCATGGCCCGACCCGGCGGTCGATGACGACACGAAGCTTGCCGTCGTGCTCGAGTTGGCGGGCAAGTTTGCCGAGGCGTTTCAGGCCGACGGGGTTGCGGCAACCGAGGGGGCGTCGCATCCGCTCGACGTTTGTCATCGGATG
>JAWLFY010000257.1:0-4275 GCA_041685355.1 Pirellulaceae bacterium | reverse complement strand
GGACATCGCAGCAATGCCTCCAAAACATACGTTCTGGGCAGTTGCCACTAAAATCGCGGAACAACCCTTTTTGCCAAGCGGCCGAGTATAACCGACCAGGTGCCCAGACGATCGTTCCGGAGGAACTCAGAAGGTCGTCCCTGACGGATCGGGGAGACTCGCAAGAAAATTTCGGAGCAATCGGGGCAGACCGCGAGACGTCGGGCCTGTCGTGGCGTCCTTGTTCTCGTTGTTTGTTTTTCGAGGAGGGACTTCGGAGTGATCGACCCGGTGACGCTCCGCGACCTTTGGCAGACCCACGCCGATCGGCTCGTGTTGATCGCTCGTTCGACCGGCGAACCGGCCGAGGACGCCGTCCAAGAGGCGTTCTTGGCGTTGGCCACTCAAGGCGGGTTGCCCGATGACCCGGTGGCGTGGCTGGTTCGCGTCGCCCGAAACCGATTGCTGCAGTGGCGACGGGGCCAGTTGCGTCGTGAGAAACGGGAACGGACGGCAGCCGGCGAGCGTTGGCTACAGATGCCGGACGACGGGGTCGACACGCCGATCGATGCGGCGGACGCCACCGAGGCTTTGCGCCGACTCCCCGACGGCGAACGGGAAATCGTGGTGATGCACTTATGGGGCGGATTGACGTTCGAGGCGATCGGGGAGGTCATCGGCAGATCGCGGGCCACGGCTCACCGGCGATACATCAGCGGCCTGAACCGACTGCAGCAAGTCCTCGACCCGGACATCGTTGATTCCCAGGTCGTTGACTCCGCGATCGTTGACTCCCAGATCGTTGACCGCGAGTCGTCGCCCGACCCCCGCTCCGCCACCCCCTCGGCCCGAGGATTGTGACGATGAACCAGAACCACGAAAATCGCCAGATCGCAGGCTCGACCGAGAATGTAGAACTCGATCGGTTCGCCCGGCGTCTGCGGCAATTAGAGCCGGCGTCGTCCGCACCCGACTTGGCGGAGATGATGTACCGGGCCGGGTACCGAGCGGCGGTCGCGGAACGGTCGCCGAACGAGACAACGATTCCTTCGCGGCGAACGTGGATCGCAGGCCCGGCCGGAACGATCGCCGCGGCGCTGCTGGCGGTCGCTGCCGTCGCTCCGATCGCTTATCGCCAGGGCGTCGGGACCGTATCGTCCGAAACGCGAGTCACCCGAAACGGGTCGGACGGGCGGGAACTTGACAGCCGTGACCTGTCGAGTGGTGAGCCGTCGAGTGCAACAGTTCCGAACGGACAGGATTCCAGCAGGCACGGTCTGTCCGATGTGGGCCAGACGCCCGAACGTTCGCGGGACTCCGAGGATGCTTCCGGATGGTCAACGGAACGACCGACCGACGGTGCGCATCCGACTGACTCCGGCGGCTCGCTTGAGACGAAACCCGATCGCGAGCTGGCCGCGTTGGCGAGCACCCTTGTAGCGTGGTCGGAACGGGTCGGCGGTCCTCGCGAATGGCTGGGAATCGATCTCGATCCGACCGGCGAAGTGATGGGGCTGGGCGAAGCGATGGGATTGGGTGAGTCGAGCTTGGACCTGATCGCCACGCGGACGGAGTTGTCGTGGGACGGGGAAGGTTGGCCGCTGCCGGCGGATCCGGCATTGACGTCAACCGGTGTTCGTCGAAGTGTCCCTCGTCGGGCGGACGACGACGCCGGCCGTGAGACCAACGCCAAGACCACGCTTCGCGCCAACGACTGGGACCGCTGGGGCGAATGGTTCGACGATCCGTCGCTTGCGGACGGGGCCGGGAGGGCGGTTCCGATCCGGTGATTTTCAAATCAACTGAGCGGAATGGCGCTAGCCACCGGCTCTTTAACGATTGGTGCCGGCGGCTAGCGCCGTGCCGCTCACGGATTACGACCGAGTCGGAAAATGTTGACCAAACGAAAAGTGAAAATGATGGTACCCACGCCCGTCCTCGGTTGTGCGTTTGCACTTATCTTCCTTGCGGGGGCGTCGTGGTGTCCCGCCCAGGTGATGCTTTCGCCGGCATTCGAGGCGGAAGCCGCTGACGAGACGCCCGACAAAGAGATCGATCACGACGAACGCGTCGACGAAGAAAACGAGCCGACCGGCGTGAAGGCGTTACAAGCGGACGACGAACCGGAACCTACTGGGCCGCGACCGATCTACCCCGCAGCCGAACCCGACCCGCCGCTGCGGTATCGGCTTTGGCCCGCGGCCGTGAAGCAAAATCCCAACGACGCGACCCCATTTATTTTGCGGGCGCTCTTGTTGCAGCACCAAGCGATCCACCGGGATCCCGAATCGGCGGCGGAGTATCACGAGGAATACGGGCGATACCACGACGTCGCGATCGACGAGCTTCCGCATGATGAAGTTCGCCGCTTCCTCAACCGGTACGGCGACGCGGCGTTAAAGGAATTGGAGCGGGCGGAGAACCGGATGGGGATGGCTTACGACCTGGGACGCGAAGAGCTCAGCATTTCCGACGCCCTCGCGACACTGTTGCCTGAGATCAAGGAGATGCGGAACTTGACGCGGCTGTTGCAGCTTCGCGCGCGGCTCGCGATCGCCGAGCGACGTTGGGACGATGCGGTCGATGACCTGCGACTCGGGCTCCGGCTGTCGGAGTTCGCGGGTCAGTCCAGCAAATTCATTGTGTCCCGGATGCTCGGCATGGCGATCGCCGGGACGATGCTCAGTACGATCGAAGATGCGACCCGCCTTCCCGACAGTCCGAACCTCTATTGGGCGTTGACGACCGTCCCTGCGTCACGGCTGCTCGACGCCACCGACGCGATCGAATACGAGCTCGACTTCTGGGGACGGTTATACGAGGGCAACCCGCCATCCGAAGATCCGGTCGGGGCCGAGGCCTCGAGGCGAGAGCTGGTCCGATTGTTCGAGTCGGCGCTGGGGATGTTTGCCGGGCGCCCCACACCCGACGTCGAGGCACAACGGGTGCTCGTCGGGCTCGCCGTCGTGACGTATGGGGAACCGTCCCGTGAGATGCTCGCGGAAACGCCCGAGTGGGCGGACCGTGCCGATCAGCTTTCCGCCCCCGAAGCCGTCTGGCGGGCGGTGGCCTTGAAATTTCAACGGGCCCGTGATGAAAAGTTGAAGTGGCTGCGATTGCCCGCCACTTCGCTCCGGAGCCGCGCGGACGCTGATGGCGCCCCGCCACCGAAGGTCACCTGGAACGATCCGATTGGCGTTCTTGCCCAGATGAATACCGTCGCGGCGAGTAACGTTCGCAAGTCATCCGACCATCTTCGCCAGCGGTTGCACTTCCTGATCTCGATCGAGGCGATCCGGACGGACGCGGATTCACGGGGAGAACTGCCTGAGTCGCTCGGCGAGCTCGGGCCCGTCCCCGCTTGGGACGATCCGTTTACCGGCGAGCCGTTCGAGTACCAACGAACCTCGCCGACGACGGCGACGCTTAGCCGAGTACCCCGATTTGCGGGAGATTCGGAGGCGAACGTGACGATCGAACTGATGTCCCACGGAGAATCGAAATGAATGTCCGAATTGCTGTCAGCATCGCGATCGTCTTGGGGGCGGTTCACGCGTCGGCCCAAGACCAATCGTCCCGACCGCTTCCGACCGCCCCGCCCCGCGCCGTCTTGATCAACGATGTCAACGACGTCGACGAGGCGACCGTCGCGAGGCATCCGTTGACGCCGTATCTGGAGAATTCATCGGCGATCGTCGTCGACATCGACCTGACGAAGGTCGAACCGACCGAGATCGCAAAGTGGGTCGGAGAGCTGGTCGGCAACGGTTCGCCGAAAGCTGACGAAGTTCGGAGAGGGGATGTCGTGAACGGGGGCGAAGGGACAATCTTCCCGAACGACGCGGCGACGCGACAGCAGGTCGCGATCGCGGAAGGCGTCGTCGGTGCCTTTCGCAACGCGGGTGCCGATCATCTGTATCTTTCGGCCGCGCCCCGTTCGTGGGTCGACGGTGGCCCGTTGTTGGTGATCCCGTGCGAAAACTCGGCGGCGGTCAACGGCCTGGTCTCGATGGCGCTCGGGGTGCTGCCGAAAGAACCGCCGCAGGGAACCTGGATCGAACCCGGCGTGTTCGTCGCCGGCGCCCAGGCGGCGATCGATCGCGTCCGGAAGCAGGAACCGGTGACCCGTGCCGACCTGATCTTGCCGCTGACGTCGTCCGACCGGCTCGATCACATGATCGTGTTATCGCTTCCGCGGAACGCCCGCGACGAGTTGGCCGCGATCTGGCCAGACCGGTTGCCGAAGACCGCCCCGATCCAACTCTCCCCGCAACAACTCGCCCGAGACGTCGAGGC
>JAWLFY010000106.1:0-17815 GCA_041685355.1 Pirellulaceae bacterium | reverse complement strand
GCGTCGTTGGCGGTCGGCGGGTTGGCGATTTGGGCGCTCGGGACGGTCGAGCCTTCGCGTCGGCCGGCGGCGGACACGAGTCGCGAGGGTCGGTTACGCGGGCTTGAGCCGGTGCGTGTCACCCCGATCCGAACGTTGGCCGAATCGGGGGAGTCGCTTCAGCTTCGGGCCGACGGGACGGTGGTTCCGTTCCGGGAGGTCCAAGTGGCGACGGAAGTTGCCGGGCGAATCATCGAAAAGTCGGACGAGTGCGCCGCCGGGAACTATGTCAGCGAGGGGGAGTTGTTGGTACGGATCGATCCGACCGACTACGAGCTCGAGGTGGAGCGTTTGACGCGGCAACTCGAGCAGGCCTACGAGGCGCTCCGCGAGGTCGACCAGGACGTCGTCAACACACGGCGTCTGATCGAGATCGCCGAGCAGGACGCGGAACTACAATCCCGCGAGGTGAATCGTTTGGAATCGTTGCCGTCGGGCTTCGCGAGCCAGGGGGAGCGTGATCAGGCGCGGCGGGCGGAGTTGCAGGCGAACCAACAGTTGGTGACGTATCGGAACCAGCTCGATTCGCTCGACAAACGTCGCAAGGCGTTGGAGGCCTCGGAGCGTCTGGCGGCGACGCAGCTACGTTCGGCGAAGGTGAACCTGAAGCGGACCGAGATTCGCGCGCCGATGGACGGGGTCGTAGTGCGGGAGGACGCCGAGTTGAACTCGTTCGCCGCCCGCGGCAACCCGATCGTGACGATCGAAGACACGTCGAAGGTGGAGGTGTCGACGAGTTTGCGGATGGACCAACTGTACTGGGTGATGAATCAGGCGGGGCGTTCGGTTTCAGACATCCAAGCGGGATACGAGCTGCCGCCGACCGACGTGGTCATCGAGTACGAAATGAGCGGCCGCGAGGGATCGGTTTATCGATGGGACGGTCGGTTGCTCGGTTACGACGGCATCGGCCTTGATCCGCAGACCCGGACGGTGCCGATCCGGGTGATCGTCGACGACCCACAAACGTTCCGTGACGAGTCGGGGGAGCGACGCAAACGGATCGGCCCGACGACGTTGGTCCGGGGGATGTTCGTCCGAGTGTTGTTGAAGTTAAAGCCGCAGACCGACTTGTGGGTGATCCCGGCGTTGGCGATGAAGCCGGGCAACCGGATTTGGGTTTTCGAACCCGACGAGTCAGTCTTGGACGCGCCGCCAAATCATGAGGGCAATGAGGCGGAGGCGGACTCGAGAAGCGACACCGCGAAGGGAGCCGACTCGCGGAATGGGGGGACGTCGGACGACCCGAGCGGGACGAAGCCCCAGCCGGACGCGAGCGGGTTTGACCCGTCGCGTTGGATCCCGGGGCGAGTTCGGGTCGTCGACTCGATCCTTCCGGTCGACTCGATTTCGCCGACCGGGTTGGAAACCCCGACGGAGGTCGAGTCGGGGCGGTCGTGGATTTGCGAGGATCTCAGCGGCGAGCTGCGATCGGGGGCGATGGTGGTCGTATCGCCGCTCGGTTCGTTCGACGAAGGGGGGGTCGACGTGCGAGCCGAGTTCGAGGCAGACGAGTCCGGTGAATCTGATCAGGAGGGGTCTCGATGAGGCGGGTCATCGGTTGGGCGATTTCCAACGCCCCGGGGATGAACGTCTTGATGTTGGCGTTGATGCTCGTCGGAGGCGCTTGTCTGTACTTGATGCGTCGCGAGGTGTTTCCCGAGTTCGAACTCGAAATCGTGATGGTGACGGTCCCTTACCCCGGGGCGACGCCGACCGACGTGGAGGACGCGATTTGTAAGAAGATCGAGGAATCGATCCGCTCGATCGACGGGATCAAAAAGGTCACGTCAATCGCCCAAGAGGGGTCGGGGTTCGTCTTGGCGGAACTCCGCAGCGACGTTCGCGACGTGCAGAAGGTGATGTCGGAGATCGATCGCGAGGTCGACCGGATCCCGAGTTTCCCCGCCTTGGCGGAGGACCCTCAAGTCCAGCAGATCGTGTTCCGTGACGCGGCGATTCGGGTCGGCGTGGTCGGCCCGGGCGAGCGGACACGGGATTCGGAGTTACGATTGCGGGAGGTCGCCGAAGAGATCCGCGACGACATCCTGCAACTGCCGGCGGTGTCGTCGGCGTCGATCATGGGGACGCGTCCGTACCAGATCGACGTCGAGATTTCCGAGGCGACGCTGCGGAGTTATGGGCTGACGTTGGAGGGAGTGGCGGCCGAGTTGCGTGCGCGAAACATCGAGCTCCCGGGCGGCCAGTTGAAATCGGAGGGGCAGGAGATTTTGCTGCGGGCGAAGAACCGCGGGTTGGTGGGGGAGGAGATCGGCCGGTTGCCGGTGATCACACGAGCCGACGGGGTGGTGCTGACGGTCAACGACTTGGGGGTCGTTCGTGACGAGTTCGAAGACGTGACGTCGATGGGGGAGATCAACGGCGAGCCGGCGATGGTGGTCAACGTCGAGCGGACCAAGTCGGAAGACCTGCTCAAGCTGGTCGACGAGGTCGAGCGATACGTCGCGCAAAAAGAGCTGCCGGCGGGTTACGAATTTGAGGTGTGGTGGGACACGAGCCGCGACGTTCGCGACCGAATGCGGCTGTTGATGCGGAACGGCGCGCAGGGGTTGTGCTTGGTGTTCCTGGTGTTGGCTTTGTTCTTGGAGGCCAGGCTCGCGTTTTGGGTCGCGCTGGGGATCCCGATTTCGATTTTGGGGGCGGGGGTCGCGTTGGCGTGGGGCGGACAGACGCTGAACATGTTGAGCATGTTTTCGTTCTTGGTCGCGCTAGGCATTGTGGTCGACGACGCGATCGTGATCGGCGAGAACATTTATTCGCATCGGCAGATGGGGAAGACGTTGAAGGCGTCGGCGGTCGACGGGGCGGTCGAGGTGTTGCCGAGCGTGACCGCATCGATCTCCACGACCGTGATCGCGTTTTCGCCGATGTTCTTCGTGTCGGGGGTGATGGGGAAGTTCATGGCGGTGATCCCGTTCGCGGTGATCGCGATGTTGCTGATCTCGTTGTGGGAAAGCTGTTTCGTGCTTCCGGCGCACCTCGGGCATCGCAACCACGGGTTCTTTCGGTTCCTGGCGATCGTGACGTACCCGATCCGGCCGTTGGCGATCGGCTTGGGATGGTGTAGCCGACACTCGGGGGACGCGTTGGGGTGGGTTTGTCGCCGCCTGTATTTGCCGGTGCTGCGGACCGGGATGCGGTATCCGCTGTTGCCGATTTCGGGCGCGATCGGAATTTGTCTGATCACGTTGGGGATGGTGCGGGGCGGGATCGTGCAGACGATCTTGTTCCCGAAGTCGGACAACAACTTTCTTCAAGCGACGTTGGTGTTTCCTGACGGGACGCCGGCGGCGGAGACCGACGCGGCGACGCGGCGGATGGAGCGGGCGATCCGCACGGTAAGCCGCCGCGTCGCCGAGGCGCGTGCGGCCCGTGAGGGCCGGAGTATCGACGCGATCTATGGGACAAGTTCGGGCGGTGGTGAGGCAAACGGGGATGCGGGAGCGAGCGGGGAGGATCGGCTCGTCGGACCGGTGCGACTGACTTATCGCGAATTGGGGTCAATCACCAACGTCGATAATGCGGCCGGGGGAGGCGGGTCGGGGAGTCATGTCGGCCAGATTTTCGTGGAGCTATACGACACCGAGATTCGCGAAATCCACAGCGACGAACTGTTGTCGCGGTGGCGTGAGCAAGCGGGCGAGTTTCCCGGGGTCGAAAAGTTGACCTTCGGGAGCATCGGGGTGGGGCCCGGTGGCAAGCCGATCGAATTCAAGTTGCTCGCCCCGGGTGACAAGGTGGACGAGTTGGTCGCGGCGGTCGACGAGATGAAGTCGCGGCTTTCCCAGTTCGATGGGGTCTATGACATCGCGGACGACAACACGCCTGGGAAGTGGGAGTTTCAGTTCCGCGTCAAGGACCGGGCGTTGGCGACCGGGGTGACTCCGACCGATTTGGGGCAAACCGTCCGCAACGCGTACTACGGCGCCGAAGTGATGCGGCTGCAGAGGGGCCGCCACGAGGTCAAATTGATGGTCCGTTATCCGGAAGAGGAGCGGACGAGTTTGGTGAATTTTCGCGAGATCCGGGTCCGCACGGACCAAGGCGTGGAGCGTCCGATCACCGAAGTCGCCGAAGTCGACTTGGAGCGCGGATTCTCGGAGATCAACCGCGTTGACCAGTTACGCAGCGTCACGATCACGGCGGATCTGGACGAATCGGCGGCGAACGCGGACCTGATCATCCAAAAGCTGAGTGAGCAAGACGCGCCGGAGTTGGCCGAGCAGTTCCCCTCCGTTCGGCTGCGATGGGAAGGGCAGCAAGAACAGAGCCGGGAATCGGTGGGGAGTTTGATCCAGGGTTTCGCCGTCGCGGTGGTCGGCATGTACGTGTTGTTGGTGCTGCAGTTTCGCAGTTACGTGCAGCCGTTGTTGATCTTGATCATCGTCCCGTTCGGGATGATCGGCGCCGTTTGGGGTCACGCGTTGCTGGGGCTTCCGCTGACGCTGTTCAGCATGTTCGGGTTGGTCGCGTTGGCGGGGGTCGTCGTCAACGATTCGATCGTGTTGATCGACTTTATCAATTCCAGGATTCGGGCCGGGGTGGCCCCATGGGACGCGTTGGTCGAGTCGGGCGAACGACGTTTTCGGCCGATCCTGCTGACGAGCATGACGACGATCGCGGGGCTGTTGCCGCTGTTGACCGAGCGGTCGTTTCAGGCGCAATTGCTGATTCCGATGGCCGCGAGTTTGGCGTTCGGGTTGATGCTGGCGACAGTGCTCGTGTTGGTGCTCATCCCGGTGTTCTACATTCTGTACCTGCGAGTGATCGAGAAGTTCGGGATCAGTTTGGTGGAGGTCGCCGAATGATCGCGTCCGGGACGGGCGGTCAGTTGCCGCCCGAGAGTCTTCGGTACGACGCGGAAAGCATTCGTGCGGCGTCGTCGATTTCACGTTTGGTGTTGCCGCGACCGATCCCGAACCGGACGGCTCGACGTGCTTCGGACTCGGTCCGTCCGATCGCGGTCAAGACATGGCTCGGGCGTTCTTCCGCGGTGCTGCAGGCGCTGCCGCTGCTGAACGCGACCTCGGGGGTTGCCGCCATCCACGCGGAGCCTTCGATGTCGGGCAGGGTGAGGTTGAGGTTTCCCGGCAGGCGACGATCGGAATCGGGCGGCGGCCCGTTGAGCCGTAGCCCGTCGATCGCCTGGTGAAGCGCTCCCCAGAGCTGATCGCGGAGCTGTTTGGCGCGTTCGGCCTCGTCCGACATTGACTCGGCCGCGACCCGCAGCGCGGTCGCCATCGCCACGATTGCTGCGGGGTTCATCGTCCCGCCGCGAAGTCCCCGCTGTTGTCCGCCGCCGACGATTTGGGGCTTGAGCCGGACGCGTCGGTTTCCGTTTCCGGCGACGAGGAACCCGATCCCTTTCGGGCCATAAAACTTGTGCGCCGACGCGCTGACGAGGTCGACGTCGGTATCGCGGACCGGGACGTCGATCCTTCCGACGGCTTGCGTCGCGTCGCTGTGCAGCAACGTGCCGCGGCGATGGCACGTGTCGGCGATCCGTCTCATCGGGGCGATCGTGCCGACTTCGTTATTCGCCCACATCACCGACACCACCGCCGTGTCTTCGTCGATCGCCGCTTCGAGACGATCCGGATCGACCGTCCCTTCCTCGTCGGTCGGGACCCGAGTGACTCGGAAGCCTTCCCGTTCCAGTTCCCGGACGACGTCGAGGACGGCCGCGTGTTCGGTGGTTGCCGTGACGAGATGGCGCCGTCGTTGGCGTGGATGCGTGCACACGCCGCGGAGGGCGAGTTGGACGCTTTCGGTCGCCCCGCTGGTGACGATCACCGAATCGGGTGGCGCGTCGATCACGTGGGCGATCTGTTCGATCGATTGCCGGACCACGTCGGCCGCTTCGACCCCGAAAGCGTGCGACAAGCTATGCGGGTTGCCGAATCGTTCGACAAGCCACGGGATCATGGCGTCGACGACGCGGCGGTCGCAGGGGGTCGTGGCGTGATGATCCAGATAGATCATGAATCCGAGTCGCCCGTGTCCCCCGGCGGATTCGCGGGACAATGCTCGTCGAGCCAATCGAAGAAGACGCGGCCCCAGAGGACTCCGTTTTGGGGGGAGAGGACCCAGTGTCCCTCGTTCGGAAAATAGAGGAATCGGCTGGGGACCCCTTGGACCTGTGCCGCGGTGAAGGCTTCCATCGCTTGGGTCACCGGGACGCGGAAGTCTCGTTCGCCGTGGATCACCAACAACGGCGTCCGCCAATTGCCGACGAACTGGTGTGGCGAGAACTTCCTGTATCGATCTGCGATCGCGTCCGACTTCCAGTACGGCCCGCCGAGGTCCCAGTTGACGAAGAAGAGTTCTTCGGTCGAGCCGTACATCGACTCCAGGTTGAACACGCCGCAGTGCGAGATCATCGCTCGGAACCGGTCGTCGGAGTTTCCCATCAGCCAGTACACGGTGTAGCCGCCGAAACTGGCACCGACCGCCGCGACGCGTTCACGATCGATCGTCGGGTCCGCCAGCATCTCGTCGGTCGCGGCGAGAATGTCCTGCATCGCCTGGCCGCCCCAATCGCCGCTGATCTGGTCGTTCCATTCTCGGCCGAACCCTGGCAGCCCGCGGCGATTGACGGCCAGCACGACGTAGCCTTTGGCCGCCATCAGATGGAAGTTCCAGCGATACGAGAACCACTGGCCGATTTGACCCTGGGGGCCCCCTTGGCAATAGGTCAACATCGGCCACTGGCGGTCGGATTCGGTGTCGTACTCGGGCGGGACGATCACCCAGTTGTGGATCATTTCGCCGTCACTGGCGCGGACGAACCGCTCTTCGACGCGGGGCAATTCGAGGCCCTCATAGATGTCCCCGTTGACGTCGGTGACGGTGACGAGGTTGCCGGTCCGCGAGTCGAGGACCGCCAGTTCGGTCGGCCGGAGCATGTTCTGCTGGCGGAGGACGACGAGGTCGCTTCCCGGGACGGGGTCGACAATCGAGAAATCGAAGCGGCCCGAGGAGACCGGCCGAACGAGCGAACCGTCGGCAGCGATCTGGTAGATTTGGGTCGTCCCCCGGGTCTCGCTCGCGAAGAAGAGTTGATCGCCGCCGGGGTGCCAGGTCGCTTGATGCGTGGTGCGGTCAAGTCCGCTGGTGATCTCGCGGTTTTTTCCGGTGGCTCGGTCGTGAAGCATGATCCGGTTTCGGTCCGATTCGAACCCGGCCCGCGCCATCGAATGGAAGGCGATCGAGTGGCCGTCGGGCGCGTAGGTCGGTTGCATCTCGTAGCCGGGCATCCCGGATGTGAGGTGTCGCATCGGCCCGCCGGTGAGCGGGACGACGTACACCCCGGTGTCGGTGCTTTCGGCAGGGTTGTTGACGAGTTTCAACGTCAACGCGATCTCGGTCCCGTCGGGCGAGAAGTTGAACTGATCGGCGCCGCCAAACGGCGGGACGGGGCAGTCCGCTTTCATTCGGCTCATCAGATCACGCGGTTTCGCAAGCGATCCCTCGTCGTCGAAGCGGGCGACGTGGAGGTGCGAGTAAGCGTAGTCGTGCCACTCGTTCCAGTGCCGATAGAGGAGTGAATCGATGATCCGGGCGTCCGCTTTAGGCAAGTCTTCGTGAAGCTCGTCGACCGTCTCGTCGAGCTTCACGTCGACGGTGAAGGCGACGGCGTCGCCGCGGGGCGAAGGTTTCAGGTTCGCGATCCCTTCCGTGACGTCGGTGAGTTGCAGCGGCTCGCCGCCTTCGGGGTCGAGCATCCAGGCTTGCGGCTTCCCGGAATCGTCCTGATCGTCCGACGGTGACGCCTCGTCATCTTCCTTCGGACTCGAATCCACGTCCTCATCGTCCGGCGTCTTTTTTCCCGGCGCGATGTAGATCAGCTTGTGGCCGTCGGGTCGGCTGATCCACCCGAGCGATCCGAGCCCCTTGACGTCTTCGAGTAGCGTCTTCGTCTTGCGGGCGGCGAGCGGGGTGTCGAACGCGGTCGCGGTCGCTTCACCCGGTTGTTCCGCGATTTCGCCGATCGGTTGCACGAGCAGGCTGGTTGTTCCCTCGTTCTTGGACAGATCGTAGCGGGTGACCAGGTAGGCAAGATTCTTCCCATCGGGAGAAATCGCCGCGTCGCCGATTCGTGCCAAGTCCCACAGACGTTCCGGGGTCAACCGCTCCGCCGCGGCTGGCGTCGCAAGCAGGCACCCGATCGAAACGGTGACCCAGAACAAGAAAGAAAGGGTTCGGGAGGTGCGAACGCGTGTGGGGTCGAGGTTGCGATCGAAACGCATGACGGACCTGTGTTGCGAGTGAGAACGATCGAAGCGATGAAAACGGCGGCGTCTGGGGCGTCCGCCGGCGAAGTATAGGCCAGTCGAAACGGGATCCGGATCGATCCCGACTGGACGGATGCAAGGTTCGGGGTGTCGCAGCCTCTCCGTGGGCGTTCGGTCAGTGGTCGTCGAGAAGTTGGGCGCGGAGGAATCCGTCGGTCAGGCGGGCGAGGTGCCAAACTTGGTTCGGGTGGTGGATCGCGTGGGCGGCGCCCGGATAGATCATCAGGTCGAACGGTTTTCCGGCGGCCTGCAGGGCGTCGGCCATCCGTAGCGTGTTGGCGGGATGCACGTTGTCATCGAGTTCGCCATGGATCATCAGCACGCGTCCGCTTATCTTTTCGGCGGTGTCGATCGGGGAAGTCTTTTGGTACCCCGATTCGTTCTCATCGGGGAGCCCCATGTAGCGTTCGGTATAGAACGAGTCGTACTCTCGCCAATCGGTCACCGACCCGCCGGCGATGCCCGCGGCGAAGGCGTCGCTATGAGTCATCGCCATCAGCGTCATGTATCCGCCGAAGCTCCATCCACGGACGGCCAAGCGGTTGGGGTCGACCCAGTCTTGCGATTGGAGCCATGCGGCGGCGGCGAGGAGGTCTTCGGTTTCGATTTCGCCGACGCGATGACGGATCGGCCAGGTATCGACAAGTCCTCGGCCGCCGCTGGAGCGGTTGTCGACCAACAACGTCGCGATCCCGTTTCGCGCCAGCCATTCTCGGTAGAGCGCCCGTGTTCCTCCCCACCGGGAGGTAACGACGGGTGCGCGGGGGCCGCCGTAGATTTCCATGACCACCGGGGTTTTGGGGAGCCGATCGTCGTCGCGGGGTCGGATCAGCATCGCCGGGAGTTTGAATCCGTCATCCGTCTCGATCCGTAACCGCTGTGGATCGACCATCCCGCCGAGGAGTGACAGCTTGCCGCCCCCCAGGTCGATGCCGTCCGCATCGTTCCCCTGGTCAGATTGACTCGAGCCGTTCGATTTGTGCTTTCGGTTCGTGTCGACGACGGTCACTTGCGGGGGCGTCGTCGGGGTGGACCGGCGGACCACCATCTTGGATCCGTCGGGGTGAAAGCTGGCATCGTGCCAACCGCCACGACTGGTGAGAGGAATGAGCGAAGTGGGGTCGTCGCTGCCGGGCCGGCTGGTGGTCGGCTCGAGGTCGATTCGGTAGACGTGTCGTTCGACGGTACCGCCTTCGGCATCGCCGGTGACCAACGCGAACGCGCCGTCGTCGGCGATCCAGAACTCATCGACGTGGAAGCCTTCGGGCGAAAGTGGCGTCACGACGCGGCCGTCGTCACGGACGCGGTACAGCCGTTGGAAACCGCTCGGCACCTCGCTTCGCCAAACAAAGCTTCCGTCGTCGAGAAACCGAGGAGCGGCCGGCGGCTCGACCCACGCCGGGCTTTCTTCGCGGAGCAGTCGGCGAGGCTCACCGTCGACGTTCGACAGCCTCGTTTCGTCGATGACCTTCCAATCCCTCCAGGTTTGCAAGCGGTCGCTGACCGAGTAGAGCAACCGGGTTCGGTTGGGGTCCCACCACACGCCGGTGATGATCCGCTGGCGGTCGGGGGTTGAACGTTCCAGAACCTTGGGCGAGGGAAAGTGGCCACGATCGGCGTCACGCAGGTCCCACACGACGAGGGTCGCGTGCGGGATCGGGTCGCCGGCCTTCGAATAGCGTCGAACGAGTCCCTTTCCGCGGTCGGCCGAGGAATCGGAAAGGACATACGGCTCGATACCGGCGATATCGACCTGCATCATCGCCAACCGCTGTCCGTCGTGGCTAAACCAAAAACCCCGGTAGTTGCCACGGCCGAAAATTTCTTCTTGGTAAGTCCAATCGAGGATCCCGTTGAGTCGGGTTTCGGAACCGTCATCGGTCAGTCGGATCGAGCGTCCCGATTCGACGTCGCGTAAAAACAGGTCGCCGTCGGTCGTGTAGGCGACGCGGCGGTGGGTCGGATCGAGTGTCGCGTTTTCCCATCGTGACGCGTCTCGGGTCAGCCAACGGGCGGGGGCATCGGGGGCAACGACCGCGAGCGCGTCGCCGATCGGAACCAGAGTCGACGCGCCTTCTCGATCCATGGAGCCGCCGGCCTTCGACGCCGCCCGACGGGCTTCCGATTTGTCTACCCCGTCGAGTTCGAGGATCTGACGTTCCAGCTCGTCGGCGATTTCCCAATCGGTTTCGTCACCGGTTTGCAGATCGACCCGTTTCCAGCGGTCGTCGCGACGGACGACCAAGCGGTGCGGGTCCCCTTCGATCCAGCGCGTCGGCGGGGCCGACGACGCGAAAGGAAATTTTTCATGGGGGTGGTACAGGGTTTCGAGCGATAGCGGTGGCGATTCGCGTTCCGTGTCGCCGGCCGTGTCATCCTTCGGCCCGTCATCCTTCGGATTGGCGTCGGTTGACCCGGCGTCCTTCAGCGCGGCGGACCGATCGGAGGCGTCTGCACGTTCGCCGAGCGGGTCCGCGGCCGGGGCGTGGGTTGGGGCGAAGCCTGCGACCAACAACAGACCCAGCCCGAAGCCGAAGAGGAGTATGGTCGGGCGGATTCGCGCTGCCTTCCACCGCAAGCGTCGGGGCCGTTTAGAATCGGGAGGCCCCGATCCCCCAACCGTCTCGTCGTTTCGGATGCCCATCTTCGAACCTCTCCAATCCGGCTTCCCCAAGGTCACAATCGTCATGAATCGTTGTCTTCCGGCTGCATCCCCTGACCCGCCAAGCTCCCCCGACGCGTCCAGTGTACCGTTCCTCATCGGGCGATTGACGCGCGGGGTCGGAGGCTTCACCACCGTCGTCGCGATCGCCTTGGCGATCGGATGGGGCGGGTTCGGGTTCGGGTCGAAATCGGCGGACGCGAACGAGAGGCCGAACATCGTCTGGATCATGTCCGAGGATAACTCGAAACATTACCTCCGTCATTTCGATCCCGACGGGGCCCCGGCGCCGAACATCGAGGCATTGGCGGGTCGGGGGATCACCTTCGATCGGGCGTTTTCGAACTCTCCGGTTTGCTCGGTCGCGCGGTCGACGCTGATCAGTTGCTGTTACGCCCCCCGCGTCGGAATCCAGTATCACCGGCGAAGCAAGCTCGCGAATTTGTCGGGCGAGATTCAGATGTTTCCGGCGTATCTTCGTGACGCGGGGTATTACACGACCAACCACCGCAAGGAGGATTACAACCTCGTCAAGTCGCCCGACCCGTGGGACGATTCGAGCGGCCGCGCGAGCTGGAAGAACCGGCCGGAGCCTGACATGCCATTTTTTCATGTCGAGACGCACACCGACTCGCACGAAAGCCGTTTGCATTTTTCGGCCGAAGAGATGCGTCAGCCGACCGAGACGGCCCCCGACTCGGTACGGCTGCAGCCTTACTACCCGGACACGCCGACGTTCCGATACACGCGTGCACGGTACCACGACCGGATCGGGATCATCGACCGGATCGTCGGCAAGACGGTGGAGGACCTTCGGGCGGCGGGGAAGCTGGACGAGACGTTTATCTTCTACTTCGGCGATCACGGCGGCGTGTTGCCTGGGTCCAAGGGGTACGCCGGCGAGGCGGGTCTGCACGTCCCGTTGGTCGTGTACGTTCCGCCGAAGTTCGCGCATTTGGTCGACCGTCCGCTGGGAAGCCGCACCGACGGCTTCGTCGAATTCGTTGATTTCGGCGCCACGGCGCTGCGGTTGGCGGGGGTCGAAGTCCCCGTAGGGATCGACGGGCGTCCGTTCTTGGGGCCGGGGGTTGATCGTCAAGCGGTCGACGCGCGGGACGAGACCGTAGGTTATGCGGACCGCTTCGACGAGAAGTACGACTTGGTCCGAACGCTGCGTCAGGGGAAGTGGAAATACGCCCGCAACTTCGAGGCGTTTCTGCCGGATGGGCTTCAAAACAATTACCGATACAAGATGCTCGCGTTCGCCCAGTGGCGACGGATGTTCGAGGCGGGAAAACTGAACGACGTTCAATCCCAGTTCTTTCGGGCGAAGCCGGTCGAAACGTTGTACGACCTGGAAGCGGACCCACACGAAACGAAGAACTTGGCGGGCGACCCACGACACGCGGAGAGGCTGGAGCGGATGCGGGGCCGGTTGACGCAGCGGCTGAAGGGATGGCCCGACCTGAGTTTCTTTCCGGAGGCGGTCCTGGTGGAGCGGGCTTTGGACGACCCGATCGGTTTCGGGAAGCGTCAGGCGGAGCGGATCGGGAAGCTGATCGACACCGCGAACTTGGCGCTGTTGCCGGCGGACGAAGCGATCGAGCCGATTCGCCGGGCGCTCGGCGACGACGATCCCTGGGTCCGCTACTGGGCGGTGATCGCGAGCACCTGTAGGCGCGACCCGCCGACGACGCTGCGGTCTGCGGTCGAGCGATTGGCCGACGACGAGGAGCCGCTGGTGTCGGCCCGCGTCGCCGAATTCGTGGCGTTACGTGGCGAGGGATCAAGGATCGAGCCGCGGGAGTTGTTGTATGACTCGATCGCGCGGGCGACGCGGGAGACCGAAGCGTTACAGATGCTCAACACGGCCGTCTTGTTCGACGATTTCACCGACGGTCGGTTCGAGATCGATGTCGCCCGGATCCGATTCGGGTTCGAGCCCAAGCCGAACAGCGAGGTAACCCGTCGTACCGATTACTTTTCGGATCGGCACTGAGTCGAGAGTTTCGGTCCCGGATCGGAATCAAACGTCAACTCGTGGCGCACTGGGCGAGCGTTGCCAAACCGTAGAACGAGTATTCGACGTCGGGGGTATCGTCGAGGGCGAACCCGGTGAAGCCGCCCTCGGAGCCTTGCATCGAGACCGCGTAACGCCGGATCGCGTCGACCGAAACGACGTCGTTGGCGTCGAGATCGTGAAGGGTGAGCATCCCCGTACAAGTGCTGAGCAGGTCGGCGAACGGGATCCGGGTGTTCGCCGCGAGCCCGCCCTCGTCGGTCTGCATCTCGGCCAGGAAATCGATCGTGTCTTCGTGTTCCGCGGGGTCGATTCGGCCGAGCGCCTTGAGCGTGCCGATCGCGGCCGCGGTCGGGTTGACCCCGGCCCGTTTCGCGGCCCGGATTTCGAGATAGCCTCCTTCGCGGTGCCGTTGGGACTCGACGAACCGGACGATCGATTCCGGATCGGGCGGGGCGATCTCGATCAGTTGGTGGCACAGCACCGTGAGAAACGTTTGGTAGGTGCTCCCGGCGCGGCCTTCGGGAGACTTTGCGAACCCGCCGTCCTCGGTGCGGAGCGACGCCATCAGTGTGGCGACGTTCCGTCGCCACGAATCGTCGTCGTCATCGATCACCACTTCGCCGACCGCGAGTTCACAGATCGCGGCGGCGAAGATCAAAGAATAGAGGTCGATGATCGATTCGCGGGCATTCATCCGCGACCGCAGGAATGCCGCGGACCGGCGACCGATTTCCGGCGTGAGTCCGTCCAAAATCCAGAGGCCTCGGAGGGCGAACGCGGTGTAGTACGGATCGCTCTCCCCCTCCCGGCCGGCGAAACCGCCGTCGTCCCGTTGGCGGCCGGCGAGCCAATCGGCGTGTCGCCGACGGATCGGTTCCGGGAGCGTGGCGGCGCCGGCGGCAAGACGAAAGGTCAACTCGTGCAGATACGGCAGGCTCGGGCCACCGGGGGAGGCTCGGTCGTCCGGAAAGGTCGGGCCGTCCGGGACGCTCACGCGGTTCCCGAAGGGTTGAAGTACTGCGGTTCGTTCCCCGGCTTCCACTTGATGTTGCACCCGATCGACGGTTTCTGTTGGTCGCCATCCGGCGGCGTCCGGCCGGCGAGCACTTCGTCCATCGCCGCTCGCAAATCTTCGCCACTGACCGGCACGTCGTTCCCGGGACGACTCCCGTCGAGTTGGCCGCGATACGCCAGCTTTCCGTCGCCGTCGAAGAGGAAAAAATCGGGGGTGCATGCCGCGGTGTACGCCTTCGCCACCGACTGATCGGCGTCGTACAGGTACGGGAAGTTGTATCCGCGTTGTTCCTTCTCTTTCGCCATCGCCTGCGGCGAATCGTCCGGGTGTTTTTCGACGTCGTTGCTGCTGATGCCGACGACGCCGACGCCACGCTGCATGTATTCGTCCGTCAACAGCTTGAGCTGTTCGGCGACATGTTTGACGAACGGGCAATGGTTGCACAGGAAGATCACGAGCAACGCCTTGCGGTCGGCAAAGTCGCTGAGCGAGACCGTATGGCCGTCGGTGTCGGGGAGAGAGAAGTCGGGGGCCTGCGTGCCCAGCGGTAACATCGTGCTTGCGGTTCGGACCATCGGAATTTCTCGCTATCGAAATCGGGTAATCGGTGCCGGCGTCGCTACCGGAGCGGGGGTCACTTCGCGTGCGCGGGTTACTTCCGCAATTGGTCGAGCAACCGGCCGGGGCTCCCCATCGCGTGGTAACCGCCGTCGACGTGGAGGATGTCTCCGGTCACGCCGCCGCTGGCGTCGCTGAGCAGGAACGCGCCGGTGCGACCGACCTCTTCGTGAGTGACGTTGCGTCCCAGCGGCGCCATGTGTTCGTACATTTGCAGCATCTCTTCAACCCCCGCCGCTCGTCCGGCGAGGGTCCGGATCGGGCCGGCCGAAAGGGCGTTGACGCGGACCTGTTGCGGCCCCATGTCGAACGCCAAGTAGCGGACGGTCGCGTCGAGGGCGGCCTTGCAGATCCCCATCACGTTGTACCCGGGGACGCATTTTTCGCCTCCGAAGTACGTCATCGTGAGCACCGCGGCGCCCGGGTTGAACAAGTCCTTCGCGGCGGCGGTACAGGCGATCAGCGAATAGACGCTCGCTTCCATCGCCAATTTGAACCCGTCGCGGCTGGTGTAGACCGTGTCGCGTCCCAGATCGTCGCGGTCGGCGAAGGCGATCGAGTGGAGCAGGAAATCGAGCTTCCCGAACGTTTCGGCTGATTTTTCCATCACCCCCCGGATATCCTCGTCGCGGTTCGCATCCATCGGCACGAGAAACTTCGCCTGCTGGTGCTTGTCCGTCAGCTGGGCAACGCGGCGGCGGTTGCGTTGGCGTTCATCGTCCGGCCGGTCAGGGAGATGCGTGAATCCGCATTCCCCACCGGCGGCCATCACCTGTTGGGCGATCGCCCACGCGATCGAGTGGTCGTTGGCGACCCCGATGATCAGCCCCTTTTTTCCTTGAAATTGCATCGTCACTGGGTGGTCACTGTGTGGTCTGAGAAAGGGTGGTCGGAGAAAGGGTGGTCGGAGGAAGGCGAGAGGTCGGTCAGGGGATGGTCATTCGGCGGTGCGACGCGCCGCCGAGTGTTCCGTCGGCTCGCGAAACGTTCGCCACGAAACCCGTCGAGATCGGCCTCCACATGTCGAGATCACCCCGAACATGCAGCCCGGTCGTCACGGGGACCCACAGATCGGCTGTGCCGGGGAGTCGTCGGGGGATTTCGCGGCTGTAGGATAACGGAGCGGGAACACTCCCGTCCATTTGGCATCTTATTGCCGGCGGCGGTCCGATCGGCCGTCATCCCCGTCGACGCCAGGTACCGGTACCGCGTCCGGTTTCGACGAGCCCCGCGTCGGGGCGAACGATCGGCCGTCCAACGCGAGACCGCGCGGAGACTTATCTTGTCCGAACCGCTTACCCTCGTCCGCGACCCCGACCCCGACCGCGAGCAAAGTTTGATGGGAGGGCTGCTCGAAGCGTTTTCTCAAGCCGCCACCCGGGACGCGTTTCTCGATCACGTCGCCGGGTCGCTGATCGATCAGCTGGGCGGCGACGTCGCCGGATTCGTGCGTCAACGCGGCGGCCGTTGGATCGCTGAATCCTGGCGAGGCGCCGCCGGGAACACCGCGAACCTCCCGGGCCCACCGGAAGACGTGGTCAGCGAAGCGATCGATCGCAACGAAGTCGTCGTCGACGAGAGCTGGTGCGTCGCGCCGCTCGCCATCGCCGGCCGGTTTTTTCAGCCCGGTCGGCCTCGGAAAGGGGCGCCGCGGGACATGTCCTCCCGCGAACCGGGAGAGACCCCCGACACGGAGTCGGAACCGACGGGGAATTCTTCACCCGGCGGCGGGGCGACGGCCGCGGGGAACAACCTTCCCCCGGCGACGGGAAACCGAGTGCACCTGGCCGACGACGAGACGGGGGACGCCACAGAGAGCGAAGGTTGGTCCGAGCCTGAAAACTCGGCCATGGAGTCGGCCGATTCCGCCCTGGAGTTGGCCACTTCGGCGTTGGTCGTGCGGGTCCCCCGGCGGCCCGGCGGGGCGCCTCCCCATGACCCTCGCCCCGCGATGGGCTCCGCCGCGGCGTTCGTCGCAAGTGCGATCCCGCAAATCGAGATTCGGAATCGACATGCGAAACGGATCCGCGAGCTCCGGCGCGTGCTCCGCGCCGCCGCGGTCTGGCAGCGGATGGAGAACGACGCGGATCTGCTGCGGTCGATCGCCGACACCGCGTGCGAACTCCTCCGCTGTGAGCGGGCCAGCATTTTCTTGTGGGACCGCCAGCGGGGACGCCTGATCGGCCGACCCGCGCTGGGCGTCGCAAAGGGCTCACTCGAGGTCGACGATCGGTCAGGCATCGTCGGCGAAGTCCTCCGCGCGGCCGAACCCCGGTTCTGGATCGCCGGCGGTGACGACGAAAGTCGCGTCAACCGCGATGTCGACCGTCAAACCGACTTCGAAACACGGTCGCTGCTGGCCGTCCCGATGTTCGCCGGCGATTCCGCCGCCACCGCCCACGCCGAGAACGACTCGGGAGGCGCCGGACGCGGCACCACGGCCACGACCCCGCCCCGGCGACAAGATGTTCCCCGGCGACCGGATACTCCCCGCCGAAAAGATGCACCCCACCGACACGACGTGATCGGCGTGTTCGAGGCCCTCAATCGGGTCGACACGAACGACGGGGAGCCAGGCTTCGGGCGGCGACACGCGGTCCTACTCGCCGACCTTGCGACCCACGCCGCGGCGGCGATCGAGTCACTCCGCAAACGGCAATCGCTGACGGAGTCCCGCGACCGACTCGTCGACGACGCGGCGCGGGCGACCCAACTGATCGGCCGACACCGGTCGATGCAAGCCGTCCGCGATACGGCCTCCAAAGTCGCCAAGACCGACCTGACCCTGCTCGTCCTCGGCAAGAACGGGACCGGCAAGGAAGTCCTCGCCCGCCATATCCACTTCGAGAGCGACCGGCGACACGGCCCGTTCGTGGCCGTCAACTGCGCCGCGTTGGTGGAATCCCTGATGGAAAGTGAGCTGTTCGGACACGAAAAAGGGGCGTTCACCGACGCCCAACAGACCCACACCGGAAAGTTCGAACTCGCCAGCGGCGGGACGCTCTTTCTCGACGAGGTCGGCGACATGAGCCCCGGCGGACAAGCGAAGTTGCTGCGGGTGCTAGAGGAAAAAGTCGTCGTCCGCGTCGGGGGCTCGACACCGATCCCGGTCGACGTGCGGGTGATCGCTGCGACCAACCAAC
>JAWLFY010000105.1:0-17927 GCA_041685355.1 Pirellulaceae bacterium | reverse complement strand
CGACGACCGGGACCCGGGTGCCGACCGGGCCCTGGGCGACGACCGGGACCTGGGCGACGACCGGGACCTGGGCGACGACGCGGCCGAGGAGGATCGCGAGGAAATCTCGGGCGACGCATCGAGGTCCGGTCGGGCGCGTGATCACGGTCGGGCGCGTGATCACGGGCGGACACGGGACCACGGGCGGACGCGGGATGACGAACGGACGCGGGATGACGAACGGACGCGGGATGACGAACGGACACGGGATGACGAACGGGAGCGAGGCCCGGGCCGTTCGCTGCGGCGTCGGTTACGACGACGCGTGCGGCGGCGCCGCCGCCGGATCACGCTCGCGGTGCTCCCCACCATGCTGACGCTCGGCAACGGCGTGTGTGGTCTCGCCGCGATCGCGATCGCGATCAGCCCCACCGCGTCTTTGGGTTGGCCCGAGGAACAGAAGCTGTTTGCCGCCGGTTTGCTGATCTTCGGCGGGATGCTTTTCGACGCCCTCGACGGGTCCGCGGCGCGATTGACGGGGCAAGCGAGTCAGTTCGGCGCGGAACTCGACAGCCTCTGTGACGCGATCACCTTCGGCACCGCCCCGGCGGTCATCATTTGGCGGATCAGCGACGTTCTGCCCCAGCGGTTGACTTGGGCGATCGGCGTGCTGTTCACGTTGTGCGTTCTGATTCGCCTCGCCCGTTTCAACGTCGAGACGTCGGAGGATGACGACCACGAGGGGTTTGACGGGCTTCCCAGTCCGGCTGCCGCGGGGACGTTGGCCGCGTTCGCGATCGCGATGCCGAACCTCGCCGATTTCGCCACGGCCGCATCCTACCCGGTGATCGTGCACAACATCGCCGGATGGGTGCTGGAAGCTTCTCACTTCTTCGTGCCCGCCCTGGCGCTCGTCCTCGCGTACCTGATGGTATCCCGTTTCCAATACCCGCACATTTTGCAGCAATGGTTTCGGGGGCGACGGGCGCCCCACCAAATCGGCCAGGCGTTATTCGCCGTCGTCGGGGTGTTCCTGCTCCACTGGGTCGCGCTCCCGGTGGTTTTCTGCTACTACGCGTTCGCGTCGCCGATCCGAAGCCGGTTCCGGCCACGCCCATCCGAATGATCAGCGCTGAAGCGTGGGATCAGCGCCGGAACGTGTGATGACCGACGGGGCGTTGCGCCGCCGGAATGTCTTAGGCCGGTAACATTCGCCCCGAAATCGGCCCCCACCGACACCGTTCGCTTGTGGAAACGGGCGGCCGGTCGATAGGCTAAGATGCGAGAGGTGTCGTACGGCCGGCAAACGGTCGCGGCTCGATCGCCGAGCGATCGGTTTCCGGTCGACCGGCGTCCCCGCTTCCCCCGTCGCGGTCTCGAACCGGGAAAAAGACGGGTCGATTCCGAATCGAACAGGTAATCCGAACGATGGGTGGCGTGTCTATCGGGCCGACAAAGAATCCGAACAAAAAGTCCGATCCGGAGCCCCATAGCAGCCGGCTGTACCGGGAGTTGGCGCCCGCCTATCGGGTGGTGTGGCCGGCCGTGGCTCGGCGTCGGATCGTCGAAAACGTCCGCACGCTCGACATCCCGCCCGGTGCTCGCGTGTTGGAAGTCGGGGTGGGGACGGGGATCTCGCTGGATTGTTATCCCGCCCATGCGACGGTCACCGGTGTCGACCTGTCCGACGATATGCTCGACGAGGCGCGAGAGCGAATCCGTGAGAACGGGTGGGACCATTGTTCGGTCGAGGCGATGAACGCCGAATCGCTCACGTTCGACGATTCGAGCTTCGATATCGTGACTTCGTTCCACACGATCAGCGTCGTCGCGGATCCTCGCGAGATGATGCGGGAGATGGTTCGCGTTTGCCGTCCGGGCGGGACGTTGTTGCTAATCAACCACTTCCGCAGCGACAATCGGCTGATCGCGCGATTCGTCGACTCCGCCGGAAACCTCACCAAACGGTTGGGTTGGCGGACCGATCTCGACCTCGACGAAATCCTCGCCGAATTCCCGATCAGGATCGATGACCGCCACAAGTCGAGTCCGCTGTCGCTGTTCACGGTGCTGAAGGCGACGGTCGACGGCGACAAGGAAAGCCGGCTTTCTTGAAACCGGCTTTCCCACCGAACGCGTCGAATCGATCCCGCCTGGGGTCATTGGCGATCGGTTCGGGTGTCCCGATCGAACGACGTCCACTTGCCATCGATCAACCGTTGCTGGGGAACGAAACGCGACTTGTAGTTGAGATGCGAGTTCTCGGCGACGTTCATCCCCAAGTATAAGAATTGCCGCCGATCGAGCCGCGCCTGTTCGACCTGTTTCAAAATCGCGTACGTCCCCAGGCTCCACCGTCCGGCGTCGGGTTCGAAGTGAGTGTACACCGCCGACATGCTCGTCGCCCCGACGTCGACGATGGCGACGGCGACCAATCGGCCGCGATGTCGGATCGACAGCTCGCGAGTGTCGCAACACGTGTCGACCACGAACGAGCGATAGCCGAACCGGTCGACGTCCGTGTTATCTCGGTCGAGCCCCCGTGTGCGACGATGCCGGTTGAACATGGCGACCCGGGCCGCGTCGGCGGCGGGCGTGCCCCATCGGCAGGTCAGCTCACGATCACCTCGGTTGAGCACACGTCGGAGCGAACCGCGGATCGTGAACCGATCGACTTCCAGTCGCGTCGGTTGACAGGCGGTGCAGGCGGGACACCGCGTGCGGTAGACGAAGTGGCCGCTACGACGAAACCCGCGGGAAAATAATTCGTCGGTCGCCCGGGGATCGAGTCGGTCGATCGGCAAGTGGAGCGGCATCCGCGCCACTTGCCGATCGAGATACGGGCATGGCTGTAGCTCGTCGCGGACCACGACCAGTCGACAATTGTCGACTTCGATCAATCCCACCACCATTGGCCGTCGGCGAGATCGGCCGGGCCGGCATCTTGTTTGACGCGTACGTTCTCGCCGTCACGGTCGACCGTCATCCGGTCGCGACGAAGTGCGAGTCGGGGCTGCATGTTCACACCCCCCCCGAGCGGCGTCATCAGGGTCGAGCCCTTCCAGATCGCGTTGACGGCGGTCTCGACTTGTTCCGGCGCGGTGTGCGTCTGCACGGCGTACTGAGATTCATCCCCGAACAGCGGCATTCGCCAATCGGCTTGCTCGTAGTAATCCTGCTCTTGGATATAGGCGGCCGCGATCGCGACGTCGATCAACTGTTGCAGTTCGGCATAGACGCGAACGCGTCGGGCGATCGCCTGAAAATTCTCGGTAAAGTCGCGACAGAAGGCTTGGCTGGCGGCGTTGCCCCGGCGGCTTTCGACACGCCGCCCGCCGGCGACCCGTTCGTTGGCCCCGACGAGTTGCACGCCTCGTTCGTCGATCCGCATCGCGGCCCCGTCCTCGCTGACTGAGACGCCGTCATAGTTCGGCTGGAACCACCAACGTTCCATCGCGTTCGCCGCGACGGTGCGGGGATTTGCCCGTTCGACGTAGCTCTTGACCGGAACCGGGAGTCTTTCCAGGCCGATCCCGATCAACTTCATCCGGTAGTCCGCTTCGACGAGGACGCGGGCGAAATGGGTGGAGCCCGCGATCCCTTTGATCGAAACCGTCTGCAATCCCAGGTTCTGCTTGAGCCCGCCAGCGATCCGGGCGGCGTCGCGGGGGCCGATCCGGCCGCCGACCGACGCCAGGAACTGCTGCATCCGCTGCAGACCTTCCGGGGTGGGGTCGATCGAGACGCTGATCACGCCGGTCGGATCCCCTCCGGGGGCATACGCACGCAGCGCCGTGATCAGGTCTTCGAGCAACACCACCGGACGGCCCGTTTCGATCCCGACGAACCGCTCGGTCGGGTCGGCGACGAAGCCTTCCGCTGGCCCGGCGATCACGATGTCTTGCGTTTCCGGGTAATAGAAGACGTACCGGATCCGGGTCAGCCCGGCGAGGCCCAGAATCTCGGGCTCCACCTCACGATTCTCCGCCAAACTGGTTGCCAGCGCCTTTTCCAATCGTTGCAGCGAAACCTTACGCAGCTCGCTCGACCGCATCACGTCTTGGTCTTGCTGTTGCCGTGCGGCGACCAGTCGCTGCTGTGCCAACCGGGGATCGAACGAGCGGATTTGCAACACGCCGCGGGGATCGACGTCGACGCCGGCGATCGGGTCGGCGAAGTTGTTGATCACGTCGCCGTTATCTCCGCCACCGTTATCCTGCGCGACTGCAGGTGTGGCGACGGGGACGACCGCGGCGAGAACGAAAATGCCGAAAAATGCGGCCCGTTGAAAGAGCGTGCTCATCGATTTGCCGGTGATGGGAAGTTCCGGGAAGTGCGCCGGGAGGGCGAGAACAGGGACCGAACGAGAAGGCCGCCGCCGGTAAGAACCGGAGCGGGCTCAGCCCTGAAGTTAATCACTGGACCTCGGCAGTTCAACAATTTCTCGGGCCGACTCGGGTTCTCGAGCGGACTCGGGAAACCGCGCGATCGATCGATGACTCTGCCGACGCCTGCCTCCTTTGCCTCATTCACCCGAGCGGGGTCTTCCCGCTTTCCCAACGTGGGGTGGCCCGCGAGGCCTTTCGATTTCTGACGCAACGCCTAGAATCCGATTCCGTTTGACATCTCGGGCGGTCCGCATGCCTCCCGTCTCCCCCCCTGAAGAGTACGGATCGAGCGATGAGTGGTGACTGTGATTTTGGTCTGATTGGTTTGGCGGTGATGGGTGAGAACTTGGCCCTGAACGTCGAAAGCCGCGGTTACAAAGTTGCGGTTTTCAACCGAACGACGAGCAAAGTCGATGACCTGATCGCGGGCCGCGCGGCGGGCAAAAAGTTCGTCGGCACCCACTCGATCGAAGAGTTCGTCAAAGCGGTCAAGCGGCCTCGCAAGCTGATGATGCTCGTCAAAGCCGGCCCGGCCGTCGACGCGATCATCGATTCGCTGATCCCCCTGTGTGATCCGGGCGATATCCTGATCGACGGCGGGAACACCGAATACGCCGACACCGAACGGCGAACGAAGAAGGTCGAGGACGCGGGGTTGCTTTACGTCGGCACCGGCGTCTCGGGCGGCGAGGAGGGGGCGCTCAAAGGGCCGAGCCTGATGCCCGGCGGGAGCCCCGACGCGTGGCCTCACATCAAGGAGATGTTCCAGTCGATCGCGGCGAAGGTCGGACCGAACGACGACATCCCGTGCTGCGAGTGGGTCGGGCCGCGAGGCGCAGGGCATTACGTCAAAATGGTCCATAACGGGATCGAATACGGCGACATGCAGCTGATCTGTGAGGCGTACCAGTTGCTCCACGAACTCGGCGGGCTGTCCAACGACGAGTTATACGACGTCTTCGACCAGTGGAACCAGGGAGACCTGCAGAGCTACCTGATCGAGATCACGCGAGACATCTTTAGCGTCAAGGACGACCAGGGGGGCGACGGCTATCTCGTCGATCAGATCCTCGACATCGCTGGCGCCAAAGGGACCGGCAAGTGGATGAGTCAGCTCGCGCTCGACCTCGGCGTCCCGAGCACGCTCGTGACCACCGCCGTGTTCGCCCGCGGACTCTCGGCACAGAAGGACGCCCGGGTGCGGGCGAGCAAGCAACTGCACGGGCCCGCCGCCGCTTCCAACCCCGAGTTCTCTTCGGTCGCGAAGAATCTCGTCGGCGATCGGCAAGCGTTCATCGACGCGGTCCGCCAAGCCCTTTACGCGTCGAAAGTCGTCAGCTACGCCCAGGGCTTCGTGCAGCTGCAAGCCGCCTCGGCGGAGCACGACTGGAACCTCGACTACGGCCAATGCGCGATGTTGTGGCGGGGCGGATGCATCATCCGCGCCCAGTTCCTGGACCGCATCAAGGAAGCGTTCGACGCCGAGCCGAACCTCGAAAATTTGCTGCTGTTCCCCTATTTCCGCGAAGCGCTCGCGGAAGCCCAAGAATCGTGGCGGGCCGTCGTCGCCACGGCGTCGGTACTCGGGATTCCCGTCCCCGCCTTCAGCACCGCGTTGAATTACTACGACAGCTACCGGCTCGAGAGGCTGCCTGCCAACCTGCTCCAAGCCCAACGCGACTACTTCGGTGCCCACACCTACCAGCGGCTCGACCGCGAAGGCACCTTCCACAGCGAATGGATCGAGCTTCGGCGAGAACCGGCCGGCAACTGATCGCGTGACGCTTTCTGCGTCGCGTCGACGTTGAGCCCGGAGGTACCCGGATATGATTCGCGATCCCTGCGGGGACGCGATGGCTGATGGGAGGCGATCAGTATTCGTGGCCGGTCGCGGAAGACTCGGCGGCGGCGGCGGGCGCTTCGGATCGGACGGCTTGGCGGACGGTGCGGCTGCGGACTTCTTCGCTGAGCCGCGCGATCGCCTCGTCGGTCGGCATCGACCCGAGGTCCCCGTCGATCCGGTCGCGGAGCGCGACGTGTCCGGCCTCGGCCTCTTTCGGGCCGACGACGGCCATGTAGTTGACGAGGTCGAGCTGTGCGTTGCGGATCTTCGCTTGTACTTTGCCGTCGGTGGAGTCGACGGTCACTTTGAGCCCGGCGTCGTCGAACCGCTTGGCGACCGCGACGGCGTACTCGAGCGATTTATCGCTCAGCGGCAAGACTCGCACCTGTTCGGGCGAGAGCCACATCGGAAACGCGCCGGCGAAGTGTTCGATCAGCATCCCGGTGAACCGTTCGAGTGATCCGAACGGGGCGCGGTGGATCATGACGGGTCGGTGGGCGGAGTTATCGTTCCCGGCGTACTCGAGCTTGAACCGTTCGGGAAGGTTGTAATCGAGCTGCACGGTGCCAAGTTGCCACGACCGTCCGATACAGTCGCGGACCATGAAGTCGGCCTTCGGTCCGTAGAACGCGGCCTCGCCCGGTTCTTCGTTGAACTCCAATCCCGACTGTTCGAGCACCGCGCGTAGGGAGCGTTCGGCGCGGTCCCAGTTCTCTTCGCTGCCGACGTACTTGCTGCCGTCGGGATCGCGCAGCGAGAGCTGGACGCGGTAGTCATCGAGCCCGACCGATTGCAATACGAAGCGGGTCAGATCGATCGTCGCGCGGAACTCGTCTTCGACCTGATCGGCGGTGCAGAAGATATGGGCGTCGTCTTGGGTCAGCCCGCGGACCCGCAGCATCCCGTTGAGTTCGCCCGTTTGCTCGTGGCGATAGACGGTACCGAATTCGAACAGCCGCAGCGGCAGTTGCCGATACGACCGCGGTTGGGCGCGGAAGATCTGGCAGTGGTGCGGGCAGTTCATCGGCTTGATCAGGTACCGCTCGTGGAGTTTTTGCCAGCGGTGCAGGACGTCTCGCTTGGCCTCGCTGGAGGCGGACGGCTGATAGTCGTTGAGTTCGACGCCAAGGACTTCGGCCGCGGCGATCAGTTTGTCTTCGGCGTCGCGGTCGAGCGTCCCCGCTTCCAACCGCCGGCTCCAGGCATCGAGCAGACCGCCGGCTTCGCTCCCGAACACCGGCGGGAACTGGCTGTCGCGGTAATACGGGAAGTGGCCGCTGGTTTCGTAGAGCTCGACGCGACCGATGTGCGGGCTGTAGACCGGGTCGTAGCCGCGACCGAGCAGTTCCTTGCGGAGGAACTCCTCGAGCGTGATCCGGACGCGGGCGCCCTTGGGCAGCCACAGGCAGAGGCCTTGGCCGACTTCGGGGTTGATCGCGAACAAGCCGTGTTGTTTGCCGAGCACGCGGTGGTCCCGTCGGCGGGCCTCTTCGAGCTGTTCCAGGTAGGCTTTGAGCGCTTTCTTGTCGAAGAACGCGGTCCCGTACAGCCGTTGGAGTTGGCGGCCGGAGGCGTCCCCTTTCCAGTACGCGCCGGCGACGCTGAGCAGTTTGATCGCTTTGATCTTTCCCGCGTCGGGGATGTGGGGTCCGCGGCACAGATCGACGAATTCGCCCTGACGGTAGAAGCTGACGGAGTCTTGGTCCGCGAGTCCGGTGTCGATGTGTTCGACTTTCAGGTCTTGGCGGAGGTCCGCGCACAGCTGGCGGGCCTGGTCGCGGTCGAGATGAAACCGTTCGAAGGGCTCCTTCTCCTTAATGATCCGCTTTATCTCCGCTTCGATCTTCGGGAAATCCTCTTCGCTAATTTTTTCGGGGAGATCGAAGTCGTAGTAGAAGCCGCCGGAGGTGGTCGGTCCGAAGGCGAGCGAGACGCCTTCGTAGAGCCGCATCACGGCGCGGGCCATGACGTGGGCGGCGGAGTGGCGGAGGACGTCGAGCGCGGGGGCGTCACGGTCGGTGAGCAGCTTGAGCGCGAGTGGCTGACCGCCTTGGCGGAGTTCGCCGAGGGGCCGGTCGGCGTCGACCACCCGGCCATCGACGTCGGCCGCGACGACGCTGCGGGCCAACCCCTCGCTGATCTTTCGGGCGACGTCGAGCGGCGTCGCGTGCGAGGGGTATTCGGCGAGGGCGCCGTCGGGGAGTCGGACTTGAACCTGGTCGACGGAAGAGGTGCTCATGGGAAACGGTCGCTTTCACAAATGATTGGAAGGTCCGCACGATACGGAGGTGCGGACGATGGAAGGATGATGCCCTCAGCCCGGTAACGTCAATCCCGAAAGGGCCGGCTCGACTGGGCCCCCCCTACGCGAAATGAGGGATCTGACCGAGACTGCGGGTCACGAACCGATCATGATTTCATCGATCCTCCTCGGAAACCGACCCCGACGCCATGCCATCTCGCCCGTCGCGCAAGAAGCGAAAACAAGACTCGCGTCCCGCGGAACCTTCGTCGCGGTCCGGGGAGGGACGGAACGCTTCACGATTTCCGCCACGGGGGGCGCGGCGAGGCGAGCGGCGGGGAACGCGACGGAGCGAGTTCGGGGTGGGGCTGGGGATGCCCGAGGCGGTGGGAGACGCGGACGCGTACTTCGATCGGCTCGAGCGGTGGTTGGATCTGGAGAGCCAGGCCGAACGGGTGCGGATGGCGGATCGCCGGTTGGTCCGGTCGCGTGCCGACGCGGAGAAGTCGGGAGAAACGCTCGTCGCGATGCGGATGGTCGATCACACGACCGGGTTGGCGGGACGGTTGCTGTTGGACTTTGCCAAGATCGACAGCGGGTCGCTGCCGATGAATCGGTTGAAGGTCGGGTCGCCGGTGGTCATTTCGGACGACGGGGACGCGGGGGATGAAGGCGTCGCGGGGGTGATCAGCCGTCGGACCCGGGATCGCGTCCAAGTGGCGACCGAGCGTTGGCCGGAGAGCGAGGACCACCGCTTCCGGATCGACCTGTCGCCCGACGAGACGACGCGGCGTCGGCAGTTGTCGGCGATGGCGCGTTCGCGGGTCGCGAAGGGGCGCACCGGGCGGCTCCGCGACGTGTTGCTCGGGAGTCGACCGCTGCGTTTCGACCCGATGCCCGACGTCGAGTTCGTGACGCCGCTGAACGACTCGCAGCGTCAGGCGGTTCGGTTTGCCCTTTCCGCCCGCGACGTGGCGGTGTTGCACGGCCCGCCCGGGACCGGCAAGACGACGACGCTCGCGGAGGTCATCATCCAAGCGGTTCGGCGGGGCGATCGGGTGTTGGCCTGCGCCCCGAGCAACACCGCGGTCGATAACCTGCTCGAGCGGTTGGTCGGGCCGATCCCGAACTCGATCCGGTTCGGTCACCCGGCCCGCGTTTTCGAAGGGCTCCGCGGGCACACGTTAGACGAGTTGGTCGAGAACGACCCGTCGAACGAGGTGATCCGTGAGATGGGCCGGGAAGTCGAGCGGCTGATGCGTGCCGCCGCCGGCAGCCACCGTTCCCGCGATCATCACCGTCGTCGAGGCGAGATGTTCGCCGAGGCGGGTCGGTTACGGGGCGAGATCCGGCGGGCCGAGCGGGCGATCGTCCGCGGGGTCCTCGATTCGGCGGATGTGATCTGCACGACGACGACGATCGATGAGGACTTGCTCGGGGACCGCGAGTTCGACCTGGTCGCGATGGACGAGGCATGCCAGTGCACCGAGCCGGGCGTGTGGCAGGCCGTTTTGCGGGCCGATCGGATGGTGTTGGCGGGAGACCATTGCCAGCTTCCCCCGACGGTGCTCAGCGAGGAGGCGGCCGAGGAGGGCCTGCGGCGATCGCTCATGGAACGCCTCGTCGACCGCGAAGGGGAAGCGATCTTTCGCCGGTTGACCGTCCAGTACCGGATGCACGAGGCGATCATGCGGTTTTCGTCGGAGAGTTTTTATGACAGCTCGCTCGTCGCCGACCCTTCGGTCGCCACGCATCGGTTGTGCGACCTCTCGGGGGTGCCGCGGAACGAGTTGACCGAGGAGCCGATGACGTTCATCGACACGGCCGGAGCGGGGTACGACGAAAGCCTGGAGCCGGACGGGTTAAGCAAGCAGAACGTCGAGGAGGCGGTGCTCGTCACGCGGTTGGTCCACGGGTTGCTCGCGGCGGAGATCGACCCGGACGAGATCGCCGTGATCGCGCCCTACGCGGCACAGGTGCGCCGGTTGCGGGCGGAGCTCGACATCCCCGGCTTGGAAATCGACACGGTCGACGGGTTTCAGGGGCGTGAGAAGGAGGTCGTCGTGTTGACGATGGTCCGCAGCAACCCGACCGGCGAGATCGGGTTCTTGGGGGACACGCGGCGGACCAACGTTGCCCTGACGCGGGCCCGTCGCAAGCTGATCGTCGTCGGGGATAGCGCGACGTTGGGCCGTCACCCGTTTTATGAACGGCTGCTCGACCATTTCGAAGCGGTCGGCGCGTATCGCAGCGTGTTCGAGTTCAGCTCAACATTTGGCGATACATGTTGATCGCGGCGGGGCCGACGAGGACGACGAAGATCCCCGGGAAGATGAATAGGACGAGCGGGAAGATCATCTTGACCGCGGTCTTGGCCGCCTTTTCTTCGGCGATCTGCCGTCGTTTGGTCCGCATCGCGTCGCTTTGCACGCGGAGCGCCTGGGCGATACTGGAGCCGAACTTGTCGGCTTGGATCAGGATCGACGCGAGTTGTTTCAGGTCGTCGACGCCGCTGCGGTAGCCGAGCGACGAGAGGACTTCGCCCCGCGTCCGTCCGAATTGCAATTGTTGGTTGGCGATCCCGAACTCTTCGCCGATCGACTTGTGGCTCTTGTTCATTTCTTCGGCGACCTTGCGAAGCGCCTGGTCCATCCCGAGGCCGGCCTCGACACAGACGACCATCAGGTCGAGGGCGTCGGGGAGGCCGAGGAAGACCGCCTGCATGCGGCGTTTGGCGAGGAACCCGAGGATCAGCTTCGGGAGCATGTAGCCCAAGATCAAACCGCCGCCGAGTTTGAGCAGCATGTCGCGAGTCATCCCGTCGAGGGCGAGTCCGGTGACGCCACCGAGGAACAGCCCGATCGCGGTCAGGCCGAGTTGGATCGTTTTGAACACGAGCGGGGCCGAATCGCGGCGGAACCCGGCGTGCATCAGTTCCTCGCGGAGCTTGCCGATTTCGGCCTCGCTCCCGCCGAGCTTATCGGCGAGCGGGGTGGAGGCCCGTTCGAGGGCGGCGGTGAGCGCGGCGTTTTTGGACTGTTGCTTTTCCGCCTCGGCGATCTCGGTGACCCGTCGTCGGGGGTCTTTGAGGACGTCGAGCCGCGACTCGGCGCGGGGGCGGTCGCCGCCGCTGACGCGGCCGATCGCGACCCACGCCACGGCCGTGACGGCGAAGAAGATGGCGACCGACGTGATCAGCACGGGGCCGGGCATCGCGAGGTCGTTGAGAAGTAGGAGGGTCATGATCGAACTCTTATCACCGTGATGCGGATCCGGGGTGTTTTTGGTAGCGGAGCGGCGCGAGCCGCCCGGTGTTTCAAGGGATTGTTCAGGGCGGAACCGGACAGCTTGCGCCGTTCCGCTACAAAGAAGGTGGCATAGGGGTCTGCCCCCTTTTCGGTTGGGCCGTTAGACCTTGATCGTGATGATTTTCTTGATCATCAACGCGCCGAGCAGTTGGCTGATCAGGGCCGCGCCGAGCATGTAGCGACCGGCGGGGTCGGTGAACAACATCATGACGTACTCGAAGTTGATCTTGAGCATCACCAGGAACAACACGGGCGGCAGGGCGAGCAGCACGGCCCCGCTCATCCGGCCTTCGCCGGTGAGGGCTTGGATTTGGCCGAGGATCTGTTGACGTTCGCGGATCAGCCGGCCGATCTTGTCGAGAATCTCGCTCAGGTCGCCGCCGGTTTGTCGTTGCAGGATGACGGCGGTCGCGAAGAACCGGAGGTCCATGTTGGGGATCCGCTGGGCCATCTCCTCGATCGCCTCGTCGAGCGGGATCCCGTACTTCTGTTCTTCGAAGCAGCGTCCGAACTCGGTCGCCAGGGGCGGTTCCATTTCGCCCGCGACGAGACCGAACCCGGCGTTCAGCGAGTGGCCGGCGCGGAGCGACCGGCCGAGCAGTTCGAGGGCTTCGGGCATCTGGTTCCCGAACCGGGCGAGCCGCCGTTTCCGTTTCATCAACAGCCAGCCGACGGGGAGGCCGGTGAGGACGCCGCCGAGGATCGGGGCGAGCAGCATCGGGACGGGGGTCACGAAGCAGATCAGGAACCCGGCCCCGAAGAACGCGGCGCAGAGCATCACGAACTGAGTCGGGCTCATCTTGATGTCGGCGTGGACGAGGCATTCGCCGAGGGCGGGCATCCCTTTGAGCAGGTTGTCGAATGCCCCTTTCGGTTCGTCGAGGCTGCCGTTGAGGAGCAGCGACTGTTGTTGCGGGTCGCCCGAACCGGTGCGGCGTCGTGCCGCCATTTCGGCCAGTCGATCTTCGGTGGACGTGGATTCGCCGTCCGGCATCAATACCGAAGCGGCCAACGCGACCAGCGAGGCGATGAAGACGCCGACCGCGACGATGATGACGATAGGAGACATGCTCAGGTGGAGGGCTGGAGGGGACGGGTGGGGTCGGGCGAAGGGGTTAGGCCTGCATCATGACCCGTTCGCGGAACGCGCTGGCGGGCAACCGCACGCCGGCCGATTCGAGCCGATCCATGAAACTCGGGCGGACGCCGGTGCACTCGAAATGGCCGTGTGCCTTGCCGTCTTCGTTGATGCCGAGTTGTCGGTACCGGTAGACGTCCTGCAGCACGATCGTGTCTTGTTCCATCCCCACGACCTCGGTGATCGCGGTCACCCGCCGCGGTCCCCCTTGCAACCGGTTGGCCTGGATGAGCACGTCGACGGCCCCGGAGATTTGTTGCCGGATCGCCTTCACCGGGAGTTCGAACCCGGCCATCATCACGAGCGTTTCGAGACGAGCGACCGCGTCCCGCGGGGTGTTCGCGTGGATCGTCGTGAGCGACCCGTCGTGACCCGTATTCATCGCCTGCAACATGTCGAGCGTTTCCCCGCCGCGACATTCGCCGATGATGATCCGTTCGGGACGCATGCGGAGGGCGTTCTTGACCAAGTCGGTCGCGGTCACCGCTCCGCTCCCCTCGATGTTCGCCGGCCGCGTCTCGAGACGCACGACGTGGTCCTGTTGGAGCTGAAGCTCGGCGGCGTCTTCGATCGTCACGATCCGGTCGTCGTGACCGATGAACGACGACAGGGTGTTGAGGAGCGTCGTTTTCCCCGACCCGGTCCCGCCGGCGATGATCATGTTGAGCCGCGCCTTGATGCAGCCTTCGAGCAACATCACCATCTCAGGGGTGAAGGCGCGATAGTTCAGCAGGTCCTCGAGCTTGAGCGGGTTGCTGCCGAACCGGCGAATGCTGACGGCGGCACCATCGAGGGCCAGCGGCGGGATGATCGCGTTGACCCGCGAGCCGTCTTCGAGCCGTGCGTCGACCATCGGACAGGTCTCGTCGACGCGGCGGCCGACCTTACTGACGATCCGGTCGATGATTTGAAGCAGGTGCTTGCCGTCGCGGAACTCGACCTCCGACTTCTGCAGCACCCCGTCCTTCTCGATATAGATGTTCTTCGGACCGTTAATCAGGATGTCGCTCACCCCGGGGTCCTTCAGGATCAGCTCGAGCGGTCCGAGCCCGAACGTTTCGTCGAGCACCTCGTCGACGATCCGTTCCCGCTCTTGGCGGTTGAGGAGGGTGTCCTCCGCGTCGCAGAGGTGCTCCACCACCATGCGGATCTCGCGGCGAAGCTTGTCGCCTCGAAGTTCCCCGACTCGGGAGAGGTCAAGCTTGTCGACGAGTTTGCCGTGGATCCGCCGCTTGATTTCTTCGAATTGCTCTTGGCGGCTCGATTCGGGCCGGGCCGGCTGAGTCGTTTGACGCATTGCTGTTGAATCCTGGTCGCTGTGCTTCCGATGTCGGCACGATTGGGTCTGCGCAAACCATAGGGCGCAAATCGTGCATCAGAATCGAGCGATCGAGGATTGGCAGTGTTCCGTCAGCCGTCACCCGGACCGGTCGCCGCGAGGGCGAATCACCAGGGGCCGCGGACGTAGTAGACGCCGAACTGGTCGGTGTGGCTGGGCCAGCCCGGGGTGGGTCGAAAACTGCCGTGCGGACGGGCCCCGGGTGAGCTCGCGTTGCGGCCGAACTGATGATGGATCGGCATCATTTTGTTCTGGCTCACCCCCCACGAATACGTCTGTCGCATGTGGGCGGTCGGGGGCACGACGAGGGCCGTCGGTTGCCCGTACTGGATGTGGTAGTAGGGGCCATGCCAAGGCCGGTCGGCGGCGAAGTTGCGATTCCAGATGTCGGTCACCGCGTACGGGTCGACCGCCGACGCCGGGGAAAGGTTCATCGCGGGGAAGGTGGCGGCCGCGGCGGCCGCGAAGAGCAAGGGGCGAAGCATGGTCAACGTCCGGTTCGTTGGAGGGGGTGGTCGCGTGCCGCCGATGACTAGCGGGGCAGCCGCAAATAGTTCCAGTAAATGTTGCTCACCGCCTGGCGAACCGGCGGTGCGTAATACGTCGCCCGCGTCCGATTCGTCCCCCTTCCGTTATCGTAGTAGTTGTGAAAACGATTCTTGTGCCAGTAGAGATATTCTTCCGGATAGAACGGCTGATAGGTTCCATAGGTGTGCCCGACGTTCGGCGGGACCGGAACCGGCGACACGTACATCTGGGCGTTGGTCGCGTTCGCGTAGCCTTGGGTGTAGTTGTTGTAGAACAGGTCGGGGCGCCCGTAGCCCCGCCCGACGCCGGTGTTGTAGCCGGCGGGATCACCCGACGCGTCCCCTTCGCTGCCGACCACGGTCTCGCCACCGACCGCGACGTCGCTGACCACCTCGGAGCGGACGATTACACCGTCGCTCCCGTAGCCTTGGGCCGAGGAAACGCCGGCGGTTGCCAACATCGTGAACGCCACCGACCAGTTGGCCAGGGCCCTTGCCGTCAAACGTTTCATCGTTCGGTTCCTCCGTAAACCGGGTCGCAACCCGAGTGTCGTCGCTGGGCACCCGCCCGGCGTCCGTCCCGTCCGCGGCGTCCCTCCGCCGGCACGGTGTCCCGAGTCTCATCGGGTCTTCCCCCCTCCCGTGACCAGCCCCTGACCGCCGGACGCTGCAACTTGCACGATCAGCGGTTCCGTTGCATCGGGTCGGATCGCTATAACCGGCAAGTCTTGAACTCGGCCGGTCTCCCCTCTCTTTCGCCCGCGAACCCCAGGAGCCCCTTGGCGTGGCAAAGCGTCGATCAAAACGTGACGGCAACGGGGCGGCGACCGACGGGTCGCTGCCGTTCGAACAGCCCGCGTCGTGGCAACCGGTCCCGCTCCGTCAAGCGGCGCAGGAGCGGTACCTGAACTATTCGCTTTCGGTGATCACCAGCCGGGCGCTCCCCGATGTTCGCGACGGGTTGAAGCCGGTCCAGCGGCGGATCCTGTACACGATGGGACAACAACGCCTCGAGTCGACCGCGAAGCACCGCAAGTGTGCGAAGGTCGTCGGCGACGTGATGGGGAACTACCACCCCCATGGCGACTCGTCGATCTACGACGCGTTGGTGCGGATGGCACAGCCGTTCTCGATGCGGATCCCGCTGATCGACGGTAGCGGGAACTTCGGCAGCATCGACGGCGACAACGCGGCGGCGATGCGATACACCGAATGCCGACTGGCGCCGATCGCGTCGGCGATCTTGGCGGATCTGTCGACCCCGACGGTGGCGATGAAGCCGAACTACGACGGCAGCCGCGAAGAGCCGGTGGTGCTCCCCAGCCGGGTCCCGAACCTGTTGGTCAACGGGGCCACCGGGATCGCGGTCGGGATGGCGACGAACATCCCCCCGCACAACTTGAAAGAGGTCTGCCAGGCGCTGCTGAAGCTGCTCCGCGACCCGGAAATCAAGGATTACCAGCTCGTCGCCAACGACGCGATCCAGGGACCCGACTTTCCCACCGGCGGCCAAGTCGTCAACACCAAGGACGAACTCCGCGAGCTTTACCAAACCGGCCAAGGGACGATCCGGACGCGGGGGGTCGCCGAGGTGGCGGGGGATGACCGATCGGGCCGCGTGTTGCGGGTGACCGAGATCCCGTACGGCGTCAACAAGGCGACGATGGTCGAGCGAATCGGCGAACTCGTTTACGGCGGCAAGCTTCCGCTGGTCAACGAAGTCCGCGACCTGTCGACCGAAGAGATCCGCATCGATCTGCTGCTCAAGAAGGGGGCCGACGAGCAAAAGGTGCTCGCGTATCTCTACAAGCACACGCCGCTGCAGACGAACTTCAACGTCAACCTGACCTGCCTCGTCCCGCTCGAGAACCCGGAAGTCGGCGCCCCGAGCCGGTTGAGCTTGAAGGAGATCCTCTGGCATTTCCTCCATTTCCGCTTCGACGTGCTTACCCGCCGGCTGACCAATGAGCTCGCGGCGCTCGAAAAGCGGATTCATATCCTGGAGGGGTTCGCGACGATCTTCGACGCCCTCGACACGATCATCAAGATCATTCGCGGGAGCGACGGCAAGGCGGACGCGGCGGAAAAGATCATGAAACGGTTCCCCGCCGATCGGGGCGGGCTCGACGCGGAACAGACCGACGCGATCCTGGAGCTCAAGCTGTACCGTCTGGCCAAACTCGAAATCAATCTGGTTCTTGACGAACTCGACGCGAAGAACACGCGGGCGGGCGAGATCCGGGAACTGCTCGCCGACGACGCGACGGGATACGATTCGTCGGGACGTTGGTCGATCGTCCGAGACGAACTGAACGAAGTGGTCAAGACACACGGATCGGGTCCGGCCGGGAAACGGCGGACGCGGATCGGCGTCGAGGAGGAAGACGTCGAGTACACCGAAGAAGACTTTATCGTCGACGAAGATTGCCACGTGTTGGTGACGACCGACGGCTGGGTCAAACGCCAAAAGCAGATCGCCGATCCGTCGAAGAGCCGCGTCCGCCAAGGGGATCGGGTGCTCGCGTGCATCGCCGGCAGCACCCGCGCGACGGTCGCGTTCTTCTCGTCGGCCGGGGTCTGCTACACGTCGCGGTTGGCCGACATCCCGGCGTCGACCGGGTTCGGCGAGCCGATCCAGAAGTTGTTCAAGATGAAGGACGGGGAGCGGATCGTTTCGGTGATCTCGCTCGACCCCCGTGTGATCGGGGCGATCGAGGAAGACCCGCACGATCCCGACGTCTGTCCCGAGACGCACGCGTTGGCGGCGACGACCAACGGGTTCGCGTTGCGGTTCGGGTTGGAGGGATACGCCGAACCGTCGACCCGCAGCGGGCGGCGGTTCGCGCGGGTCAGTGGCGATGCCGCGGTCGTCGCGGTCGCGGCGGTGCACGGCACCGAAACCGTGCTCGCGGTCACCGCCGATTGCCGCGCGATGGTCTGTCCGGCCGAGGAAATCAATTACCTGTCGGGTCCCGGGAAAGGGGTCACGCTGATCCGGCTCGGCGAAGGGGACCGGTTGCTCGGGTTCAAGGCGTCGACCGGGGACCGCGATCTGTTGACGGTGAAAACGAATCGGGGGGCTCAGAAAACGGTGTCCACGGCGAAGTATCGTGTCACGTCACGAGGGGGACGGGGGACGGAGTTACAAAAGAACGGCAAGATC
>JAWLFY010000256.1:0-4386 GCA_041685355.1 Pirellulaceae bacterium | reverse complement strand
CCTGAAAAAACCTCGCCGACGCCAGCCCGCAAGCCACTAAAATCGCGGAAGAGCCCACCGGGGAACGCATTTCGGCCGGTTCTTTACGCCCCGGGTCAGGTGGTGCGGAGGAGGCGGTGGACCGCCTCGGCGCCGGTCATGCCGACGGTGATTCCCAGGGCTTGCGCGGGCTCGCTGACCTCAGCGATTCGGGCCGCCATCAGGTCTTCGGGTTCGTACAGCGGATGCTCGGGTGTGCCCCGTGCGATCGCGATCGCCATCCCGAACTTCGATCCGACGTCGCAGTCGTAAAGCCCGCAACCGACGATCCCTCGCTCGGTGTGGATCGCACAGTATTGACCCGTCGGCCATCGATAACTGGCTCCGATCACCTCCCCGTCGTCGGTGGGAATGATCCGTTGGTCCGCGTGTAATTCGCGTTTCTCAAGCATCAGGATTCCGATGAGTTTGAACGGTCGGGTGGATCGTCACCGGTCGGGGGGGTGCCCGCCGCTTTCGCCCGTTCCAGTGCGATTTCCAACAGCGACATCAGCTCGCGGATTTGGTCCGCGCTCAGCCGTTGACCGACGAGACTAGCAGTGTGGATCGCGACGATCACCCCCACGCCGATCGGGAGGCTGACCAGGGCCCATAACGGTCGTCCCATGGCCCATTGGGCATACGCGTACGCCAGCCCGCAGACGATCAGGAACAGGACACTGACGTAGACCAACATGATGCCGGTCCAGATCTCCGGGCGAGGAGAGAAGCGACCGTGGAGGAGACCTCCCTGATCTCCGTCCTCGACCTGAATCGACAACTGAGGAGACCACAACCGCTGTTGTTCGTCCGGGATACGAAACTCCGCGACGCGACCGAGCGAGGCGACGCGGCCGGCCAAAGGGGGATCGCGAAGCCCACGGCGAATCCGTCGCATCGCTTCCTCGGCACCCCAAGCCAGCGGAATCTCGAAGGTCGGACGAAGTTCGAATGACGCCATGGTGAACCACTCGGATGTCTTCGGGCTGGCAACACGTTGACCGTACCCCCTTTCCAGAGCGAGCTAGCTGTCCCCGGGTTTGTCCCGATGGACTTCAGTTCGCGTTGGCTCCTCCCTCGCGGTCGGACCCGGATCGGGGCCTCGACGATTGATGGGATAATCGCCGCCGTTTCCGGTGACCGGAAGCATCAGCAATCGAGGGAACCGCTCCGCGATCCGCTCGTCGCGAAATTCGGCAAGTCCGATGGTCATGCCGGTGTGCCCTTGGGCGGGCTGGTCGCGATAGGTGCCGAGCAAGCGATCCCACCAGGATAGATTAAAACCGAAGTTGCTGTTCGTCTCCCGTACGTCAACGGAGTGGTGGACGCGGTGCATGTCGGGTGTCACCACGAGCCAGCGGAGGACGCGGTCGACGGCGACCGGCATCCGGATATTGCTATGGTTGAACATGCTCGTGGCGTTGAGCAGTACTTCAAATACCAGCACGGCGACCGCGGGCGGGCCGAGCAAGAGCACCGCGGCGGCCTTGATGCCGAATGACAACAGGATCTCGACCGTGTGGAACCGCAAGCCTGTGGTCACGTCGATGTCGAGGTCCGCGTGATGCACCATGTGCAGTCGCCAAAACAAGGGCACGGCATGAAACATGACGTGCTGCAGGTAGATCGCGAGGTCGAGGAGGACGACGGACGCGAGGATCGCGAACCATCTGGGAGCGTCGACGTTTTGAAACAGGCCCCACCCACGGGATTCCGCGATCAGCGCGACACCGACCGCGCCGAGCGGGGCAACGAGACGCAGCAGAATCGTGTTGAGCCCGACCAACCCCAGGTTGCTCGACCAGCGAAACGGCCGATGAACCTGCAACCGTCGCCTCGGTGCGACGAGTTCCCAGACGATCATGACCAAGAGGACGCCGGCAAAGCAGCTCAGCCGGATCCCGGCTTCGGATTGAAGGTAGTCCCACATCGCTTTCAATGGCTTGCGTCCGTTTGCGAAACGCGGTCACGAAACGTTTCGCCGCGAAGAAGTTCTAGTCGATCGTTCCCTCCGATCGATCGGTTCTATGACGTTGACGGCGACGGACACGCGACCCCCGTCGACGCGTTGCGGGTCATCAACCGGTTGGCCCGGCAGCGGCTGGGCGATGAGCATAAATCGGGCGATGCGGCGGAACCGGTCGACGCCGCCATCGTGGCGTGGTTCGATGACGGTGATGACGAGCTCTTCGGGGTAACGAGCTCTTCGGGCCGACGAGTTCTTCGGGCCGACGAGTTCTCCGGGTTGACGAGTTCTCCGGGTTGACGAGTTCTCCGGGTTGATCAATCGTCGGTAGCCAGTTTTCGGAAGTAGGCCTCGATCGCTTCGCGATAGTGCGTCGGCAGGTCGCGACCGATTTGCTGCAGCGCCTCTTGACGCTCGGCCGGGGGCAGGTTCCCCCAACCGTCTTTCTGATCGATCGGTTTCCGATCGACGTCGCCTGCCCCGTTGGCACCGGCGATCCGGCTGTCCTCCATCGGCGTTTCTTGGCCGCCCTGGCTTCCGCCTTGGCCGCCGCCACCCTGTTGTTGCTGTTGTTGTTGCTGCTGTTGCTGTTGTTGCTGTTCGATCTTATCGATCAACTTCGTCAGCTTATCGATGATCGTCTGTTCGCGGCGTTTGACCTGTTCGTCCGTCCGGCCCAGGTCGAGGCGGCGGGTGACGTCGGTCATCAGACGTGAAATCTCGTCGAGCGAGTCCTCCTCCAACGGTTTCAGATCGTTCGCCATCAGCTTGGCCGTGCGGACGAAACGGACCGGCGACGCCTCTTCTTGCTCGAGCAACCGCTGCAGGTCGGCGAGGGCTTCGTCTTTCATCAACAAGGCGTGATAGCAAACGCCTCGGTAGAACAGCACGCCCGCCGGATCGACGCATTCGGTCGGTTTCACCTCGGCGAGGATCGGCAGCGCTTCGTCGTACAACCGTTTCCGCACGAGTTGGCGTCCGAGCCAGGTCCGGACCGTCATCCTCACCGGGGACGGGAGCGATTCGAACGCGGCATAGCTTGACCCGTCAGGATCGAGCTCAACGGCGGCCGCGGTCACGCTTTTTTCGGCCGTCGCGATGAGCGATTCGAGGACCGGGGCGAGGGGCCGCACCAGTTCGACGAAACGGTCAATCGGATCGACCAAGCCGTCATCGGTGTCGGCGGCGTAACGGTCCGACAACCGGTCCACCTCCGACGCTTCGACGCCCAGCCCCTCCAAGCCATCCCGGAACATCCGGACCCGGGATTCTGGCGACATCGGCTCCCAACTCGCCTTGCGTGACAGCGCGTCGTCGCTCGCCGCCATTGCTGGACTACCGAGCCAGGCCAACGGCAAGGTCGCGACCACCCCGAGGCCGAGTGCCACCAGGTTTTGGGTAAGCCGGCCGAAACCGCCTCGGGACGTCATGGATCGCTTCACGTTCGCCTCCTGAGAATCGACGTGAGGTCAACGGTGGGCGCGGGTCACTGATTCCGCTTCAAGACTAAATCGCGCGTGATTCGATACAGGCGGTCCTGGCGGTCGGCCAACGATTCCAACAGCGGCCGAACTTCCGGGCCCGTCGTCTCCCCCGATTCTAGCAGATCGGCATACCGCTCCGTCGTCGTCTTGATTCGTGTCTCCATCGTGCGAATCAACTTGAGCTCAGCCAACGACTGAATCAACGGCTGTTCGCCCGGCTGCTGCTGCTGAGACGGGCCTTGCTGCTGTTGCTGTTGCTTCTGTTTTTCTAAGTCACGCTGGGCCTTTTGCAGCGCCTCGATCATCTCCTCGAGCGCCGCCAAGATGTCTTGCTGAATCCCCTGGGTGACGGCATCGATCTTGGACTCGCCCAGCCGCTCGGTGACCCGGACCGTGTCGCCACGGATCTGCTCCAAGACCTCTGGGAACGCGACACTCGACCCCTCCTCGCGTAACAACAGCATCGCCCGGTCGGCTTCGAGCGTGATCTTCTTTTCTTCGAACGCCAAGTCACCCGCCTTCAAGTCGGTTTGGCGGCTTCGCTGACTTTCCGGGGTCGCGGCGAGCGCGACGCAATCGTCGAGCACCTGGGACTGCATCGCCGCCATCTTTCGCAACCGTGACTCGACCCGGGCCAGTTCCCGCTGCATCTCCTCCTCGCGGAGTTGGCGGAGGATCTTTTCGAGCTCGTCGATCGCGGTCCGCAGGTTCTCTTCGGCGTCCCGTTGTTTCGTGATCGCGTCCTCTCGCTTCGATTCTTCTAAACGCTGTTCCGCTTCCCGCATCCGTTCGATGGCGTCTTGAAGCTGCTGCTCCGCAAGTTGCTGGGGCGTCGAAGGGGTGGGAGGCGATTCGGATTCATCTTGCTCGCCAGATTTTCCCTGCTCCCCAGGCTTGCCCTGTTCGCCAGGTTTTCCC
>JAWLFY010000255.1:0-4394 GCA_041685355.1 Pirellulaceae bacterium | reverse complement strand
GCCCAGCCCGTTCAGCCCAGCCCGTTCAGCCCAGCCCCGTTCAGCCCAGCCCCGTTCAGCCCAGCCCCGCCCCGCGTCACCGAATTCCAGCCCGTCACCGAATTCCAGCCGACCATCGTGACGCCTCGGCCCCCCCGAAGCAACGGTGCCTGACGCGGCAAAAGCATACCGGACGGCAAGGGGGACACGCGACATTTCGCCGGCGCATTTTGCGCTTTCAATTTTTGCGCTTTCAATCGTACTCGTACTCAGCGGAGCGGCACTCGTACTCGTACTCTCCGGGGGGGAGGGGGCGGCAGGGGGCGGTGGGGGCGGCCGTTGCTCACCAAGCGATGCCTTGGCGGTTTTGGCCGAACTGATCCGGCGATCTGCCAGCCCAGCGGGCGACACATCGCGACAGCCGGGGCGATCGCGAATGCAAGGTAGGAGTTGGAGTCAGCCGGAGCACGAGGGCTGTCGGGCGGGAACCGCGACGCTTGGGGGGGATCCCGGCCGTGATTGGTCCTTGTCTTGATTCTCGAGCTGGCGTTGACGTATGAACGCGACGTATGGACGCACGGTATTATCTGACCTGTTTGTGGCCGGGGATGGCCGAACTTTGGTGGCGTGGCCGCGTCGCGGCGCTGCCGGCCGCGATCGCGTTCACGGTCGCGATCAATCTGGGGCTCGTGACCCGCTTTCTCTATCCCGAATGGCTCTCGGGGATTTTGGTCCGGGTGGGTTGTTGGGTCGGTTTGATCGCCTGGGGCGTGTGGGTCGTCCGCAGCGTCAAGGAATTGCCAGAGCTGATCGCGCCGCGAACGGTGAGTGAGGAGCCCGACGTGTTTCCCGAGGCCCGAGCCGCCTACTTGGCGGGAAATTGGCACGAAGCGGAAGGGATGCTCAGCGATGTCCTCGCCGTCGAGCCGCGAGACCCGCCGGCGTTGTTGCTTTTGGCGGGCGTTTATCGCCACACCGAGCGGTTCGACGCCGCGGAGCAGTTGCTCGAACAGATCGCCCGGGTGGAAGCGGCCGACGGGTGGTGGCTGGAGCGGGAATCGGAGCAACGGCGTCTCGAGCGGGCACGAGAGGCGGCCGGGCAAGAAGAAGAGACGGCGGGGCACGAAGAAACCGCAGACGTATCGGGGGTTGGTGAAGAACCGCGCCCCGCCGACGAACCGCGCCCCGCCGACGAACCGCGCCCCGCCGACGAGCCGGGTCGCGCCGACGAGCCGGGTCGCGCCGACGAGCCGGGTCGCGTGGACGAACCGACTTTGCATCGGGGATCGAGCCCGGAATCGGAAACGGATGGCCGGCACCGAGAACCGGAGAACGACGTCGACCGACTTTTCGCCGGGCAAAGCTGGTCGTGACCGTCGAGCGTTCGGCGTCCCCGGTGGTCTTTCCCGACGGCCGGGAGGACGATTCGCCCCGTTTCGCCGAATCCGGTCGGGGGAGTGTCAAGCTCCTATCCCCGGTTTTTGCCTCAACCGGTAGAATCAGAGGGAGCGGCGGTGCGATCGGCTTTGCCGGCGGACCAGCCCTCCTCACTGGACGAGGATGTAGATAGCCACCACCGAAATGGCGTACGGTTTGCGTGAGAGTCGTCGTCGCGGCGAGAGTCGCCAGACTGGCAGCACCCGATCGCAGAGAAACGGCGTGTTGAGGAGCGGCTTCGGCGTCATCGAGACGTCACCGGCCTGACACGCGTGAGCCCGAACGACCTGACCTGGGTAACGAGAACGAACATGTACGAGCGATTTACCGACCGAGCCCGCAAGGTCATGCAATTGGCCAATCAGGAGGCTCAGCGTTTCAACCACGAGTACATCGGCACCGAGCACATCTTGCTCGGGCTGGTGAAGGAAGGGAGCGGGGTCGCGGCGAACGTTCTGAAGAACCTGGACGTCGATCTCCGGAAAATCCGGCTCGAGGTCGAAAAATTAGTCCAAAGCGGCCCGGAGATGGTGACCGTCGGGAAGCTGCCCCAAACCCCGCGGGCGAAGAAGGTGATCGAGTACTCGATGGAAGAGGCTCGGAACCTGAATCACAGCTACGTCGGCACCGAACACATCCTGCTCGGTTTGCTCCGAGAGCAGGAGGGCGTAGCGGCTCAGGTATTGATGAACTTGGGCTTGAAGTTGGAGGACGTCCGCGAGGAGGTGCTCAACTTGCTCGGGCATGGGCTCGAGGGGGCCGAAGTCGGCGAACGCGGCGGACGCGGCGGCGAATCCGAGGGGAGCGGAGGCGGATCGTCGGGCAAGAGCGGCAAGAGCAAGACGCCGGCGCTGGACAGTTTCGGCCGCGACTTGACCGAACTGGCTCGCAAGAACGAACTCGACCCGGTGATCGGCCGTGAGCGGGAGATCGAACGGGCGATCCAGATCCTTTGCCGGCGGACGAAAAACAACCCGGTGCTGCTCGGCGAGGCCGGGGTCGGGAAGACGGCGATCATCGAGGGGTTCGCCCAACGGGTCATTTCGGGCGAGGTCCCGGAGATTTTGGCCGACAAGCGGATCGTCGTGCTCGACTTGGCGATGATGGTCGCGGGGACGAAGTACCGCGGTCAATTCGAGGAGCGGATCAAGGCGGTGATGACCGAAGTCCGCCGCGTCAAGAACACGATCCTGTTCATCGACGAACTGCATACGCTCGTCGGTGCCGGCGGCGCCGAAGGGGCGATCGACGCGGCGAACGTGCTGAAGCCGGCTTTGGCACGGGGCGAGCTCCAGTGCATCGGGGCGACGACGCTCGACGAGTACCGGAAGTACATCGAAAAAGACAACGCGCTGGCGCGGCGGTTCCAGGAGATCATGGTCGAGCCGACCGGGAAGGCCGAGACGATCGAGATCTTGAAGGGACTCCGGGAACGCTACGAAGAACACCACCGGGTGCAGTTCACCGACGACGCGATCACCGCGGCGGTCGAGATGAGCGAGCGGTACATCACCGCGCGGTGCCTGCCGGATAAGGCGATCGACGTGATCGACGAGTCGGGGGCGCGAGTCCGTTTGCGGACGATGACCCGGCCGCCGGACTTGAAGGAGATCGACGAGGAAGTCGAGAAGCTTAACAAAGAGAAAGAGGACGCGGTCGCCAATCAGGACTTTGAGAAGGCCGCGAACCTGCGTGATCAGGCCGAAAAGCTTCGCAAGAAAAAGGACCAGATCACCCAGGATTGGCGCGCCAAGAGTCAGCAAACCGACGGTGTCGTCGACGAAGAGGTCGTCGCCGAGGTCGTCAGCAAGATGACCGGGATCCCGCTCACGCGGCTCTCGACCGAAGACAGCATGCGGCTGTTGAAGATGGAGGAAGACCTGCACAAGCGGGTCGTCAGCCAAGACCAGGCGGTCGCGGCGGTGGCGAAGGCGGTTCGCCGCAGCCGGAGCGGGTTGAAAGATCCGAAGCGGCCGACCGGTTCGTTCATCTTCGCCGGGCCGACCGGCGTCGGGAAGACGTTGCTCGCCAAGGCGCTCGCCGAGTTCATGTTCGGGGACGCCGACGCGCTGATCCATATCGACATGAGCGAGTACATGGAGAAGCACAACGTGAGCCGCTTGATCGGGGCGCCCCCCGGATTCGTCGGCTACGAGGAAGGGGGCCAGCTGACGGAAAAGATTCGCCGTCGTCCGTACGCGGTGGTGTTGTTCGACGAAATCGAAAAGGCGCACCCGGACGTGTTCAACATGTTGCTCCAGGTGATGGAGGAGGGACGGCTCACCGATTCGTTCGGACGCAACGTCGACTTCCGCAACACGATCTTGATCATGACCACCAACGCGGGTGCCGAGGCGATCAAGAACGAGTCGAGTTTCGGGTTCCAGAAGCCGGACGAGGACGCCAGCTATGAGTCGATGAAGCTTCGCGTCATGGAGCGGATCGAGAAGGTGTTCCGGCCCGAGTTCCTGAACCGGCTCGACGATACGATCATCTTCCGTCACCTCAACAAGGAAGACCTGAAGACCGTGATCGATTACGAACTGGTCAAGGTCCGCGAACGGTTGCTCGAACGTGGCCTCGCGGTCGAATTGACCGACGAAGCGAAGGAGTTCTTGATCAAACGCGGCAGCGACCTGGATTACGGCGCCCGTCCGCTGCGTCGCGCGATCGAGCAACGGATCGAAGACCCGCTCGGCGAGGAACTTCTCCGCGGGGCGTTCGAAGGGAAGGACACGATCGTGATCGAGGCCTTCAAGAACGACCAAGGGAAGATCACGCGGCTGGAGTTCCGCGGGGAGACTCGCGGGTTACCCGACGCCGAAACCGTCCCCGCCGGAGCCGGCGAATCGGATTCGGACGCCGCTTCGAAGCCCGACGCGAAGTCGTAAGCGGTTCGGGTCACGGTGGTGGTTCCAGAAAAAGCCCCGTCTCGGACGGGGCTTTTTTCGGTTGTCGTGAAAGCGTCAAACGGCTTG
>JAWLFY010000104.1:4444-18064 GCA_041685355.1 Pirellulaceae bacterium | reverse complement strand
AACTTGTTTCTCAGCGGTTGGTCCGGTGAGATTCGTGTGGAGGCGGCTATTCTCGCCGGTTACACCTTCGGTTTGGTGGGTGCCAGCCTCGTATTCTCGCTGGTTCGGCGGGGTGTTCTCGCCGGTTGGTGAGATCGGCTTCGGCGGTATTCTCGCCGGTTCGCGGCAACTGTGTCAACATTCGGGGGGAGTTTCCTGGACCAATGGGGGTGGCCGTGGGATTGTGCTCTCGTAAGGGGAACGCGGGTCTCCTCTGGGGAAGGAGGATTCGACCGAGCGGGCGTAGGTTGGTGGCTGCCCCCGATGCCGTGGCGGCGGTCACCTGGCGAGTTGGTTGGTCGGGTCGTTTGAATCGCTCGACCGATCAGGCGCGGTTGCCTTCACGGGGATGTCGGTTCGAAACGAATCGTAAACCCGGCCGACGCCGACTCGCGGAGTCCAAGCGAAAGCAAACATGATGCCAATCGCGTGGGATCCCCCGGTCGCCGACGGCGGGATTCCGCGTTAACCCCTGAATCGCTTGGGCCTTACGATTCGCGTGAGTCGCGGTCTGCTGGAACCGCGAGCGGGCGCGAATGAAGGGCTTACATCCGGAGGTTGCAAACGTTGCAACGGCGATCAGCATTCGTCGTTCGGATGCGGCCACCGCGTGGGTGTCGCTTACCCAAGGAAATTGATTCCGATGGCGAGCCCGAGCCCGAGGAGGGCGAGGGTCCCCAGCAGGAAGATGACGGCCCAAATGGAGTTGATGACGCCCAGGAAGGTGAGGAAGCCGGGACGTTTTCCCGAAGGCGGCTCGGAGTCGCTGACTTCGCCGGGTGGGGCATACTGTTTCATCAACGTCCCGCCGCCGGACGGCGCGTTCGCCGCCGCAGGGGCCGAGCGGAAATCGCTGTCGGTCAACTCGTCGAAAAGTCCCGGATCGAAATCACCGAAGCCGCCTTGTCCGCCGGCGGGCGAGCGGGGGGAGGATCGACCTGCCGGAGCTTGTCCCGGGGTCGCTTGTCCCGGGGTGGGGCGAGCTGCGGGGCGGTTGGCGGCGGCGGCCGGAGCACCGCCGGGGACCCGGAGCTGTTTCCCGCACTGACATTTGACGACCTTACCGGCCGCCGAGTCGGGGACCTGAAGGATCTTGCCGCAGCCGGGACATTTGAGTTTCATCGCGCGAGTCGAGGGGGACGGTTTTCATCGGACGGGGGACGGGCGGAAAAGCCTCTCGACCGTGTGGTCGACGGTTTCGACAAAGCCGCCGTGCGTCGCGTCCTGGAACAGTTGGGTGCGATTGCTCTGCATGATCGCCGCGGCAAGGGTGGGGTTCCCCCGCCAATCTTGCAGCGTGAAGTCACGGACGTCGGTGTAGATCGCCGACAGATCACTTTGCAACTTCGGCACCAGGAAGACCCCCTCACGGCCGCGGACCACATGATAGTTCATCGCGCCGTACACGAGCAGCCCGCCGAGCACCATTCCGAAAATCAGTCGAGTCATCGTTCATCCCTCCGCGACGATTCGCGATCGTGAAAGATTCCGTCCGATTCACTTCTACGCGTCTGGCCCGCCGGCGGCAAGGCGAAGGGTCGGGATCGAAGACTCGAGGCACTGTCTCAAGAGGTCGTCTTTGACCCCGCGAGGGCAACGTTTTCACGAACTTTTGCGGAGCAGAAGGCGACCGTAGGCCGTCGGAGCCTCGCCTAGGCGTCGGCGGCTTCGATTCGGTAATCGAACGCGTTGTCGCGGAACCCGACCGAGACGCCGGCGATCGTTTTGCCGCCGGCCAAGTCGGCGAGGATCTGGGACGACAGCTCCGGGAGCATCGAGCGGTTGAGGATGTGGTCGACGTTTCGGGCGCCGGTATCGACTTCGGTGCACCGCGCCCGAATCGCGTCGACGGTGTCGTCGGTGAAGTCGAACTTGGCCCCGTAGCTTTCGCGGATCCGGTCGCGGACCTTGCCGAGCTTGAGCCGAATGATGCTGGTCATCACTTCGTCGCTTAGTGGGTAATACGGGACGATGCTGAGCCGGCCCAGGAAGGCGGGTTTGAACGTCTTGAGCAGTTCGGGGAACACGGCCTCGATGAACCCGTCCGGTTCGGGAGTCGTGTCGGGGTCGCTACAAATGCTTTTGATCAGGTCGGTCCCGGCGTTGGTGGTCATGATGATGACCGTGTTCTTAAAGTCGATGTCGCGGCCTTCCCCGTCCTTCATCTGCCCTTTGTCAAACACCTGATAAAAGATGTCCTGAACGCCGGGGTGGGCCTTTTCCATCTCGTCGAGGAGCACGACCGAGTACGGTTTGCGGCGGACCGCTTCGGTGAGCACGCCCCCTTCGCCGTAACCGACGTAGCCGGGGGGCGATCCCATCAGCAGCGAGACTTTGTGTTCTTCCTTGAACTCCGACATGTTGATCGTCGTCATGTTTTGCTCGCCGCCGTAGAGCAGGTTGGCGAGCGTGATCGCGGTCTCGGTTTTGCCGACGCCGCTGGTGCCGGCCAACAAGAACACGCCGATCGGGGTCCGCGGGTCGCGGAGCCCGGCGCGGCTCGTACGGATGCTCTGGGCGATCCGCTCCAACGCGTGGGATTGGCCGACGACCGAGTCCTCCATCAATTCTCTCAACCGGAGGACCGTGTTGATCTCGTTGCTGACCATTCGGCCGACCGGGATCCCGGTCCAGGCGGCGACGGTGTGGGCGACGGCGGCGGAATCGACGCACGGGAACATCAGCGGCGTCTCGCCTTGGACCGCCCGCAGATCGCTTTCGGCGGTCGCGAGCTCCTGTTTCCACTGGGCGATTTCTTGTTCGGTCGGTTCGGGTTTGGTCGCGGTCGTGGCGGCTCCGCTGGCGGCCGGGGCGGCCCGCTCGGCGACCGCCGTCGATGACGCGTCCGAAGCGGAGGTTGTGTTCGCGGCCGGCGCGGGGCCGCTGGCGGAGGGGCCGCTGGCGGTTGAGTCGCTGGCGGTTGAGTCGCTGGCGGTGGACCGGGCCGGATCGGCGTCGGTCGTGGCCGAGTTCGTGGCCGAGTTCGTGGCCGAGTTCGTGGCCGAGTTCGTGGCCGAGGCGGCCGAGGCGGCAGAGGCGGCGGTTTCGGAATCGTCGCCGCTGAGCTTTGCCCGGAGCTCACGGATGCGGCTCACGAGTTCTCGTTCCTTTTCCCACTGTTCGTTGAGCCGAACCAGGTCTTGTTCGGCGTCGGCGAGCCCCTTCTCGGCGTCGGCGATCGCCTCGGCATGATCCGCGCCGGTTTGCTCTTCCCGTTTCAGAATCTTGATCGAAATTTTCAGCTGGTCGATCCGCCGCCGGGCGTCTTCGACGGCGGGCGGCGTCGCGCTTTGGCTGAGCCCGATCCGGGCGCAGGTGGTGTCCAGGAGGCTGACCGACTTGTCGGGGAGTTGCCGGCCGCTGATGTAGCGTTTGGAAAGTTTGACCGCATCGATCACCGCCTCGTTCATGATCCGCACCTCGTGGTGCGATTCGAGCGTCGAGATCAGGCCGCGCATCATTTCGACGGCGGTTTCCTCGTCCGGTTCGTCGACTTTGACGGTTTGGAAGCGGCGGGTGAGGGCGGCGTCCTTCTCGAAATACTTCTTGTATTCGGCCCACGTCGTCGCGGCGATCGTGCGGAGCTCGCCGCGGGCGAGGGCAGGTTTGAGCAGGTTCGCGGCGTCGCCTTGCCCGGCTTGTCCCCCGGCGCCGATCATCGTGTGGGCTTCGTCGATGAACAGGATGATCGGTTTGGGGGACGACTTGACCTCGTCGATCACCCCTTTGAGACGGTTTTCGAATTCCCCCTTCATCCCGGCGCCCGCTTGCAACAGTCCGAGGTCAAGCGACAAGAGCCGAACGTCACGGAGTGCCGGAGGGACGTCACCCGCGGCGACCCGCAGCGCGAAGCCTTCGACGACGGCGGTTTTCCCGACGCCGGCTTCCCCGGTGAGGATCGGGTTGTTTTGTCGGCGGCGGGTAAGGATGTCCATGATCTGGCGGATCTCGGGGTCACGGCCGAGGACCGGGTCGATCTCGCCAGCGGCGGCGCGGGCGGTCAGGTCGATCGTGAACTGGTCGAGCGAAGGCGTCTTGGTCGGTCCCTGAGTGGCGCCCCCTTCCCCACCGGCGGAGCCGGACGCGGCTCCCGCCGCCATCGGCACGTGCGCCTCTTCCGAATCCGCCAACACCGCGCCGAAATCACGCGCGATCGCGTCGCCGTTGATCAACTCGAGTTGGTCCGACGCGTCCCGGGCGAACGAGCGGAGCGAGGACGCGGTCAACAGCGCCACCAACACATGACCCGATCGGACTTTCGCGACGCCGTGATCGATCGAACCGAATAACCACGCTTCGCGGATCAGGTCGACCACGTTCGGCGAGAGCGCCGGGGGACGACCGTTCCCCGTTTTGAATCGGTCGATCGATCGATTCAGGTCCCCGGTGAGTTTTGCCAAGTTCACCCCGGAAGCTTTCGCCGCGACGGTCAGGTCGCTGCGGTCGTTCTCGATCAACTTGAGCAGCCAATGCTCGATCTCGATGTTGTAGTTGGTCCGCGACAGACAGAGACCCGCGGCGGCTTCCAAAGCGGTGCGACAGGTGTCGTTGAGCCGTCCGACGAGCTCTTTGAGATTGACTTGAGTCATGGCGGGTCTGTGCGATTCGGAATGGGTTCTGGGTGGAATCCGTAAACTTAGCTTATCGCGTCTATGGGGGGGGCAGCGTCAAGCCGCGTTCACGTTTTTCTCGGCTCTCCCGCCTTTCACACCGCCGTCGCGTCTCTCTTTGCCACCCGCACCCGCTTCGACCTCGCCGGATGGTTTCGCGCCGGGTTCTGACGCTCCGGCAATTCAAACCCTTCGTGGTTGCCCCGTCCGGCGGCGAACGCGATCTGGCGAAATGAACGGGTTGGTTGCCATCTCCCCGACAGGCCGGTAAGGTGGATGGCCGTTCATCTTTCGGGATGTGCCGAAGGATATCCAAGACCCGTCGCGTGGAGGGCAAAAGCGATGAAGAGGGCCGGGTTCACTTTGGTCGAGTTGTTGGTGGTGATCGCGATCGTCGCGATCTTGATCGGGTTGCTGTTGCCGGGGGTCCAGTCGGTACGCGAGGCGGCGCGTCGGATGACGTGCCAAAATCACCTCAAACAGCTGGCGTTGGCGACGCACCATTTCGAGTCGGCACGTCGTTCGTTCCCGCCGGGGTTGACGACGTTCGTCAACGGGCGGCCGCGGGACTGGTACGGTGAAACGTTGTTCGTGCATCTCTTGTCGTCGATCGAACAAACGGGTTTGGCGGGGCGGTGGGACGGGTCGGGAAGCTACGAAGCGGCGATCCGAAACACCCGCGATCCCGATGACCCGGACCTGGAATCGACCGAGGCGGTTTCGGCGACGACGGTCGCGGTCTTTCTCTGTCCGTCCGACTTGATGGACCGAAACCCGGTGCACCTCGATTACCGGCGGACGGGTTACTCGAGCGGATGGTTCGGGATGACCAGTTATCTCGGCAACGGCGGCACCCACTCGACCTACTTTCGGGACGCCGACATGCAGAGCGACGGGGTGTTCTTCATGACGGGACCCGAATCGCGGCCGGGGGCCTATCAACGGTTCTTGCGGCCGAACGAAACGCCGACGCGGTTTGCCGACATCACGGACGGAACGAGCCAAACGTTGCTGCTCGGCGAACGTTTTCACCACGACCCGGCGTTCGACACGCGGCTCCACGAAACGTCGACTCGGTACAGCCGATACCCGATCGCGAAATGGGGCGTTTGGGGTTGGACCGGTGGCGGGAACGGGACGACGCACGTGCTCGGATCGACCCGTGTCCCGCCGAACTACCGCACACCGGAAAACGTCCCCCCGAGTTACGCGGCGGTGAATCTGCGGATGTCGGCATTCGGAAGCGGCCACGTCGGGGGAGTGAACTTTGCGCTGTGCGACGGGAGCGTCCGGTTCGTCGACGACGCGATCAACTTAGCGGTGTATCGGGCGTTGAGCACAAAGCGTGAACACGTTCGCTGAGAAGCGAATCGAGGGTCGCTTCCCCCTCGGTGATCACCCAATCGATCAACAGGGCGGCGACGGGACGACCGCCGATCCGGTCGGTCCGCAACTTGACGAGGTCCTTGTGGGTGCAGATTACGATCTCGACTGAGTCGCCGTGCGAGCGGATCGATCGGTCGAGGTCGGCGACGGTTTCGGGGGCGAGCGGGTCGTGGTCGGGCAGGTCCCGCCGATCGATCACGTCGGCCCCACACCGGCGAACGGTTTCGACGAACGCGTCGGGGTTGCCGATCGCGGAGAACACGAACACCGGGGCGCCCTTGATCCGATCGAGCGGGAGCAAACTTCCCGGGTGTTGGAAGAGTTCCGAGGGGAGGTGATCGCTCAGCACACACGGCACACCCGGGGCGGCCCGCGAAATCTTCTGGCGTATCTCATCGAGCTCGGCCGCCGCGACCAGGCTGGCCCGCGAAATGACGACGACGTGGGCGCGGCGGAGGCTCGCGAGCGGTTCGCGGAGCAACCCGCGGGGGAGAAGGTGACCGAATCCGAACGGGCAACTGGCATCGATGACGACGAGATCGAAGTCACGATGGAGCCGACGATGTTGGAACCCGTCGTCCATCAGCACCAGTTGCGACTCGAGTTCCTCGACCGCGATCGTCGCGGCGGCCACGCGGTCGGGGTCTTGAACGTGGGGGACATCGGGAAGCCGTTGGTGCAGTTCCATCGCTTCGTCGTTCACGTCCGCCTCGCCCCGTCCGTAACCGCGGCTGATGATCGCCACCCGGACGTCGCGGTCACGGAACCGTCGGGCCAACGCGCGGACGATCGGTGTCTTTCCGGTCCCGCCCGTCGTGATATTCCCGACGCTGAGCACGGGGACGCCGCACCGCCGGGCCGAATCGGGGCGGCGGTCATAACGCAGGTTGCGTAAACGGACGGCGATCCCGTACGCGAGGCTGGCGACCCACAGCAGGCCGCGCGCGACGACGGCCGACGGGTCTTTCCGCCGGCCGCTCAAGATCGCTCGGGTTTCGGGTCGCATCGGCCGACGGCTCAGGACATCCGGTCGCAGATCGCCTGGGCCATCTCTTGCGTCCCCACCGCCGACGGATCGTCACGGCTCGGCTTCAGGTCATACGTGACGTCTTTGCCTTCGGCGATCACCGAGGCGACGGCGTTCTCCAACCGCTCCGCGGCGTCCATCTCTTCGAGGTGTCGCAGCATCAGCATTCCCGACAAGATCAAGGCGGTCGGGTTGACCTTGTTTTGACCTTTGTACTTGGGAGCGCTCCCGTGGGTCGCTTCGAACACCGCCCCTTCGGGGCCGATGTTCGCGCCGGGGGCCATGCCGAGGCCGCCGATGATGCCGGCCCCGAGATCGCTGACGATGTCGCCGTAAAGGTTGGGCAGCACCAACACGTCGTACAGCTCCGGTTTCTGGGTCAGCTGCATGCACATGTTGTCGACGATCCGTTCTTCGAACTCGATGTCGGGATAGTCCTTGGCGACTTCGGTGGCGACCGCGAGGTACAGACCGTCGCTGTACTTCATGATGTTCGCCTTGTGCACCGCGGTGACCTTCTTGCGGCCGTTCTTGCGGGCGTAATCGAAGGCACAGCGGACGATCCGTTCGGTGCCGCTCTTGCTGATCGGCTTGATCGACACGCCCGTTTCATCGCCGGACGTCTTGATCTTGCGGTCGGACGGTAGCCCGTTGATGAACTCGATGAGCTGACCCGTTTCCGGCTTGCCGGCCTCGAATTCGACCCCCGCGTAGAGGTCTTCGGTGTTCTCGCGGACGATCACGATGTCGACGCCGACGTCGCTGAAGAAGCTGCGGACGCCGCGATAGTGTTTACAGGGCCGGATGCACGCGAACAGCCCGAGTTCTTGGCGGAGATAGACGTTGATACTGCGAAAGCCGGTGCCGACCGGCGTGGTGATCGGGGCCTTCAACGCACACTTGGTGCGGCGGACCGAACCGATCGTCGCGTCGGGGATCGGCGTCCCCAATTTTTCCATCACGTCGATGCCCGCTTCCTGGATGTCCCAATTGATCGAGACGCCCGTGGCGTCGACGCATTTGCGGGCGGCTTCGGCGAGTTCCGGGCCGGTGCCGTCACCGGTAATCAACGTGACTTCGTGCGCCATCGAACGTATTTCCTTTCGCTGCAAGACCCGGGCGTGGCTCAACCGGCGTGGGGCAACGGTTGTGGGTCAACGGATGTCGGTCAACAAGGGGGGGCCGGTTGGTAGCCGGCGAGGCTTGGAAGCTATCGGACGCCTCGCGTGTCGTCAATCGGACGGGCCGGTCAGCGATGAACCGGACGCGTTGCCGGACGGCCCAGCGGAGGTCACCCCTGCCGGCGGCCCGGGCCGATCAGGTCCTCGGTTTCCTCGTCGTCGGACCGGACCAAGATCTCGTCGGTGCTTTGGGGGTCGATCTGGCGACAGGTCTCGGTCAGCCGGTCGGCCAATTCGTCGAGCGGGTCTTCCCACGTTTCCACCGTCGATTCGGCCGGCGGAACGTTCGCCATCTCGTCGAGCAACAGGATCATCCGCAGGCAGTGGCGGAACAGGATTCCCTCCTCTTTCTGCAGCTTGCGGCTGGTGACGTACTTGTCGAAGTCGCCCCCGTACTGCATCAGCTCGCCGACGATCCACACCGGCCGCACCCGCACCTCGTCGACGCGGGGGAATTCGTTGCGGAACAGCCGCAGCAGTTTTTCGCCGATCGTCAAGGGCCAGACGCGTGGTTCGTCAAACATCACCCGTCCGAAACCGCGGTCGCGGACCTCCTCTTCCTCGTCGTCCGATGCCCCGCCCAACTCTTCGGCGGTGGCGAGCCCCAATTGCAGCAATTGGTGATCGAGCCGCGTTCGTGCCAGCGTCCCCGGCGGCATCTCATCGATGCGTGGCATGCGGGTCAACCGGGCGACGGTTCCTGGCACTTCGAGGACGCTTTCCAACGTCGCGATCCGTTCTTCGGGGTCAGCGATCGCGAGCTGGTCTGCGAGGTAGACGCCGAACAACGGGTTGATGCTCCGCAAGTGCACGAGCCGCTGGAGCCGATCGGTCGGAGTGGCGGTTTCGGGCCGGTACCCGTCGACTTCGTAGCCACGGCTTTCGTCGAGCCGGTCCGCGTCATCTCCCACATCCCCGTCCCCGGTACCCTGCCCCGACCCGCGGGAACTCGCGTCGTCGGTCCGCATCTGGTCGAGGATTTCGCCGAACAGCCCGGGTGTCGAGGCCGCCGTGTCCGGTTCATCCGGTCGCTTCGGCGATCCGGCCGGCCGGGCCGCGGCCCGTTTCGGCTTCGGTTCGAGTTCGATGTAGCCGGCGGTCCAGAGCGTGATCAGCATCCGGTTCAGGTCTTTCTGTGCCTCCTCGATCCCTTTCGGCGGGAGCAGCCGCCGGCCGACCAGGTCACGGATCGGCTGGACCTCGGGGGATCGTCCCAGCAGGTACGCCAGGAGTCGCCACGGGAGCCGTCCGCGGCTGACGAGGTTCGCCGCTGAGGCTTGTTGCAGTTCGCCGAACTGCGTCGCGTTCCAATAGGTTTCGCCGGTGCGACGCTTGGGCATCTTTTTCTTCAGCTGCTTCTTCGCCTTCAGCAACCCGGGGTCTTTCGTGTCCTCGGGGATCGAATCGAATTTCTGTCGCCATCGATGAAGTTTGACGTCGTCTTCGTGGGCGAGGGCGTACACGAACCCGCGGGAGTCGAATTGCGGACGACCGGCGCGGCCGAAGATCTGTTGGGCCGACGCGGTCTCGACCAGCTTCCGTTTATCGCGTGGCCCCTTGATCAGACTCGGCAGCACGACGCTCCGGGCGGGCAGGTTGATCCCCGCGGCAAGCGTTTCGGTGCAGACACAGTAACTGAGCAGTTTCCGCTGGAACAATTCCTCGACCATCCGGCGATACCGGGGGAGCACGCCCGCGTGATGGACGCCGACGCCGCGAAGCAGAACCTGTTTCAGCTTCGGCCCGGCGCCGCGAGACATGTCGGCGGCGTTGACGTATTCAGCCAGCTCCGCTTGCCGCGTCTTGTCGATCAGGCTTTTCCCCTTGAGCATCTCCGCGGTCGTCCAGCATTGCGAGCGGCTGAAACAGAACAGCAGCGCCGGCGTCCGCCGCATCTCCGGATCCCCCGAGGCGATCCGTTCGGCAAAGTCCGGGAGCAGTTCGTCCTCGACCCATTCGTATTGGAGCGGCACCTTTCGCTCGGACTCGCGAACCAACTGAAGCCGCCGCCCATGGGCGCGGTTCAGCCACGACGTGAACTCCAGGGCGTTGCCGACGGTGGCGCTGAGCAGCATCGTGCGGACGTGGGGCGGGAGCATCGCCAAGGTCAACTCCCAGACGATCCCCCGTTCCGGATCGTTGAACGAGTGAAACTCGTCCATCACGACCGAGATCACGTCGTCGAAGTTGAACTTCTCAGGGCACACCAACCGGTTGAGTAGGATCTCGGCGACGACGACCAATACCGGCGCGTCGGCGTTCACCTTGCGGTTGCCGGTCACCAACCCGACGCGATCGGGCGAAAACCCCCAACGGACCGCGGACTGTCGGAGCTCGTCGAGTTTCTGGTCGGTCAGCGCGATCAGCGGCGTCGTGTAGTACATCCGCTTGCCGGTACGGAGCGCCTCGTAGACGGCCGCCTCGGCGATCAGCGTCTTTCCCGTCCCGGTCGGCGCGGAGACCAAGACGCCTTGCTCGTTGGTGAAGTACGCCAACATCGCCTCTTCCTGCACCGGATAGGGCGGGAAGGGGAGAAGATCGAAATACTCCGAGGCGATCTGGTCACGGTCGGCGGGGGCTGCATCCATCGACAAACGGTATCACAGCCCTTCGGCGATTAGAAGAAGCTTCGATCGGCCGTTTCGTCGACCAACCGCGAGAACACGGCGGGAACGTCCGTGAGGTCCGAAAAGATCGCGGCCGGACGTTCGGCCGCCAGCTCGTCTGGGGTGTGTCGACCGGTGCACACGCCGATCACCGACGCCCCGATCGCGTGCCCGCAACGGATGTCGTCGGGCGTGTCACCGATCACGACCACGTCCCGAGTCGCCGGCTCGCCGAACCGGTCCAAGATCCTCGCCGCCGCCCGCCGCGCCAAACCGTCCCGCTCGGTATCGAGGTCACCACCGACGACGAACCGGAAATGACGCAGCAATTCGAAGTGCTCCAGCTTCCGCGTCGCGGTCTCGGGCAAGTTCCCCGTCATCGCCGCGACCTGGACCCGCGGGTCGGCCGAAAGCCGGGTTAGCAACTCCACGACACCCGGCAGAACGCTTCCGCCACAACGGACCAGCTCGACCGGCAGGCACGACGCGTACCGGCTTCGCAAGCGGCCCCGCTCTCGCGGCCCCGCCGGGACGCCGTTCCGCAGCAGCAGTTCGACGATCAACCCGGCGTCGGTGCGTCCGGAGAACGATACGTTGACGTCCGGGGTGGCGATCCCGAACTCGAGTCGAAACGCTTCCTCGAAAGCCCGTCGACCGCCGCCGTCCGAGATCAAAAGGGTGCCGTCGATGTCGAACAACAGCGTACGCATGGATAAATCGTCAAGTTGCGTTAGCAACGGTCGGGAAATCACTGACGTACTCGTTCACACTGTACCGGAACGGCGCAAGTCCGGTCCCACGGCTCGGCGGTGGCGGCGAGGGACAGCGATTTCCCGACCGCTGCTGAATGAACCGAAGACGGAAGCCCAACCCGGGAAGCTCGAGTCTGCAATTGGCCCACGGGCGTGACGTCAGGATACCCTCCCCGAAGCGTCCCGCGAACGAGAAAAGTCGACCGATTCTCGCCCGCCGAAGCCCGGGCACGCCGAACGCTGACGCCCGGGCACGCCGAACGCTGACGCATGGGCACGCCGAACGCCGAAGCCCGGGCGCGCCGGACGGACTCTTGATCCCTTCGTCGCCACGCCGAGGGTCACGTGAACGCTTAACGCGACGGACTGGGTAAAACGTGCCGATTATGCCGCCGCGGGGTCGCCATCGAGGGCGAGAATTGGGTCGGATTCAGCGACAAAATCCGAAAAAACCTACCTTGATTTGCCCGGCATTACCGAAACTAGCAACAACGCTGGTCTGAACAGACCGCTGGGAAAAAAAGTCGCCCCGCTGATGCGACGCCCAGACCCGTACGGAGTGGCTGGGATTCTCGGTGGAACCCAGGCTCGAGAGCGAAAACAGGACTGTAGGGAGGCAATCCATGCGACGAAAATATTTTGGATGGGCGATCGCGGCGATCGCTACGCTCGGGCCGATGCAGGCCTGGGGTGGCGACCGCGAAATCGCCGAGCAGATCATCGAACGGTTGAAAGCGGACCGTGACGCGGGGACGCTCAAAGACTTCACCCTCGACATGAAAGTCGATCAAGGGGTCGTGGTGTTCCGCGGGCAGGTCAGCAAATCGTCGCAGAAGGATCTCCTTCTTCGAGCCGCCGACGGGATCGAGGGCGTCACGAAAGTCGTCGACGAGGTCGGCGTGACTGCGGCCAAGGCGGCTCAGGCGGCCAAAGCGGCTCAGGACGCGGCGACCGCGGAAACGATCCCCGCGGAGACGAGCCCGGCGGGATCGAGCTTCTCCTTCCGCGAAGCGTTGGCGGCCCAGGCCGCGGCGATCCGCAGCGGGGGAGAGCCGATGCCGGAGCAAGTCCGAAACGCCTCGGAATCGCTCGAAACGGTTCCCGGAACGGTGATGCCGACCGCCGGCACGGAACCGCTCGAGGGACCCTCCAACGAGGTGCACGACGCGAGCAGCCACGAAGACGTCGCCTCGGCCGTCATCGGGGCCCTCCGTGACGCCCAACTCCGCGGGGAACTCCGCGGCTTCGGCGTCGACGTCCGCAACCACCGCGGCACGATCAAATTGGTCGGCCAGGCCGGTTCGGACTCGCAACGCGAACGGATCGTCCGGATCGCCGAGAGCACCCCGGGTGTCCGTGACGTTCGCGACGAAATCCGGGTCGCCCAGGTCAACGCGGAAGTCCCGGCTTCGTCGGATGATCTGCCGCCCCTGCCCGAACCTCCGGCGTTCGAATCGTTGACGCCGGTCACCGTCGCCAACGCCCCGGCCGCGACGAACCGGCCCACCGCGTCGCGGCAAGCCGGCGGCTCGGTCTCGGCCGCCGCCGCTCCCTATCGGATGCAAGGTCAACCGACCGCGCGACCGGTCGCCGCTCCCATGCCCGGAGGCGGAATGCAGGGGGCTCCCGTGATGGGCCAGCCCGTCCCGATGGGTGGTTACGGTGGCGCCGGAGCCCCGCGGTACGATTCCCCGTACCTCCCGAATTACGCCTGGCCAGGCTACGCGGCTTACCCGAACTACGCCGCGGTGAGCTACCCCCAACAGTACAGCCCCTCGGCGTTCCCCTACATCGGCCCCTTCTACCCCTACCCCCAGGTCCCGTTGGGTTGGCGGAAGGTGTCGCTCGAATGGGACGACGGTTGGTGGTTCCTCGACTTCAGCGATCGCTAAACATGGCCTCGAGCCTGTTTCGCACTGCTCGCCAGCGAGCCACGCGTGGTCCCCGACCACGCGTGGTTTTTTCTTGCGCGTGAAGACTTCCGGCGACCGGGTGGCGTAGCGGAAGTCGTGAAGACTT
>JAWLFY010000104.1:0-4344 GCA_041685355.1 Pirellulaceae bacterium | reverse complement strand
CGGCGACCGGGTGGCGTAGCGGAAGTCGTGAAGACTTCCGGCGACCGGCAGGCGGGTCTCGCGAGGCGATCGCTGGGCAGCCCCGGGGTGCCCGCGACCCCGCTTTTCCCTCCGGTTTTTCCGGATTACCCGCAAGATCGTTCCAGGTTGACACGATAAAGAGAGTACGCAAGGCGCGAAGGCTATCGTAAACCACGGAAGGTTGCTCGGATGACCAGGACCACTCAGCAAAAGACATCAGGGAAGTCGTCGGCCACGACGCTCGCCGGGAGGCTGACCCTCAGTACCCTGGCGGTTCTGGCCGTCTCGGCGACCGGCTGCTACGTCCCGAACAATTACAACTTCGGGTTCCTGCAATTCCCGATTCCCGTCAGTCCCTACTACCAGAAGAAGCAGGAAGACAAGTTCTGGGACAAGGAGCGGTACGACCGTGTTCCGATCTTGGGACCGACCACCTCCGGCGGCGAACCGGTGGCACTCGACCCGCCGAGCGACGACGAGGTGATGCGGGCGTTGGAACGGGCGAAGCCGGTCCAGGGCGGGATCCCGCTGATCTGGGAAAAGCAGCGGAACGACGTCCGGATCATCAAGGAGAAGATCGCGGACTACGTCGACCCGCCTCGCTTCTACCCGTTGATCGGCCCGGCTCAACTGCACCACGCCCACTACAAATGCTCGATCTTCTTCGACGAGAAGACCACGGTGGGCTACCCGGTGCCTCACACGCTCCACGACCAGGAGTCGGTCGAGGTGATCTACATCGACCACAACCACTTCCACATGGTGGGTGACGTCGAACCCTATTCGACGCCCAACATGTAAGCCTCTCCGGCGAAGCCTTCGGCGAGAGCTAGACGAACGGCACGAGCCCGCGGTTCCCCCGCGGGCTCGCTTCGTTTCGATACGCCGGTTCGCGAACGCCACGCGTGTTCGCGAACCCCACGCGATTTCGCGAACGCCACGCGATTTCGCGAACGCCACGCGCTCCCTGCCCAGTGGGCCTTCGGGCCGATAAGATATGGCCTGTTCTGACGCGAACCGAGGCCCCCTTCCACCGGGGACCGGTCGACGCGTCCGCCGCTCTCCTCCACGGACCAGGAGCCCGCCATGTCAGACGTTTCGCACCGCCCGATCGGCCCACCGTCCGACGCGACACTCGCCGTCCTCCCCCGAATCTCCGCGTTGCTCTTGTTCACCCTGATCGCTTGCCTGCCCGTCGCGGCGGAAAGCGAATCCGACCGGGCTTCCGACGAGGAACCGATGCATATCACCGACGTTGAAGGGATTTCCGAGTACCGCTTGCCGAACGGGGTGCGCGTCCTGCTATTCCCCGATCCGAGCAAGGAGGTCGTGACAGTGAACATGACGGTCTTCGTCGGATCGCGGCACGAAGGGTATGGCGAGGCCGGAATGGCGCACCTGCTCGAACACATGCTGTTCAAGGGGACGCCCCGGCACCCCGACGTCCCGAAAGTGCTGCAAGACCGCGGGGCCAATTTCAACGGCACGACCTGGATGGACCGCACGAACTATTACGAGACGCTCCCGGCGAGCGACGAGAACCTCGAGTTCGCGCTCCGGCTCGAAGCGGACCGGCTGGTCAACAGCACGATCAAGGGGGAAGACCTTGAAAGCGAAATGACGGTCGTCCGCAACGAGTTCGAACGCGGGGAAAACTCCCCGATCCGGGTGCTGATGCAGCGGATCCAGTCGGCGGCGTACGAGTGGCACAACTATGGCCAAAGCACGATCGGCAACCGCAGTGACATCGAACGGGTTCCCGTGGTCAAACTGCGTAAGTTCTACCGCAAGTTTTATCGACCCGACAACGTGATGGTGATCGTCGCGGGGAAGTTCGACCCCGCCGGGGCGCTCGACATGATCGAGGAACATTTCGGCGCGCTCCCCGCGCCGACCACGCCGATCGACGACACCTACACGACCGAGCCGCCGCAAGATGGTGAGCGGACCGTCGTCGTCCGCCGCGTCGCCGACATTCAGTTCGCCGGCGCCGCCTACCATATCCCGTCTGGCAGCCACCCCGACTACGCCGCGGTCCGCGCGCTGACCTACGTGCTGGGTGACGAGCCGAGCGGACGCCTTTACAAGCAAATGGTCGAAACGGAAATCGCGACGAACGTGTTCACGATCGGCTACGCGTTCCGGGAACCCGGCCTTTTCATGGCGCTCGCCGAAGTCCCCGAGTCGAAATCGATCGAGACCGCCCGGCGGACGCTGATCGACCTGATCGAGCATTCGCTGCGGGACGAACCCGTCACCGAAGAAGAGGTCGAACGGGCGAAGCAACAGATCTTGAAAAGCCGCGAACTCGAAGCGTCCGAAACCGATCGGCTCGCGGTGTCACTCAGCGATTGGGCGGCCCAAGGCGATTGGCGGCTGTACTTCCTGTTCCGAGACCAGGTCGAGGCGTTGACCCAGGAAGACGTCCAACGGGTCGCGGAAAAGTACTTCGTCCGCAACAACCGCACGGTCGGTCTGTTTATCCCCTCCGAAGAATCGCAACGGGTGCGGATCCCCGAAAGCCCCGACTTGGTTGCCAAGTTGAAGAACTACCAAGGCCGCGAAGGGATCGTGGCGGGGGAAGCGTTTGACCCTGACCCGCTCGCGATCGAAGAGCGGATCGAGCGCGGGGAACTGGTCGGCGGGATGCAATACGCGATGCTGCCCAAGAAGACCCGTGGCGGTTCGGTGTCGCTGATGATGACACTCCGCTTCGGGACCGCGGAAGAATTGATCGACAAGATCGGCGCGGTCGAATTGCTGGGGATGCTCATGTCCCGTGGTACCGAGTCGCTCGACTACCAACAGTTCCAAGACGAGCTGACGCGGCTGCGGTGCGAACTGAGCATCGACTCTACCGTCGGCTTGGTCCAGCTTCGCATCAAGACCAAACAGGAGTTCTTGCCGGAAGTCCTCGATCTGTTGGTCGACGTCGTTCGCCGCCCCGGGCTCCGCGAAAACGAGTTGGAGGTGATCCGCCGCCAAGTGATCACGAGCCTCGAGAAAAGCGGTAGCGAGCCGAACGCGCTCGCCCCACGTGCGGTCCGTCGCCAACTTTCGCCGTACGGCCCCGACGACATCCGTTACGTGCCGACGATCGACGAAGAGATCGAACGTTATAGCGCGGTCACGGTCGACGAGATCCGCGAAGTCCATTCGCAGTACCTCGGCAACCAAGCAGGCGAGTTGGCGGTGGTCGGATCGTTCGACCCCGACGCGGTTCGGGAACAGCTCGCCGAGGGCCTCGGCGATTGGTCCTCCGACGTCCCCTACGTCCGCGTCGACCAACCGGCTCACCCAGGAATCCCCGGGAACCTGACGACGATCGAGACCCCAGACAAGGAGAACGCGCTCCTTTATTCGGGGCAGCAATACGAGCTCGCCGACGACACGCCGAAGTACGCTTCGCTGGTGCTGGGGAACTTCATCCTCGGCGGCGGCTCGCTCAGCAGCCGACTCGGGGATCGCGTCCGCCAACAGGAGGGTCTCTCGTACGGCGTGCGGAGCGGCATTTCGCCCCGGGCGAAGGACGCCCGCACCGATTTCGTGCTCTACGCGATCACCAACCCCGGCAACAAAGATCGGTTGCTTGAGGTCATCAACGAAGAGATCGACCGGCTTCGCGATCAAGGAGTCACCGAAGACGAGTTGTCACGGGCGAAGGAGTCGCACCTGCAATCCCAACGGGTTGCCCGGACCCAAGACGAGCAACTCGCCAGCTTGTTGGTCGGGGGAATGTTCAACGATCGCACGATGAAAGCTGTCGCGGATCAGGAGCGGATGATTCGCGAAGCGACGTCGGAGAGTGTCAACGCGGCGATCCGCGAGTTCATCGATCCCGAAAAGCTCGTGATCGCCGTCGCCGGCGACTTCAAGTCCAAGAGCGACACGGACGATGAAGGCGACCCGGAAACCGACAACCCGTAGCGGAAGTCGTGGAGACTTCCGACGATCACTCTGATCGCGTCGTCCAGGCGGAAAGCTTTCGCGACTACGTCGGCAGCGCGTCGGGGAGCATTTCGACTCGCCCAACATCGAATCCAAGCGAGCGAACGTCTTCGATCGCCGATCGAATCGCCAACTCCAATGAGGTCGACTCACGGTGAAAGTCGACTCGTGGGACACCGGCGATCGTGGCGATCGTGGCATCTTGGAACCGCGCATACATCTTGTCCGCTTGTTCCTCATTAGGCTCGGATGTCAGGATTAGCGTAAACTCATGCTCTTTGGTCATCGAACTTTCCTGCTGACATTCAATGGGGGCACCGATCAACATTGCGTCGGATTTGACGTGCAAACAGGAAAAGGGGAAGGGGGTAGATT
>JAWLFY010000103.1:0-18093 GCA_041685355.1 Pirellulaceae bacterium | reverse complement strand
AGCTTGTCCGCGTTCGCTCGCATCCTCACTTCGGACATCGCAGCAATGCCTCCAAAACCTACGTTCTGGGCAGTTGCCACTAAAATCGCGGAACAACCTACGTGTGGGGGTTGAAATGCTGTCCCGCTTGGCGTTGATACCGCGCGCCGTCGATGACATGGTACAGGTGAGGGATCACGCACGCCGTGATGAACGCCTTGCCGTGGTCGTCGAAATCGATTCGCACGGGTTGCTGGTGCCGTGCGCGAAGACCTCGAATTCTTCACGCGTCGGGTGATAACGCCACACCGCGGCGTTGATCCGTACCCGCTCGTCATCGGGCGTTCCCGGCTTACCCACCGCGGAGTGCGTGAACACGCCGTGACAACCGTAGAGCCACCCGTCGGGGCCCCAAATGAACGCGTTCAGCGTCTCGTGCGTGTCCTGGTATCCCCAGCCGTCGAGGACCACCTCGGGGTCACCGTCGGGAACGTCGTCACCGTCACGATCGGGGATGAACAGCAAATGCGGCGTGGCGCCGACCCACACGCCGACCCACACGCCGCCGAACCCGACCTCCAACCCGCTGACGAGGTTCAACCCGTCGTAGAAGACGGTCCGCCGGTCGAGCGTCCCGTCGCCGTCGGTGTCGCCGACGCCTAAACCGTGACCGAATCGGGACGCCGCGATTTGTTCCGAGACCGGGTGAAACTCCCATATCGAAAACGGATCCGCCGCCTCGTACGTGGCGAACCCATAGAACCCGTCACGCGTGCATACCAGTTCCCGTTTGCCGTTCCCCGTGATGTCGACGAGGTGTGGCGACTCGTTGGAAACCCAATCGAACACTTGGTGTTTTGGCCAAGGTCGGTCGAGACCTTCGCTTCCCGGATTCTCGTGAACGTACGCCGGCGTACCGGGAAAGCCGACCGTCAACACGTCGAGCCGTCCGTCGCCGTTGAAGTCGTAGGTCCACGCAAAAAAGTGGTCCGCGTAGCGATTCCGGTCCTGCGCGACCGCCTTCTAGATCTCGTGCCGCTGCTTGAAGTCGGGCCCCGCGTACCAGTGGGGACCGTACACGACATCCGCGTTGCCGTCGCCATCGATGTCACCCGACGCGATGCCCTCGGAGTAGTACGTGTCGGTCAGCTGCACCCGCTCGAACGTGTGCAGCCGAAAATCGTCCGCCCGCGCGGTCGTCCCCAAGGTCCCGCACGCGAGCGCCGCGGATAAGGTCGCCGCGAATACGGCGGTCAACATGCGGCGATCCCTCAAGAGGGCAACGCACCGTGGTGCGTCCGCGAAAGGATCGGGGGAGTCCGAGACGGAGACGAGCGAAGGAAGCACGGGGAGATTCCTGACCGGGGGGATCACAGCCGGGGGGGGATCACAGCCGGGGGGGATCGCACGGAGAACCCGGCGAGGCCCATTCTATCCCCGACGCGGTCTCGCATGCCGGGCCATCTCCCGCAACACCTCGATTCCCCGGTCCAACGTCTCGTCGGGTGCCGCGAAGCTGATCCGGAAATGTGAATCGCGACCGCTAAAGATCTTGCCGGGGATCACCAGCAAGTTGTTCGTGATCGCCCGCTCGACGAACTCGGTCCCGCTCTCGATCGGCGCCTTCGGAAACAGATAGAACGCGCCGCCCGGCTTGGTCAGCTCGTAACAATCTTCCAGCCCCGCGACGAGGCGGTCTCGCTTTTGTCGGTACGCATCGATGTGCCCATGCAGGTCGACCTCCATCGCCCGCACCGCTCCCCACTGTGCCGGTTGCGGGGCGCAGACGAACGAATACTGTTGGACCTTCATCATCGTGCGAACGATCTCCGACGGGCCGTGCACGTACCCGATCCGCCACCCGGTCATCGCATGGCTCTTGCTGAATCCGTCGATCACGATCGCCCGCTCGTTGAACGAGGCCGGGGAGACCAGCGGCTCGTCGAACATGTACCGGCTGTAGATTTCGTCGGAGACCAACGCGACCTCCCGCTCCGCCGCCAACTCGGCGACCTGCCGGATCTGATCCCGGCTCGCCGTCATCCCGGTCGGGTTGGCGGGATTGTTGAGCAGGATCATCTTCGTCTTCGGCGTGATCGCCTCGGCGATTCGGTCCGCCCGAAGCTCGAAATCGGGATACGAATCGACCGCCACCGGGACGCCCCCGCACAGCCGGACGAGTGCCGGGTACATCACGAAGTAGGGATCCAGAAAGATCACCTCGTCTCCCGGGTCGACCATCGACAACATCGCCAACACGAGCCCGCCGCTCGTCCCCGTGCTGACGAACACTTCACGGTCGCCATGCGGAAACTTTCGGGCGATGTCTTCTCGTAACGCGTCCCGCAGCGGCTCGATCCCCTGGGTCGGCGAGTACCCATTTTTCCCTGTCCGGATCGCGTCGATCGCCGCCTCTTGGACCGATTCGGGGACGTCAAAATCGGGTTGGCCGATCGACAAGTTGATCGGATCGGAAAGGTTCGCGGCCAGATCAAAGATACGGCGGACACCGCTGCTATCGAAGGTGGTCGTTCGCCGGGCGATCCAAGGGTGCATCGTGGTTTCGGAGTGGTCAGGGTATCGTGCGGAACAGGAAAGACGAGTGGATCGGAGCGACGGGCCTCTCCGGGAAACCGGTGCGGCGCGCGCGTCCGGCTCACACCGGCGTGCAGAGTGTACCAGCCGTCACGTCGCGGCGGCCATCACCGAGACCAGGGGAGCGAACGAGTCATGGCGGCAATCCGTCCGGTCGAACCGGTCGTCCGTGTCTGCGCCGTGTTCTCGCGGTACCCCGATGCCCGCCGCTGGGCGATCGATCGGTTGACCGAACGCTGGGGGCCGATCGTGACCGAAACGGCCTCACGCCCGTTCGAAGCCGGAGGCTTCTATGACCGGACGATGGGGGAATCGCTGGATAAGTGCTGGGTCGCGTTCGGACGGGTCGTCCCCCCGGATCGGCTCGCCGATTGGAAGCTCGAAACGAACGCACTCGAGATCGAATATGCCAACACCCACGATCATCCTGAACCGCGTCCGCTGAACCTCGATCCCGGTTATGTGACCCAAGCCAAGCTGGTCCTGGCGACCACCAAGGACCGCGACCATCGCGTCTACCTTCGCGACGGGATCTTCGCCGAGGTCACTCTGAGCTATATCGGAAAGCGGTGGGTCGATCACCGATGGACCTATCCGGATTACCGCGACGACGCGGCGCGTGACTTCGTGCACCGATGCCGCCAGCAGCTACGCGATCACCTGCGGAGCACCGGCGGACGGCGAACCGCCCGCCGGTCGTCGAACTGATCTGGGACGAGTCTTCGTCACGTTTCCCGCTCCGCGACCCAGTTCCGCGCTTCCTCCAATTGATCGGGGGGGAAATAGCGAATCGATGCGGTCGTGAACGGCTTGCAGAAAGTCGCCATCCCCTTTTCCCACTTTTTCTCGCCGACGATCGCCAAACGCTCAATGTCGTTGAAATGGCGGACGTTGAACTTGATGTCCTCCCACAGCGCGCTCGCTTCCCAGCCATGGAAGTCGTCGGTCTGCAGCAGCACCCGGAGCGGGCCGTGCTGCTCCACGTACTTTTCCAGCTGCGGCGCGAACGTCGCATAATCGTCCTTCGTCAACTTGTCACTCACCCGGACGTTCAGGATCATGCTGTCTGAGTCGAGTTCGACGAACACCGACATGGGAGACTCCGTTTTTCGAGATGGGGAAGGGTCACGGGCGCGAACCGACATCGCGGATGCCACCCGCATCACTGGGCGTCGATGATAACGGAGCAAAACGAATGCCCAAACTCGCCCCGCCCCACGTCCGATGCCGCGATTTTCTGCTCGATGCCGCTCAACCCGGTGATGCGGTGCTCGACGTCGGGTGCGGCGATGGATATCCGCTGTCGGTGATCAAGCGTCGTGGGTTGGGCGGAACCGTTTACGCCGCCCGGATGCTGGTCAACACGGCGTGCTATCGTACGCTCCGTCGCCGTTTGCCTGGATTTTGGGGCGACACGATTTGCCAAAGCTTTGCCCAGATGCGACGTGATTTCACGACGCACGGGATGGGGGTCGAACGGCGGCTCGCGTTCGGCCATTGTTTCGGCTTCGCACGCTTCGTGGCGATACAGGCCGGAAGCGAAACCGGGGGAACCGGATCGACCGGAACGACCGTTCTGCATGTCAGCAACGGTGGCCACCTCGATCGACCGTTTGATGAAATGTCCCCGCGTCGTCACTACGCTGGAGGCGATCAGGTTCTCGCCTTTTTACCGTTGTCTGCCGCTGCTCATGCCGTTCTACCTGTTCCTCCTCGTCGTCGGATCGTTGGCGTGTGGCTCGTTGCCGGCACCCAGCGTGTGGTTAGGCTCCGCCGATCCGCCGTCCGACATCGTCCGCCCTTTGGTCGCGACATTCGGGATGATGACCGGGTGGGGGATCTTGTGTCACGTCGCCGCCCGCGTCACGGCTCGGCAAGTGGTGATCGACGGGATGCGGCCGCTCGTCGCCGCCCGCTGGTTCGAACGCCAACTCGACCTCTTCCGTTGGCTCGGGTTGGGCGTCGTCGCGCTTTGTCTGGCCGGCTTCGGGTTCGCCCGATCGGTCGAGTCGATTCCCGTGGTGCGTGATTCGATGGCGCTCAAGGCGATGCTGTTGCTGAGCCCCGGTGTCACGCTTTGCCTATCACTTTGGTCGGCTGAAAACCTGTACGGGGTCCTGCTCGGTTATGCCGAGCGTTCGCCCCTCGCACACCTTCGCGAGGTGTGGCGGGCGTTCCGGGGCGCCGCCGCCTGGCTGCTGGTTCCCGTCGTCGTGTTGCTCGGGGTTTCCGATCTGGTGGGGCTGCTTCCGATTTTCGATGCCGCACGGGGGCCCGTCACTGCCGCGGTCGTGTTGCTCAGTGTCCCGCTGGCGGTCCCCGTTTTCGTTCGGCACTTGTTTCGCACCGGACCGCTCGCCCCGGCCGAGAAGGATCGTGTCACACGCCTGTTCGCTGCGGCCGGGCTCCCCCGGATCCGCGCCATCCGCTGGGATACGTCCGGTCGCGGGTACAACGCGATGGTGGCCGGGGTCGTCGCCCCGTTCCGGACCGTGCTGATCTCCGACCGCATTCTCGACGAGCTACCCCGCCCTCAAATGGCGATGATCTTGCTGCACGAGGCGGCCCATGTCCGCCGCCGCCATGTCGCCATACGGATGCTGTGGTTGGCTCCCGCCTGGGCGGCCGCCGTCACCGTCGGACGCCTTGCGGAGGGAAACGAATGGGGGCCGACCGCGGCGACCGTGACCGGAATCGCGTTGACCGTACTCGTGCTCCGATGGGTGGCACACCGGACCGAACTCGACGCCGACGCGCACGCTTGCCGGCTCGCCGTGCGGGCGGCGAAGTCGGTCGACGACGTTCCCGCGTCCGAGACCGCTGCGGCACAGGCCCTCGCCGATGCCCTCGTCCGGGTCACCGCCGAATGTAGAGCCGCCCAGGCCGCAAGCTGGATGCATCCGAGTCTCCTAACCCGACTCGAGGCGCTGGGGGTTGTTCCGTCCGGATCCGACGCGGTCGCCACGGAATCGTTCGCCCACCGGACGGCCCCGGTTCACGGATCGGGCGCCGTGCCCCATACTCTGGGGTCGTGACACACCTTTTGACCGTAGGAGATGGACTGATGGGTCGTACCGGAGTGATTTCGTTTAAAGGCAACCCGATGACGTTGGAAGGGGAAGAGCTGAAGGTCGGTGCGGCGGCGCCTCCCTTCACGCTTCACTACGCCGACGGCGGGCTCAAAACGCTGTCCCTCGACGATCTGAAAGGGAAGCCGACAGTGTTGAGCGTCGTACCGAGTCTCGACACGCCGACCTGTGCGACCCAAACCAAGCGGTTCAACGTGGAATTGGCCGAGATGGAGGATGCGATCAACGCGGTCACCGTCAGCCGTGACCTTCCGTTCGCCCAGGCCCGCTTTTGTGGGGCCGAGAACATTTCGATGCGGACCGCGAGCGACTACCAAACGCACCAATTCGGCCGCGATTACGGGCTCACAATCGAAGAGCTCAAGCTGCTCACCCGCGCCGTCATCCTTCTCGATGCCGACGGGAAAGTCGCCTACGTCCAAATCGTCCCGGAAGTCTCTGGCGAACCGGATTACGACGAAGCCCTCGAGGCACTCAAGTCGCTCACGAATTGACCGGCTAGAAACGGATAAAAAAACGGCTTCAACAGGGTGCTGTTGAAGCCGTTTCGTCGTTTGGTAGCGGTGAGATGGTTGTCGAAGTGAAGGCCGAATCTCGCCAACGGAGTCATTGATCGTCAAACGGTTCGGACGCGCGTTCCGCGGTCTGTTTCAGTTCTTGCCAAGCGTCCGACACGCCGGCCTTCACCTCTTCCCAAGACTCGCTACTGGCGTCTCCCAACTTATCCAACTCCTTCTTTAGTTCGTCTCGCTGGGCTTCCAATTCCTCGCGACGCTCTTCCCACTCGGCCTTCGCCTCGTCGGAGAGTTCGTCTGATTTCGACTTCCACTGTTCGAGTTTTGCGTTCACGTCGTCGAGTTCTTCCTGCACCTCCGCGGCGAACTCTTCACGCTTTTCACTCGAGTACTCCTTGGTCGCCTCCGCAGCCTCGTCCATTTCTTTCTTCACCTCGCCGAAGTCCTCGGCGTTCTCCGCCTCGGTCGTATTCGTGTCGGCCGAATCCGATTGGTTTGCCGGTGCAGACTCTCCAGACGACCCGTTGTCGTTGTCATCGCTAGATGGCTGGCCGTCGCCCGCCGCATCCGCCCCGCCGCTGGGGTCGGCCATCGCCCCGCCGCCCGGTTCAACGGCCGAACCGCTCGGGGCTTCTTCGGCCGAACCGTTCGGGGCTTCTTCGGCCGAACCGTTCGGGGCTTCGTCGTACGCGCCGCCTCCGTCCATCGCGTCTTGGTCGCAACCAGCCGCGATCGGGATCGCAACCGCCGCAAACCCGGTCGCCATCAATTTCCACGTTTTACGCATCGTTCGATTCTCCCTCGTGACAGTTCAATTTCAGGATGTTGTGCCGAAAGCCGATCGGGTTGGCCGATTTCCGATCAACCATCCCGTCGAGGCGGCCACGATCGGTGGCTTCGGCGATGACCCGAAAACGCCGCAACTCGCGTTCCGATCCGCTCGTTGATTCCGGAAAGGTCGACGGATCGGTTTGGTCGGTGGCGACTTGTGGTCTATCTTGGGCCCCGGATCGATCGATCATCCGTTTCCCGTCAACCCTTCAACACCGCCGATCGACGAGCGGCCGGAGCCAACATGACGACCGGAGCCAACAGGACAAACCGAGAAGACCATGAGGGGATGTGTCGCCGGACGCTCATTTTCTCCTTCTTGCTTACGAGATTGGTTTTGACGTGTGCGATGTCCCTCGCGACGGGGCACGTCGCCGCCGAGGAACCGGCCGACGTTGCCGAGCGCACAACCGCCCGAGGCGACCGATGGGTCGCGGAGTATTTTGAAGCGGAAACGACGGCGCTCGAGCAACAGGTGTTTGAGGGGATCGAGACGAAAGAAGATTGGGAGGCGGCGCGAGAGGGGTACCGTCGTCAGCTGGCGGAGATGTTAGGGCTGGACCCGATGCCGCCGCGAACACCGCTCCACGCGACCGTCGTCGGCACGCTCGACTCCCCGCCGCGGGTTCCGGACGCCGATGGCCAAACCGAGGCCGAGCCGGAGTTCGTTGTCGAACGGCTCCATTTTCAGCCCGTTCCGGGGCTGTACGTCGCCGGAAATCTGTATCGCCCCAAATCCGTTTCCGAGCCGCTTCCGGCGGTCCTTTACGTCTGTGGCCACGCCAACGTCGTCCAAGACGGCGTGCGGATGGGGAACAAAACCGCGTATCAACACCACGGGGCGTGGTTCGCCCGCCACGGATACGTTTGCATGATCATCGACACGATCCAGCGGGGCGAATTCGAAGGGATCCACCACGGGACGTATCGCTACGGGATGTGGTGGTGGAACGACCGCGGCTACACGCCGGCGGGGGTCGAGGCGTGGACCGGGATCCGCGCCATCGATTACCTGCAGTCGCGGCCCGAAGTCGACTCGGACCGGATCGGGATCACCGGCCGCTCCGGGGGGGGCGTGTACTCGTGGTGGGTCGCCGCACTCGACGATCGGGTCACCGCAGCCGTCCCGGTCGCCGGGATCACGACACTTCGAAACCACGTCGTCGACGGCTGCGTCGAGGGGCATTGCGACTGCATGTTCATGGTCAACACGTATCGCTGGGACTATCCGATCGTCGCCGCACTCGTCGCGCCCCGCCCGCTGTTGATTTCGAACAGCGATAAAGACGGCATCTTTCCGCTCGATGGCGTCGTCGCGTTGCACGCCAAGGTTCGCCAGATCTACCGCTTGTACGACGCCGAAGACCGCCTCGGGTTGCAGATCACCGAAGGGCCCCATCGCGACACCCAAGAACTCCGCGTTCACGCGTTCCGATGGATGAACCGGTTTCTTCGCGATGACGACTCCCTGATCCGCGTGCCGGCCGAGAAGTTCTTTGCACCTGAACAGCTCAAGGTGTTCGACACGTTGCCGGAGGACGAACGCGTGACGTCGATCCACGAGTCGTTCGTCGCGGGGGTCGATCCGGAAGATCTGCCGGAATCCCGCGACGAGTTATCGCAAGCGTCCGCCACGTGGGAGAACCGACTTCGCGAGAAAACGTTCGGCGGGTGGCCAAGCGACGACGCGGTCTCCCCCTCGGCGTCGACGACGGCCGCGGAGGTGACCCGCGATGGCGTTCGCGTGTCCGTTCGCGAATTCGACGGCCAAGCTCCCTATCGTTTGCCGTACTACGTGGTCCGTCCGGCTCAAGATCAGGCCGGCGGAGCGGGCGGGGAACGCGGGAAAGTGCGTGTGACGGTGCTCGACCAGGACGCGTGGGACTCCGTCGCCGGGGGACTTCGCGCCGCGTTCGGGGATGACGACTCGGGGAACAAAGAATCCGGCAACGAAGAGTCCGGCAAAGCCCCCCACGCATCGCTCAACGGAATCCGTCCCGATTCCGAACGGTTCGAAAAGCTCGCGAGGGAGGTTCGCGATTCCGGGACGACGACGGTTCTGTTCGCCCCTCGGGGCGTCGGACCGACCGAATGGAGTCGCGACGAACGGGAACGGACCCACCTCCGCCGTCGCTTCATGCTGCTCGGCCAAACCGCTGACGGGATGCGGGTTTGGGACGTTCGCCAACTCCTGCGGGTGCTCAACGAATCCGAGTCGTTGGGGGCACGGCCCTATGTTCTGGCCGGTGCCCGCGATGCCGCGTCGTGGGTGCTCCACGCGTCGCTGCTCGGGCCGCCGGTCGACGAGTTGGAATTGACCGATCCGGCGATGCGGAACCGTGACGGGATCTCGCTGCTCAACGTCAGCCGAATTGTGGAGCCTCCGCAGCTGGTGCTGATGGCCGCCGACCGCGTCAACCTCGTCACGATCGTCGCACGACCGCCCCAGTCCGACCGGTGGCGACGTATCGCCAGCGATGGACCTTTCGGCGACGAACAACGGATCGTGGTGGAAGAATACGACCGCTGAAAGCCTTCGCCCCATCGCATGGCAACGCGGAGCACAAGGTCAACGCGGAAGACGCGGTCAACGGGGAAGACGCGGTCAACGGGGAAGACGCGGCCCGCTCCGTGTGACCCGGTCGTCGCGAGACGTGTCACTCGTCGCGACCAGCACTCGCGGCGGAAGTCCTGCGGCCTGGAACAGCCGGCTCGCACCTTCCATCAACGCGTGCCATAGCTCGACCGTTTCCGGCGTGCCGATCTCGGTCGCGTCGTGACGGTCGAATCCGCGTTCGCTGACACCGACCGACGGGTCGAGGTGTAACAACGCCTCGAGCATCAGGTGGGCGTGACGGTCACGCCCGGTGAGCCCGGCGTCGTCGTAGATCCAGGCGTGCGTTTGCAGGGTGCGATCGAGGGCAATCAGCGCCGCATGCTGCGGCGAATCGGCGAGATGGATCGACCGAACAGGACCGCATTGGGCGTAATACTTTGGCATCGGTGACTCCGTTCAGGATCGGGTGACGCGTCCCATCAGGCGTTCCCTGGCGGGACATTGGGATCATCGCCACCCGGCTGACACGTCTGGTCACCGGCCCTCCGATTCTTCGTTCGATTCTTCGTTCGCCTCGTCCTCCGAGACTTCTTCGGATTCGCCGAACACGAACGTCAGCTCTTCGGAACCGATGACGCAGCGGACCCGCTGCTGACCGGGTTGGGCCGTGACGACGGTTTCGATCAGATTCGCGCCGCTGGGAAATTCGCGGCGTCCTTCGACCAGCGTTTCGCCGTCGGCGACATCGATCGCGTTGACCTCGACTTCCCGTTTCCGCGACCCGGTGTTGCTGAAATCGGACCAAGCCCGGGTCAGGGTCAGCACGGGCGTTGCCCCGGGCTGGGCGAGCGTGCATCCCCACGGGCTGTCGAATTCGCGGGTCCATCGGATTTCCCCGGATTCGGTCGAGATCGCGAATACCGCATCGACACTTTCGTGGTTCGGCTTGTTCGACGTCTGAAGCGTCGCCGTGCCGCCGGTACCGCGTGGGAGCTGTCGGCGACGCGGCATGAGCAGGAATTGGCCGTCCAGCATGGTCGCCTGTAACCCGTTCAAGTCGGGATACTTGGGGAGCCCATCGATGCGGGCCACCTCGGTGGCTCGAACCAAGTCCCAGATCGTGGCGACACCGTCGGTGTCGAACAGCGTCAGGTAGCGGCCGTCGAGGACTTGCCCGTACGCCGCGGGGACCTCTTCGCTGCGACGGTTCGCGGCTGCCGTGCGGAGCTTGAGCCGGATTTTGCCGTCGAACGGGTCGATCAGTCGGACATCGAATCGGCGGGTCGAATCGGGTTGCTCGTCGGCCGGCTCGTACGCGAGCACGTACCGGTCGGAGCTCGCCCACACGTCCCCATGTTCCCACGGCTTGGTCGACCGTTTCTCTCCGTCGAGCAAGTTGAACGTCACGAGCTCGCCGGTGTCGGGGGAGACGACCGCGACGTGTCGTTCGTCACAGACGACGGCGCCACCGACGGGGGCGTCGGAGTTTCGCCACAGGAGCTTTGACGTCATCAGGTCGAGGCACATCAACTCGCCGCCTTGCAAAATCAGCAATCGGTTTCCGGTGACCGGGCCGACACGAAACTCGGCGGTCACCGGGCTGGGGACGTTCGTGTTGATGACGTCGATCAGCACTTGATCGTCGAACACGTTCGTCACGCTTCGTCGTTTCGCGATCGAGCCGCTATCGCCGCCGGTGCTTCGGGTCCACAGCACACTGCCGGGGTCGTTCTCAAGCGTCCGGAACAGGTCGAGGGCGACGATCTGGTTGCCAAGGACGACGATCATCACGCCGCCGCTGACGATCGTCTTTGGCAGGTCGCCGCCTTGTCGCAAATCGTCCTCGATCGTGATCGGGCTGACGAACCCGTTGGGGTCTCGGATCGCAAGCGGGTTGGCGTTCTCGCGTACGACGGTCCATCCACGCAACCTTTGTCCCGCCAGTCGCGTCATCGGCAGGTACCGAATCCCCGAAGCGATCGACGAGGCTCGACGGACCGTCCGGACCGAATCCCATTCCATGCGGACCTCATCCGGCCACTCACCGGCGTCGCTCTCACGTGGCCGGACTTCGGGGTCGGCGCGCAACCGGCCCGCGGCGTCTTCGCTCCCGCGAGCCTCCAGTTCCGTCGCCACACGGGCCGCGTCTTCGCCGAACCGTCCCGTCGCGTACGCCTCGCCGAGCATCGCCAGACGCTCGTCGGACAATCGGCCGAGCCGTTCCGGTGAGATCGGGCCGAGCGAAAGTCGTTCCATCTCCAGCGGAGTTCCGGTCGTCCGGAATCGTTGGAACAACTCGTCGCGGATCGGCTGAGCTCCTTCCAACGCGCCGAAATGCGCCACGAAGCGGCGCAGGACTTCGTTCGACCCGTCGCTCCAAGGTTCCAGCTCGTCCGCCAAAATCTCGTTCATCGAAGCGAGTTCGTCCTCCGACGCCCGCCTCGCGATTTCCATCGCCCGCGCCGCGATCCAGCTATCGATCGAGCACTGCCGGTGCTCCTCGTCACCGACCGCGTCGAACGGTTCACGAAACACGGTCGGCCCGCCGACCAGGTCGGAGAGCCCGATCAGCTGCGAAATCGCCTCGCGATAATCCGACCCCTCGATCGCCGCCCGGATCCGGAGTGAGACGAGCTCGGCACGCGTCTCGGGTTGGTCGACGAACTCCTCGAGTCGCGAGTACAGGTCGTCATCGGCCGTCGGGTCCTCGCGGAGGATCCCCAACATCGCGAGCACCGATAGCATGCGGACCTCGTCGTTGTCGGGGGCCTGCTCGCGGGCCGATTCGAGCAACGAAAGGGCGTCGACCCGCTCGCCCCGCTGGATCATCAACTGCGCCTTGCGGACCGTCGCTTCCAAGTCGTCGGGGTCTTCCGCCAACCGAGATTCGACCCACGGTTCGAGTGTCCGTTCTCCCAACGCGACCGAGAGTTCGGTTGCGGATTGGCTGAACACCCGCCCCTCGACGGCGAACAGGTTCCCGAGGGTGAAATCGGTCGATCGGCGACCCAGCACCGAGCCGTCCTCGAGCGAGACCCGGAGGATCTGGTTCGTCGTCGTCGGCAAATAGTAGGAGTCCTCGCCGAACATCCCACGGCCCGAAATCCTTTGCCCCGCCGACACCATGTCTTCGTCGGTCGACCATACCGGCCGACCGGTCTGCACGTCGTACGCTTGCATCCGGTCGGCACCAACCAAAAAGAACCGCCCGTCACGGATCCCTGCGAGATACCGCAGGTGAATCCGGTTGATGCCGTTGAACAGCGGCTCACCGGTGAGGAGATCGAATCCGTAGGCGCGGTCACTCTCGACCGGCGTGACGATGACGTTCGTCTCCGAGGCGACCGCGGCCCCATCAGACCACCGCTGCATCAGCTGCATCGCGTCGACCCCCTGACGGCCGAACGCGCGGCGTTCGAACTCCGAACTGCGGTTGAACGTCACGCCCCAGCGGAAGGACCGGTCGGCCAAGTCGATCGCGACGAGCGCGCCCGCCGCGGTCGGACAGAGCAATACCCCCTCGTGATACGTCGGGACGGCACCGGCGATCCGCCGGATCGGGTCAACCTCGATCCCACCGGTCTCGACCGCCACCAACGGTTGACGCCACAGCTCGCGGCCCGATTCGGGGTCCAGACAACTCAGGCAGATGTCCCCCGCAACTTCCACCATGACGTACAAACGGCCGTCGAGAGGAAGCGGGGGACCGAGGAAAAACGCCTCGGAGAACGACGAGCCCGCATCGCCACGACTCCCGGCCACCCACGCCAATTTACCCTCGGTCGAAAGCTCCAACGCGACCAGCGTGTTCCGTGAACCGTCGCCGGGACGCGAGCCACGCTGGCCCCACGGCCCGAACGTCGCCCCCTCCACGAGCCCCAAATCGTGCAGCATGTAGACCCGCTCGCCGTCGCTGGTGATGCGTCCGTACGGAAGATCGTTCCAGATTCGTTGCACCAACAGGTCCATCGAATCGTCCTCGTCCTCGACCAAGTCGAACGAGATCTCGGTCTCCTCGTGTGCCGGGCTCGGCGACGTCCACGGGTACTCCCAAACGAGCTTTCCCGTCGTGAGATCGACGCCCAGCAACCGCTCGGTCGATCGCATCAAGACCGAATCGCCGACTCGCAGCGGACTCCAACTCGGAGGGGCAAGTGTCCCTCGTGCGACGAGCTCGTCGATCTTCTCCAAGACCTTCCGCTCTTGGTTCGGGCTCGCCGTCGCCCGCTGCTTCCAAAATTCCATCGACAAAGGCAACTCGCCCGCGTCGTTCCCGTTGCGGTCGGCCGTCCCGCCCGCCACGGCGTGGTCGCCCCCGGACGTTCGGGCGAACTTCTCGTCGGCGGCGAAATGTTTCTCGATCCACTGGCTGACCTCGTCATCGTCTGGCCACGCTTGTCGCTGGCCATCGACCGACACCCCACCATCACGCGACACGACCTCCGGGACGTCGCGGCCCCCAAGTCGACAAGCCGCCGCATGGATCAACACGACCGAATCCCCGAGCGTCTCCACCGCGCGGGGCGTCGAGACGATCTCATCGAGCAACAGCGAAGCGGCCAACGGATGGCCTCGGTACAGCGACTCCTGCGCCAGCAAATAGGAGGCTTGGTAACCGGCCGCCGTATGAAAGTAGCGGCGGCGAACTTCCCGAAGCCCGTTAAGGTCGCGTCGCTCGACGGCCTCCGCCAACCCGCGTCGCGCCGACGGGCCGTATCGGAGCTCGTAGGTCTCGATCCCCGACGCGGGCAGTTCGCCCAACATCTCGCGGGCACGGCGCAAAACACTCCGTCGCAACGTCGTCCGTCCCGCCGCGGCTTCCTCGTTTTCAAGGAAATAATCGTGGCCCGTCTGGTCGTCGTCTTCCTCGGGGGAAACGTCTCGTTCCAGCAGGTCACCGAGGCGGATCACCGCCTCGCTCATTTCGCCATCGGCGATCGCCCGTTCGGCCTCGCGGAGGTACTGCTCCACGGACCGGGGGGGCGCGATGAAACTGGCCGAACGACTCATCGGCCGGCCGAACTGAGCCCACGCCTCACCGATCGCGATCGGAAACGACAAGACGAAACACACGATGGCCATCGTCGGCCGCACCCCCGGCGGCGATCGAAGAGCCGTGTTCGTCGAGGTGGGGCGGGGGCGACCGGGTCGAGACAGCACTTGCTTCGCCACAATCAATCCTTGTCGAAAGACCTTCGGTGAATACCCCGTTCATTGTAGGCCTTTTCGACCTCCGACCGGACCTCCGCGAACACCTCTTCCGGAGTCCGCATCCCGTCGACCCGCCGCAACAGCCCCCGTGCCGCGTAATGGTCCACCAACGGCGCGGTTTGGCTCTGGAACAGATGCATCCGCGCCGCGATCGCCTCGGCGTTGTCGTCCTCGCGGTGCTCGATCGCCGCCCGATTCAGCATCCGCTCGACCAACACCTCCGGTCGTGCGTCCAGCGTCAGCACCAAATCGATCGCTTCGTCACGCTCGGCCAGTACCCCGTCGAGCAACTCCGCCTGCCGCATCGTCCGGGGAACCCCGTCGAAAATGTTTCCGGGTTCGCAGTCCGGCTCGGCGAGCCGCCGGGTCAAAATCCGCATCACCAAATAGTCGGGGGCGAGCTGCCCGGCGTCGATATAGCTCGCCACCAATCGGCCGAGCCCCGACTTGCCTCGTGTCCGCCGAAGCATTTCCCCGGTGGATAGGTGCGGCACCCCCATCCAGCGGGCCAACCGCGTGCACTGGGTCCCTTTCCCCGCTCCCGGTGCCCCGATGAAGATCACCCGCATCGAACCCAGGGAAGGCTTGGCCGGCCCCCGCATCAGACCGCGGGGGTGACGCCGGACCCGGCTCCCTCGAGCAAGCCCCGGTAATTTCGCATCACCAAGTGACTGTCGATCTTCTGGACCAAGTCGAACGCGACGCTAACCGCGATCAGCAGCCCCGTCCCGCCGTAGAATCCGGCGATCGAGTACGGCACGCCCAGCGATCCGTACACGATCGTCGGGACGATCGCGATCAAACCGAGGAACGCCGCCCCGACGTACGTGATCCGGACCATCACCTTTTCCAAGTAGTCCGTCGTCCGCTTCCCGGGACGATACCCGGGAATGAACGTCCCGCTGTCACGCAGGTTCTCGGACATCTCTTTCGGGTTGAAGGTGATCGCCGTCCAAAAGTAACAGAAGAAGAAAATCAGCGCGACATACAGCAAATTGAAGAAGTATGACGTCTGGTCCTGCATCGTCAGACTCAACATGTTCAGCCCGCTGAACATCGTGCCCCCCGACTCGAACTGGCCGGCGAGGAACCCGAACATCACCCCAGGGATCATGAGCAAACTGCTCGCAAAAATGATCGGCATCACACCCGCCTGGTTGATCCGCAACGGCAGGTGCTGACGGGTCCCGCCATACACCCGCCGGCCGCGGGTGAACTTCGCCGATTGGGTCGGGATCTTCCGTTGGCCGAGCGTGATGAACACGACCCCGAATACCACGATCACGAACAGAATGACGAGCAGAATCAACGTCTCGATGCCGACCTGGCCGCGGGCAAGCCCCGTCAATTCGGGCCTCATGTTCCGAACCAACTCGTACAGTGCCATCGGCATTTGGGCCAAAATCCCCGCCATGATCAACAGGCTGATCCCGTTGCCGATCCCGTACTCGTCGATCTGTTCGCCGAGCCACATCAGGAACACCGTCCCGCACGTCATCACCAACACGGCAACGATTTGCCAGCCCCAATAGAGACCCGTCGCGTCCGCGTTCAAGAAGTTCGGGTTGATGTTCCCATAACCGGTCTGGCCCCCCGACATGAGCATGAACCGGAGATACATGTAGCTCTGCACGATACAGATCGCGACCGTCAGGTAACGCGTGTATTCGTTCAGCTTCTTCCGCCCCGCCTCTCCCTCTTTCTTAAGTTGCTCGAGCGGCTTGTAAACGCTCCCGAGCAACTGGAAAATGATCGACGCGGAGATGTACGGCATGATGCCGAGGCCGAAAATCGTCGCCTCACGAAGGTCGCTCGCGGCGAAGATGCTGACCTTCTCGAAGAAGTCGGACGCCCCCCCCCCGGCGGAATCCGCCAAGTTCGTCGCGACCATCGGCAGCGGGATGTGGAAACCGATCCGGTAAATCGCCAATAACCCGATCGTCAGCAAGACTTTCTTGCGGAGCTCGGGGATGGTGAACACGATCCGCAGTTTATCCAACATCCGTCTGTCCGTCCGTTGTGTGCAAACGATTGGCGGCCTGAGCCGCGTGCGAATGGTGCCGAGGTCGTCCCTGATCGGGTCACGGCCCATTGCGGGAATGGGCCTCTCCGAGGTTGGCGAGAACGATCGCTCAGCCGCCGGTGGTCTTGGCGGCCGCGGCGACCCGTTCGGCGGGTGTCTTCTTCGGGGGCAACTTGTTCACGGTCCCTCCGGCGGCGGTGATTTTCTCTTCAGCCGATTTGCTGAACCGATGCGCGGTCACGGTCAGCTTCTTGGTCAGCTCGCCGTCGCCGAGAATCTTGACCTCGTCGAACGTCCCCTTGGCGAGGTCTTTCGCGTCGAGCGCCTCGAGGGTCACTTCGGCGCCATCGTCGAACGCGTCGTTCAGACGGCCGACGTTGACCGCGAAAACGGTGACCGCCCAGCGGTTGTTGAAGCCTCGCTTGGGGATCCGCCGAAACATCGGCATCGCCCCGCCTTGGAAGTTCGGCTTCCGACTGTAGCCGCTTCGGCTCTGGTGCCCTTTGTGTCCGCGACCGGCGGTCTTGCCTTGGCCGCTACCGGTGCCCCGTCCGAGCCGCTTGCGGGGCCGGTTCTTCGTGATGCCGCGGTGGACGTCGTTGAGATGCATGATGGTGACTCGGTTGCCGTAACGGAACGAACGGTTCGGGCCCCCTCGGGCGGCCCTTCTCTCAAGGTGGGCCAGAGGCCTTAGTGATGGACCAACTCGTCGACTTCGACGCCGCGGAGGGCAGCGACCTGCTCCCGAGTTCGCAACTGCTCGAGGGCGTTCATCGTCGCCTTGACGAGCGTCACCGGGTTATTGGTGCCGAACGACTTAGTCAAAATGTCGTGAATCCCGCACGCCTCGCACACCGCCCGCACCGCCTGGCCCGCGATGATCCCGGTCCCGGCACCGGCCGGAAGGAGCAGCACTTTGGCGGCCCCGTAGTGCCCCCAAATCTGGTGCGGGATCGAGCCTTCGACGAGCGGCACCTCGACCATGCTCCGCGAAGCTTGCTTCTGCGCCTTCTGCACGCTCGGCGGCACCTCGTTCGCCTTGCCGTAACCCCATCCGACGCGGCCCTTGCCGTCGCCCACGACGACCATCGCGGCGAAACTGAACCGCCGGCCCCCTTTGACGACCGCGGCACAACGCTTGATCTTCACGACTCGATCGAGCAGGTCTCCCAAGCCCGAATCGTCGCCCCCACGTCGATTGCGATTTCCAGTACTAATCGTTCCGTCCCCGGTTAATGGTTTGACTGATTCGGCTGGTCAGAACTGCAGCCCGGCTTCGCGGGCGGCGTCGGC
>JAWLFY010000254.1:0-4452 GCA_041685355.1 Pirellulaceae bacterium | reverse complement strand
CAAACACCGACGGAGGACGCGAAGCACCTTCGGCGCATCGCAGACCAGGCTATTCCTCGACGGGTTGCTCCTCAGCAGAGCCCGCCTCCGCTTCACCTGGCAACGATCAGCATACTTCATTCAACATTCGGACATCGCAGCGATGCCTAAAAAAACCTCGCCGACGCCTGCCCGCAAGCCACTCAAATTGCGGAAGAGCCAAATTGCAGAAGAGCCCTCTCTCAAAGGGTTCTTTCTGGTCAGCAGGCGAAAGCGGTTGGCACCTGCAACGTGACACGTCACATCGCGTCGATCAGGTCGAGCAGCGTTTGCCGGACTTGCTGCGGGTTCGCGTTGGGGTTCCGCTTTTTTGCCTGACCGATCAGCGGCCCGATCGCTTGCCGTTTCCCCGCTTTGACGTCTTCGACCGTCGACGGGTTGGCCTCCAACAGCTCGCGTGCGAGCGTTTCGATCTCGCCGGCGTCGATCGCTTCGATCCCGAGCGTCTCGCACGCGGCATCGACCGCCACGTCGTGTTCGAGCAGGTGCGCGAAAACGTCGCGCGCTCGGTTGTTGTCGAGTTCGCCGGCGACGACCTTTTCGAGCAGTTCACCGAGCCGTCCGGCGGGGATCGGAAACGCGTCGGCTTCCAGCCCCCGTTCCTTCATCGCGCGGAGCACGTCTTGTTGGATCCAGGCACTCGCGCGGCGGCCGTCGCCGCATCCTTCGGCGACCGTTTCGAAGTAAGCGATCAACGTCGGGCCTTGGTTGACGATCACGTCGGCGTCGTACGGCTTGATCCCGTATTGCGTCTCGAGCCGCCGGCGGGTTTCCGCCGGAAGTTCCCCGAGCGCGTCGCGGATCGCGTCGACCTCGTCCCGCGGCAATCGGACCGGGAGCAGGTCCGGGTCGGGAAAGTATCGATAGTCGGCGGACAGCTCCTTTTCCCGCTGCAGGAACGTCCGCTCCTTCGCGTCGTCCCACCCGCGGGTCGTCTTCGGGACGTCCTCGATCGTCTCGCCCGAGTCTTCCCACTCGGCCAGTTGCCGCTGGGCCTCGAAGGCCAACGCCCGCTCGACGGCGCGGAAGCTGTTCATGTTCTTGACCTCGACGATCGGCGTCGCGACGTGCTTCTCGTCGACGGTCAGGTGCAAGTTGATGTTCGCGTCGACCCGTAAGCTTCCTTCCTGCATTTCGCAATCGGAAACGCCCAGGTGGGTCAGAATCAGCTTGAGTTCGGCGAGATAGCCGCGGGCTTCCGCCGGGGTCCGCAAATCGGGCTCGCTGACGATTTCGAGCAGCGGCGTCCCGCAGCGGTTGAGGTCGATCTTCGAGTCCGCACGCCCCGCCACTTCGTCGTGCATGCTCTTGCCGGCGTCCTCTTCGAGGTGGGCTCGGGTGATCCCGATCCGCCGCGTCTCCCCTTCGCGGTCGGGGTCCGCGATCTCGAGAAACCCGTCGGCACAGATCGGCTCGTCGTATTGGCTGATCTGGTAGCCCTTGGGGAGGTCCGGATAAAAGTATTGCTTGCGGTCCCACTTCGTCGTCGGCGGGATGCCGCAGTTCAACGCGAGCCCGGTGCGGACGGCCAGTTCGATCGCACGCCGGTTGACCACCGGCAGGGCGCCCGGAAGCCCCAGACAAACGGGACAGACGAGCGAGTTGGGGGCGGCCCCGAAATCGGTTCCGCATCCACAGAACAGTTTGGAATCCGTTTTCAGCTGGACGTGAACCTCCAGCCCGATGATCGTGGTGACGCTCTCGGCGCGGGTACCGCTGCTCATGACGTCGCTCCCGTGATCGCCGCCGGGCGTTTCCGGTGGTGGTCGGTAAGGGACTGAAAGGCGTGGCCCGCCGCGAGCAACCGAGACTCTTCGAGCGGCGGGGCTTGCAACTGGATCCCCAGCGGCAATCCGTCGGGGTCGAGCCCGGCGGGGAGCGAGAGCGCCGGGATCCCCGCCAAGTTCGCGCCGACGGTGAACAGGTCGCACAGATACATCTGAATCGGGTCGTCGAGTTTCTCGCCGAGCCGGAACGCGGGGGTCGGGGTGACCGGGCCGAGGAGCAGATCGGCCTGGGCGAACGCCGCGTCGTAGTCGTCGCGGATCAGCCGCCGGACCTTGAGCGCTTGGTTGTAAAACTTGCCGACGTAGCCGGCGCTCAGGGCATACGTCCCGATCATGATCCGGCGTTTGACCTCGCTGCCGAACCCCTCTTCGCGGCTGCGGCGATACATCGACACCAGCGGCCCCTCGCCGGCGTCCGGGGCGTCCGATTCGGCGTCCGCCTTCCGTTCGGCCCGGTTCCCGTCGTCGGCCCGGTTCCCGTCGTCGGCCCGGTTCCCGTAGTGCGCCCCGTCGTACCGCGAGAGGTTGCTACTCGCCTCACAAGGGGCGATCACGTAATAGGTCGGCACCCAGTACGGGCTGTGGGGCAATCGGACTTCCACGATCTCGGCGCCCGCCGCGGTGAACTCCGCGATCGCCGCTTCGACCGCGGCACGGATCGCCGGAGAAACGCCTTCTTGATCCAACCCGTCCCGGAGCACGCCGACCCGCATCCCGCGAAGCCCGGGCGACAACGTCGCTTCGGAAAAGTCGGGCACGGGCCGGTCGAGCGACGTCGAATCGTTCGGGTCGAACCCGGCAATCGGATGAAGCAATCGGGCGACGTCCTCGACCGAACACGCCATCGGGCCGATCTGGTCCAGGCTGCTCGCGAACGCCACCAAGCCGTACCGGCTGACGCGGCCGTACGTCGGCTTGAGTCCGGTGACCCCACAGAACGCCGCCGGTTGGCGGATCGATCCTCCGGTATCGCTGCCCAGACTGAGGGGCACGTTCCCCGCCGCGACGCACGCCGCCGCCCCGCCGCTGCTGCCCCCCGGCGTGCGGTCGGTGGCCCAGGGGTTGCGAGTCACTCCGTAGGCGCTCGTCTCGGTACTCGCCCCCATCGCGAACTCATCCATGTTCGTCTTGCCGATCAACACCGCGTCGGCGTCGCGAAGCCGGCGGATGACCGTCGCGTCGTAGGGCGGGACGAACCCGCGGAGCATTCGCGACGAACAGGTCGTCGGCATGTCGCGGGTGCAAATCACATCCTTGACCGCGACCGGGATCCCCGCGAGCGGTCCCAAATCCTCCCCCCGGGACCGTTTGGCGTCGACCTGTCGTGCCGCCTCGATCGCGCCGTTGGCGTTGACGTGGGTGAATGCCCCCAAGGTCGGGTCGGTCCGGCCGATCGCGTCGAGCGAGCGTCGCACGAGATCTTCCGCCGAGACCTCCCCGCTCGCTTGCGACCGAAGCATTTCGTCGACGCTGTCAACCATCATCACTCGCGGGGTGGGAACGTTGTACGAACGATCGAACGGCTGATCGAACGGCTGATCGAACGGCTGATCGAATGAACCGTCGGGCGACCCGTCGGACGGCTCGCATTATTTCGAAATCGCATCCGGTCGGCCATGGGTGACGGGGCGGAAAGCGATTCGGAATCGAGCTTCGTGGCGTCCGCGTGCGGGGGTCCGAGTCGGGCGATCACCTCCAGCGGCCGGGGGAACCAGCGACCGGGGGAATCGGGGTGGACGAAGCGGCAGGCGATCCGCTATTGGAACCCGAAACGTTCATAACCGCGCCCCCGTCGTTACGGATCTGGAATGGCCCTTCTACGCGGCGCCCCGTCTTCCGTTGACCCGAATTCCGCTGATCCTGTCGCGGGTCCCTCGCCCGAGCTATCCGTGGTGATCCCGCTGTACAACGAGGCGGACTCCGTGGTTCCGTTGTTGCAGGCGATCGCGTCGGTACGTGCCGAAACCGTCCGGCAATCGGTTGCTCGCGTGTCACGTTCCGGTTCGCCAGAAAACGCGACCGCGGCGTCGCGGCTTCCCCCGCGGACCGAAGTGATCCTGGTCGACGACGGGAGCGGCGACGAAACGTACCGCCGAGCGGTGGAAGCCGCCCCCGATTTTCCGCTGCCACTTCGCGTGATTTCGCTGGGCCGCAACTTCGGACAAACCGCGGCGATGCAAGCCGGGATCGAAGCCTCCTCGGGCCGACTGATCGCGACGCTTGACGGCGACTTGCAAAACGACCCCGCCGACATCCCGCGATTGGTCGAACGGCTCGAAAGGGACGGTCTCGACTTGGTGGTCGGCCGACGGATGAAACGACGCGACGGACTGTGGCTTCGCCTGATCCCGTCGTGGCTCGCGAATCGCTTGATCGCACGCGTCACCGGCGTGCGGATTCACGACTACGGGTGCAGCCTCAAGGTCTATCGCGGTTCGATCATTCGCCAGGTCCGGTTGATGGGGGAGATGCATCGCTTCATCCCCGCTTGGGTCGCGTTGGTGACGCACCCGTCAAGGATCGGCGAACTCGGCGTGCGGCATCACGCGCGGCAATTCGGTCGGTCGAAGTACGGGATCTCAAGGGCCTTTCGCGTCGTCCTCGATTTGTTGTCGGTGCTGTTCTT
>JAWLFY010000253.1:0-4477 GCA_041685355.1 Pirellulaceae bacterium | reverse complement strand
CATCTCGCCCCGGCCGACCGTTCTCTCCGCCGATCGCGTCGGTTCGCACGGATCCCAGACCGCCCTCGATCGGCTGCACCGGTTCGCCGTCGGTCGGCGTCGCCTCTCCCGATGTCTCGGCGGGCAACGGCGAAATCTCGAACGGCGTGGTTTCCGCGGGAGCCGGAAGTTCCTCGGAACCGGACGGGCGACCAACGCGATCGGCGCTACCGGCGGCGTGCGGGCTACCGTCGGCGTGCGGGCTTTCGGCGGCCGGCACCTCTTCGACCATTGGCGGTTGACTCTCGTCGGGCTCCTGCGGCCCGACCAGTTGAATGTTCCCCCAGTGCCCGACGCCGTCTTGCTCCGCGGCCTGAGCGCCATGGGGAAAGCCTTCGAACCACGCGTTTGTCGCCTGCTGGCCCTCGGGAGACTGGTACTGCCAGCCCCAGTACTCCGACGGGGCGACCGAAGGGGTGCAGCCTGCCCCTCCCTCGGCCACATCGATGTAGCCGGCGATGAACCCGTCTCGAAAGCTGTTTCGGTGCGGGTGGTTTCGATAATGCGGCTTGACGCGATACCACGCCTTCGCCGCCATCACGCTGTTGCGGTGCCCGATCATGAACTCGTCACACGCGTCGCTGGCGGAGAACACGGACCCCATGTTGCTCAAAATCGTGCAGCCTGGTGACGATCCGACGAGGAGTCCAGCAAATCCGAGCGCGAAGATTTGACGAATTGCCCGTTGACGCGGGGCGTTCGGCCGCCCCAGAAAGACGCAGATCGACACTTTGCTATGGCAATAACGGCGTCGAATCGCCCGAAGCATCCCCACCACCCACTCGGCGGCGACGACGCCAGACCGCTTGGCCGGTAACATTTCCGACGTAAACTTGTGTGGCATCGCCATCGGGTCCCCCTTGGCAGCCTTGTGATTAATGTATTGTTTATGCAGATGCATGTTGGCTGGCATCCAGAATCGCGGGGTGCGAGTTTCCGCGCGGGCCGTTCGGGGGTAGACCCCCACGTGGACTTTTATCGCCGTCGGGATCGTACGGAATTGAGCAAAAGTATCGGAAACGACGGTTGTGCCGACTTGACGCCCTGGGGGAACTCTCCGGGAGCAGGCGGGCATGGGTTCACTTTGACTTTTCGCCAGTTCCAAGAGGACACACCGACGACGAAAGCTCGGGCGATCGGGGGGTCCAGGGCAGAAAGGCGGGCTGCGGCAGAAACGGACGCCCGATTTGGTCGAATTTTCGGTTCGTTTCGGTCGTCGGGGCGGGGGGCATCATGGAGTCGAAGAAGCGTTCCGAAACCGGGTCGGGATGCGATTTACTCGTTTTCAACCGGATCGGCGGGAATCATTCTGGGACGGAAGGATTCCGAGTGGTCGGATTTCGGATCCGAGAGGCGTCCCCGAACTCGCTTGAGCCACAAGCGAGGCTTGGCAGGCGGTCCTGCTAGCCGAACCTGGCCCCGTCGATTCACTCATCTCTTTTAAACTGCACCAGCGTGATGATTTGGTTAATCGCGACGGCTGTCGCCCTCTCCTTTTCGATTTCCTTGGTTGCCGTCCCGGCGGTCCGTCGCTTGGCCCGTCGCGTGGGGTTGGTCGACGCGCCGGATTTGCAGCGGAAGTTGCACCGGACTCCGATCGCGTTGGCCGGCGGTGTCGCCGTTTTCGCCACCATGTTGCTCTCGTTCGCCGGCACGATGCTGGTCGACCGGATCAACGGGGGGGAGACGATGGGTCCGATCGGGACTCAGTGGTATGTGCTTTTCGCCGCCGCCACGGCGATCTTGCTGGTCGGGCTGATCGACGACGCGTTCAGCCTCCGTGGACGCCAGAAGCTGCTGTTTCAATTGCTGATCATCACCGGGCTGGTGGCGACCGGGACGAGCGTCGATCGGATTTCGCTGTTCGGCTACGAGTTCGCCCTCGGCGTTTTCTCGGTTCCGGTCAGCGTTTTATGGTTGTTGGTCGCGATCAACGCGTTGAACCTGATCGACGGCGCCGACGGGATGGCGACGACCGCGGGCTGCATCATCAGCGGGGGGCTGGCGCTGCTCAGTTTTCACCAGGGGGCAATGGTCAGCTGCGTCGCCAGCGCGGCGTTATCGGGGGCGCTGCTCGGATTCCTCGTTTTCAATCGGCCGCCGGCGACGATCTTTTTGGGGGACGCCGGGAGCATGCTGATCGGTTTGTTCGTCGGCGTCTTGGCGATTTGGAGCAGCGTTAAGCAGTCGACGGCGCTCGCTTCGGCCCCGGTTGCGATTTTGGCGATCCCGCTGTTCGACTCCGCCGCCGCGATCGTTCGTCGACGTTTGACCGGACGCAGCATCTACGCGACCGATCGTGCCCACCTGCACCACTTGTTGCAGCAAAAATTCGGTCCCGTCGGGATGCTGTGGGTTGTCGCGGGGCTCTGCCTCACGACCACCGCGATGTCGGTGTTATCGGTCGTTTGGGGTGCCCATTGGCTCGCCGCCGTCGGTGTGTTCCTGGCGATCGGGATCTTGGTCGGGACCCAAACGTTCGGCCATTCCGAGTTCCGTTTGCTCTCCGGTCGCGCCGCCCATTTCGTCCAGTCGCTCGTGACCCGCCCCCACGCCGCCGCCGACTGGAAACAGATCCGCACGCACCGCTTGCAGGGTGGCGGTCGATGGGACCAAGTTTGGGAACCGCTGGTCGAGTTCGCTCAGCGACACGGATTGGTGAGTCTGAAGATCGATCTCAGCCTTCCCTGGTTGCACGAGGGCTATCACGCCACGTGGCACAGCGTCCGGATGCCCGAGCGGGCCTTCCAAACGAACCTCCGCGTCCCGTTGTTCGCCCACCGCGCCGGCGAATCGGGTGAGGTCCCGATCGGTTGCCTCGAGATCATCGCCCCCGCGGCAAACTCGAACGGATGTGAATCGGTCACCGAGTTCATCGACAAACTCTCCGATCTCGGTCCACAACTCGATGCGATCGTCAGCGAACTCGAAACGGATGGCGGGATAACCGTCTCCGGCTCCCCAGATGTCTCGGAATTGGCCGGCGAAACCGTGAACGTGACGCTCAAGGACTCCACGATGCGAGCGGGTATCGGATTGAATTGATCGATCGCCCCCTTCGCCCGATGGCAGCCCCGGCCCGCCCGATGGCAGCCCCGACTCGCCCGGTGGCAGCCCCGGCTCGCCCGGTGGCAGCCCCGACTCGCCCGGTGGCAGCCCCGGCTCGCCCGGTGGCAGCGGACGCCGTGTGAAACGTCTCGGGCCTGATGCCCCCGTGCTCATGGGGGTTCCCGCCGGCCGCCGCGTCGCCGAAACCGAAGCGAACGACGTCGCTGTGACGGATGACCGACACGGTTCATGACGGTCCTTCCCGTTGCCACGTCGGCCGTTCGGCGATGCCCCGAATTGACGACCCGCCGCCCCGCTTTCGCTTGCCAGAATCGGGCCGGTAACCCATCCTACACCGTTCGTTCCGCGAACTCACGCTGACGGGTGTGTCACCCAAGTGGACGAAGTCCGCGCCGACCGAGGCGTTCCACGTTGGGACGGCTTGCCACTCGGGAGGAGACAACCGGTGAATCGGCTGTTAAATCGAATGAGCCGCCGAATCGAATGAGCCGCTGACCGCTCCCCGTCGCAACCCGGATCGTCGAAGCCGTGCCGATTCTTCCCGCCGAGCCCGATTGTCTTCCCGACGACCTGCTCGACCGAGCCGATAGCGAGACCGCGCCGTGGTGGCTGATCTACACGAAATCACGTCAGGAGAAGGCGTTGATGCGGCAACTGCGGCGGCTCGAGGTGCCTCATTACGGGCCGCAAATCCCGCAGCGAAAGCGGTCTCCGGCCGGACGGGTCCGGGTCAGCCAGGTGCCTCTGTTCGCCGGATACGTGTTCCTCCAAGGAGACAACGAAGCTCGCTACCAAGCGGTCTGCACCGGTCATGTGCTCAAGTCCGATCCGATCCCCGACACCGAAACGCTGGTCCGTGACCTCCGCCAAATCCGCGACCTGATTCGCCTCGGCGTCCCGCTCACGCTCGAGAGCCGGTTGTCACCGGGACAACCCGTACGGATCCGTTCCGGAGCGTTCTCCGGTTACGAAGGGACCGTCCTTCGTCGGGAACAGGAGACACGGCTGCTCGTCGCCGTCCGCTTCATGGAGCAAGGCGTCAGCGTCAAGCTCGACGACTGCCAACTCGAGCCGACCGGATAGGGGCGGGGGGGGTAGTTGGTAGTTGCTAGTTGGTAGTTGATAGTTGACAGCTGGTAGTTGTTAGCTGGTAGTTGGCGGCGAGGAGCGGGACGTCGACACCCCACATGTCGACACCCACATGCATTCCAAGGGTTCAACTGACCAAGAAGCATGATCCCCGCCTGCAGCGTCAACTCGTCGGATCCAAATCGTCTGCCAACAACCAACAACCAACAACCAACAACCAACAACCAACAACCAACAACCCCGCATGACCACCACTCCCTCCGCGCCGTCCGTCTCGAAG
>JAWLFY010000252.1:0-4479 GCA_041685355.1 Pirellulaceae bacterium | reverse complement strand
GCGAAGGACACGAAGGGGGACAGCCGAGGGAGCTTTGTATTGGTCGGAGGTGGAGAACCAAGACCGCCCCCCGTAGCGGAAGTCGTGAAGACTTCCGACGGGGCGACGTGCAAGGATGACGCCCCGAACTCTTCACGAGCCCGGCGACGTCCCACCAACGAACCACGAACCACGAACGTCCCACGAACGAAGAACGCCTGCTGATACGCCGAAGGCGTTGCGCCCCCCAGCCCAGGGTTGCTTCAACCCTGGGAACCGGACACCCCAAACGCCCCATCAACCCCAACGGGGTTGCGCCCTTGCGAAAGCGAGCCAGGCAGCCGGGTGAACCACGGAGAGCGCGAAGGACACGAAGGGGGACAGCCGAGGGAGATTTGTATTTGTGGGAGGTGGAGAACCACCGCCGCCTCCCGTGGCGGAAGTCGTGAAGACTTCCGACGGGGGCGGCTTGCAAGGGTGACGCCCCGAACTCTTGACCCGTGTGGCGACGGGGGGGGTATGGATGACGCGGGGGGGCGGGCGTTTGGCCGTTGTCAATTCGCCTTCGACGGGTTAGTTTGCGGGACTTGGTGAGCGGTGCGCGTCGAGCCATCGCCGTCGAATCGATGCCCCTCGTTTTTGTCTCTCGGATTTCCGCACGTGATCGCCCCGAACCGCGCTTCCCGATTGCCTGACGACCAGAGGATCGTGATCACCGGGGTCGGGTTGACCGCCCCCAACGGGAACGATTGGGACGAGTTTCGCGAGTCGTTGTTGGAGAACCGGAGCGGGGTCAAGCCGTACGAGATCCGGTATTTCGGAGAGACGTTGGCGGGGATCTGCGAGTTCGACACGCTTCGTTATCAGAAGAAGCGGGAGGTCCGCCGGGGGACGCGGGCGGGGAGCGTCGGCGTGTACGCGGCGAACGAGGCGATCCGGCATGCGGGGATCGACTGGGAGAACATCGATCGGTCTCGGGTGGGGATTTACGTCGGGGTTACCGAGCACGGGAACGTGGAGACCGAGAACGAGATCCACATCATCAAGGGGTTCGACTACGACACCAGTTGTTGGTCACATCATCACAACCCGCGGACGGTCGCGAACAACCCGGCGGGGGAGATCGCGCTCAACATGGGGATCACCGGGCCCCATTACACGATCGGGGCCGCGTGTGCGGCCGGCAACGCGGGGTTGATCCAAGGGGCACAGATGTTGCGGCTGGGTGATTGCGACTTAGCGATCGCGGGGGGGACGAGCGAGAGCATCCGTACGTTCGGGATTTTTGCCAGCTTCAACAGTCAGAACGCGTTGGCGAGCCATGCGGAACCGGCGAAGGCTTCTCGGCCGTTCGACACGCACCGGAACGGGATCGTCGTCGCCGAGGGGGGGTGTTTGTACACGCTGGAGCGATTGAGCGACGCGAAGTCGCGTGACGCGGAGGTTTATGGGGAGCTCGTCGGATACGCGATCAACACCGACGCGACCGATTTCGTGTTGCCGAACCCCGACCGCCAGGCGGAGTGCATGCGGTTGGCGTTGCAGCGGGCGGGGTTGAATGCCGATGACATTGACCTGTTGAGCACCCACGCGACCGGGACGATGAGCGGTGACGCCCAGGAGTGCGCGGCGGTTCGTCAGGTGTTCGGGGAGTGCGAGGGGGTGCGGATCAACAACACCAAGAGTTACATCGGCCATGCGATGGGGGCGGCCGGTTCGTTGGAGCTAGCCGGAAACCTATGCTCCTTTCGAGACCGCGTCGTCCATCCGACGATCAACGTCGACGAGCTCGATCCCAACTGCCAGCTTGACGGATTGGTCCTTAACGAGGCCCGCGACGTGCCGCGGGTCGACTACATCCTGAATAATTCGTTCGGCATGCTTGGGATCAACTCGGTCGTGATCATCGGCCGCCCGTGACGGGAAATGTCCCGCGACAGAATGAACAACCACCGCCCGGTCGCGAGATCCGCGACCCTTTGCCCATCGGGAGCCCAAAGTCCATGAACCCCGCCGAAATTCGGGACGAGATTCTCGACATCCTTGACGACATCGCGCCGGACGAGGAGCTCGATCAGATCGACGATGACCAGCCGTTCCGGGACCAGCTGGAACTCGATTCGATGGACTTTTTGGACATCGTGATGGAGCTCCGCAAGCGCCACCGCGTGCAGATCCCCGAGGAGGATTACGGTCATCTCGCGAGCATGAGTTCGACCGTCGGCTATCTCGAGCCGAAGATGCGGGACATCGTCAAGTCGTAGCCGTGTACGACACGATCATTATCGGTGCCGGGATGAGCGGGTTGGCCGCCGGGATCCGGTTGGCCCATTTCGACCAGCGTGTCTGCATCTTGGAGCGGCACACGACGATCGGCGGTTTGAATTCGTTCTATCGGATGGGCGGCCGCGACTTCGACGTCGGGCTGCACGCGATGACGAATTTCGCCCGCAAGGGGGACAAGAAGGGCCCGCTCGCGAAGTTGATGCGTCAGCTCCGGTTCCGCTGGGAAGATTTTCAGCTCGCCGAGCAACTCGGCTCGTCGATCCGTTTCCCTGGCGTCACGCTCGATTTCAGCAACGACTTTTCGTTGCTCGAGACACAGATCGCCGAGCGTTTTCCGGGTCAGATCGACGGGTTCCGGAAGCTTTGCGGGTCACTGCTGGACTATTCCGACATGGACGGTGACCATCCCGATTTCATGCGGTCGTCGCGGGAGGTGTTGGGAGAACATTTGAGCGATCCGCTGTTGATCGAGATGCTGCTCTGTCCGTTGATGTGGTACGGCAACGCTCGCGAAGACGACATGGACTTCGGCCAGTTCTGCATCATGTTCCGGGCGTGTTACTTGGAAGGTTTCGCGCGTCCGTTCAAGGGCGTGCGTTTGATCCTGAAGAATCTCGTCCGCAAGTTCCGCGGCTTGGGAGGCGAGTTGAAGTTGCGGAGCGGGGTATCCCGGATCCACGTCGAAGGCGGGCGGGCGACCGGGGTCGTGCTCGACGACGGGACTGAGCTGAGCGGCAAGCGGATTTTATCGTCGGCGGGGAACGTCGAAACGATGCGATTGTGCGACGACATCACCGAGGTCGACGTGGCTCGGGCGGGGCAGTTGTCGTTCATCGAGTCGATTTCGGTACTCGACCGGGAACCGGCGAAGTTGGGGTTCGACCGCACGATCGTGTTTTACAACGACAGCGAGCGGTTCCATTGGCGTAAGCCCTCGTCGGGGTTGTGCGACGTCCGCACCGGGGTGGTCTGTTCGCCGAACAACTACGCGTACCGGGGCGACGACGAGCGGCTCCCCGACGGCGTGATCCGGATCACGACGCTCGCCCATCATGACCGGTGGTGTGAGTTGCCCGAACCGAGTTATCGGTCGGAGAAGGTCGCCCAGTACGACGCGGCGGTCGAGTCGGCGGTGCGTTTCATGCCCGACTTCCGGCGTCATGTCATTGGCACCGACATCTTCACCCCGAAGACGATTCGCCGGTTCACGTGGCACGACAACGGAGCCGTGTACGGCGCCCCGGACAAGCGGCTCGACGGGACGACGCATCTGCCGAACCTGTTCCTCTGCGGAACCGACCAGGGTTTCGTCGGGATCGTCGGGGCGATCGTCAGCGGGATCAGCATGGCGAACCGGCATTGTTTGCAGGCGTGACTCGGTCGGGTGGGCCTGCAGCAGGTGAGCCCGCGTCGTTTTGTGTCGGCCCTCCGGGCCTGGGGGTGTTTTAGGCGCGGGTTCCGGCGGCTAACGCCGCCGGCAGGGGTTGTGTCGGCCTCCGGCCTGAGCAGCCGGGGATGGGCGAATTGGAATCGCACGATTTTTGATGTTGGGCAGGTTTGTGTTGACGGTTGGCGTGATTTAGCCCGGAGGGCGATACAAGAATTGCCGAGGCCGTCAGGCCTCGGGTACCGGCTCGGCCTCCTGTCTTTAGGCCCGGAGGGCCGGCACATCGTGATCTTGCGGCGGGGGTTGTTTTTTGGGGCAAACCGCCTTGGAGCGGCCGGATCATTCCCAGATGTACCGGGGATCGAAGTCGACGCCGTGGTCCTGCAGCATCTGCAGGAATTCCTCTTGGAAACTCCGCTTTCGATGATGTTCCGTTTGACGGTTGATGTATTCGATCACCGCGTCGGCCATCGAGCGACTGACGGTGAAGGCTCCGTAGCCATCCTGCCAATGGAACTTGAGGACGGCATTTCGCTGCTCGTTAATATGCTTGCTGGTGTTCGCTTTGGTCTTTCCGATGAAGTCCGCGACTGCAAGTTTGGCTGGGATTCGAATCAACAGGTGAGCGTGATCATGAAAACCGCCGACTTGAATCGCATGTCCGCCAAGGTTGTTCACCACACCCGCCATGTAGGCCCAAACCGATCCGCGAAATTCGTCATTTTGTAAAAGGGCTCTTCCGCGATTTTAGTGGCTTGCGGGCTGGCGTCGGCGAGGTTTTTTCAGGCATCGCTGCGATGTCCGAATGTTGAATGAAGTATGCTGAT
>JAWLFY010000102.1:0-18385 GCA_041685355.1 Pirellulaceae bacterium | reverse complement strand
GGTTGGTGGTTGGTGGTTCGTGGTTGGTGGTTCGTGGTTGGTGGTTCGTGGTTCGTGGTTCGTGGTCGCGGCCAACCTCCCGCTCGTGTGTCTGATTCATACTCTCCCCCGCTCCGACCCCGCCCCCGGATCGCGGGGTTTCGCCCCGGGCGGTCCCGAGGCGGATCAGCCTTCTTCGACCGCGACGTCTGCCAGGCTGACACAGGAGGCGAGTCGGGAACCGTGCCGGCAGCGCAACGAGCCCCCCTAAGCCGTTTCCCATGCTTGTCTTGCGCCACAAAAAACGGTTTCCGGCACGTTTCTTGCTCAAGACGAGAGTGACCTCGGTGAGCGCTGCCACCGGTGCATACAGATTCAGCGATACAAAGACAGACGAATCCACAGGAGAGAAACGTCGTGGCGAAGCAAATCGTTTTTGACGACGACGCACGGGGGCCGTTGTTGGCCGGCGTTGGCAAGCTGGCGCGAGCCGTCCGCAGTACGCTCGGGCCGCGTGGGCGGAACGCCGTGCTCGACAAGGGATGGGGATCGCCGAAGGTCACCAAGGACGGGGTGACGGTGGCCGAAGACATCGAGCTGGACGACCCGTTCGAGAACCTCGGCGCCCAATTGGTGAAGGAGGCGGCGAGCAAGACCAATGACGTGGCGGGGGACGGGACGACGACCGCGACGGTCCTCGGCGAGGCGATCTTCCGGGAAGGCCTCAAGATGGTCGCCTCGGGCGCCGACCCGATGGCGTTGACCCGCGGGATCAATCGGGCGGTCGCGGTGGTCACCGATCAAGTCGGCAAGTTGGCCAAGCCGGTCAACGAAAAGAGCAAAGCGGAGATCAAGCAAGTCGCGACGATCGCCGGGAACAACGACCCGGAAATCGGCGAGGTGTTGGCCGACGCGTTCACGAAGGTCGGCAAGAACGGCGTGATCACGGTCGAAGAAGGCCGCTCGCACGAGACCTACGTCGATGTCGTCGAGGGGATGCAGTTCGACCGCGGCTATCTGTCGCCCCACTTCGTCACCAACCAAGACGAAATGACGGTCGAGCTCGAAGACTGTCACATCCTGCTGTTCGAAGAAAAGATCAGCAATAACAAAAAGATGATCCCGCTGTTGGAAGCGATCAGCAAGGCGAAGAAGCCGTTGCTCGTGATCGCCGAAGACACCGAAGGGGAAGCTTTGGCGACGCTCGTCGTCAACAAGATGCGTGGCATCCTTTCGGCGTGTGCCGTGAAAGCCCCCGGTTACGGCGACCGCCGCAAGGCGATCCTCGGTGACATCGCGGCGCTGACCGGCGGGACGGCGATCTTCAAGGATCTGGGGATCGACCTGGAAAACGTCAAGGTCAACGACTTGGGCCGGGCCAAAAAGGTGAAGGTCACGAGCGAATCGACGACGATCGTCGGGGGAGCCGGCAGCAAATCGGACATCGAGGGACGGGTCGAACAGATTCGCCGCGAGATCGATGCGACCGACAGCGATTACGATCGCGAAAAGTTGCAAGAACGGCTCGCGAAGCTGGCCGGCGGCGTGGCCCAGATCAACGTCGGGGCAGCAACCGAAACGGAAATGAAGGAGCGGAAGGCGCTCCTCGATGACGCCCGCGCCGCGACCCAAGCGGCGCTCGAAGAAGGGATCGTCCCCGGCGGCGGCACCGCGCTGCTTCGCTGTCGCCCGGCCGTCGAAAAACTCGAGAAACAGATGGAAGGGGACGAGCAACTCGGTGTCCGGATCATCCGGACGATCCTCGACATCCCGATGCGGGCGATCGCGAACAACGCCGGCCTCGACGGAGCCGTCGTCGTCAACCGTGTGCTGCAGACGAAAGGGAAGTCCGAAGGCTTTGACGCCAACACCGGCCAGTACCGCGACTTGGTCGAAGCCGGGATCGTCGACCCGACGAAAGTCGTCCGCACGGCGTTGGTCAACGCCGCGAGCGTCGCCTCGATGTTGCTCACCACCGAGTCGCTCGTCGTCGACATCCCCGTCAAAGAAGAGCCGGGCGGCGGAGACCATCATCACGACCACGGCATGGGCGGAATGGGCGGCATGGGAGGAATGGGAGGCATGGGCGGCATGGGAGGCATGGGAGGCATGATGTAAGCCGGCTTGGATCCGACCGATTTCCTCCGAGACCGACCCCTCGGGCCTTTCACAGCAAACCAAACAACCCCTTTTGAGATAGAGAACCCCAAACATGGCCAAATCAATCAGCTTGCGTCCTCTCGATGATCGCGTCGTCGTCCAGCCTCGCGAGGCGGAAGAAACCACCGCCGGCGGGATCGTGCTTCCCGACTCGGCGCGGGAAAAGCCACAGCGTGGCACGGTCGTTGCGGTCGGTCCCGGACGGTTGCTCGACAGCGGCACCCGTGGCGATTTGAGCGTCGCGGTCGGTGACACCGTGATCTACGGCAAGTACGGCGGCAGCGAGGTCGAAATCGACGGCCAGGAGATGAAGATCCTTCGCGAGAGTGACATCCTCGCCAAAGTGCTTTAAGGCCTCGGGATCGAACCGAGAGCTTGGAACGAACATCCGAAGCCGACATACAAGTTAAGTGGAGAGGAATCACTCGTGGCGAAACAACTTCTTTTTGACGACCACGCGCGGGCCCGCATGCTCGCCGGGATCGATAAGCTGGCGGACGCCGTCGCCGTGACGATGGGGCCGACCGGGCGAAACGTGATCATCGACAAGTCGTTCGGCGGCCCCACGGTCACCAAGGACGGCGTGACCGTGGCCAAGGAGATCGAACTCGAAGACCGCTTCGAAAACATGGGCTCCAAGCTCGTGATCGAGGTCGCCCAGAAAACGAGCGACTTGGCGGGCGACGGGACGACCACCGCGACCGTTTTGGCACGCTCGATCTTCAAAGAAGGGCTGCGGAACATTGTCGCGGGGAGCAACCCCACGGCGATCCGACGCGGGATCGAGCGGGGCGTCCAAGCCGCCTGTGACCAGCTCGTCGAGATGGCCAAGCCGGTCACCGACAAGCAACAGGTCGCCCACGTCGGGGCGATCTCGGCCAACAGCGACGCCACCATCGGTAACCTGCTCGCCGACGCGCTCGAGCGGGTCGGCAAGGACGGCGTGATCACGGTCGAAGAGGGCAAGTCCCGTGCGACCGAGATCAACTACGTCGACGGGATGCAGTTCGACAAGGGCTACGTCTCGCCCTATTTCATCACCGACCCGTCGACGATGGAAGCGAACCTCGAGGACGCGCTGATCCTGCTTTACGAAAAGAAGGTCAGCAACATCCGTGATTTGGTACCGCTGTTGGAGAAGACGTCGCAAACGGGGCAACCGCTGCTGATCATCGCCGAAGACGTCGACGCCGAGGCGCTGACGTTGCTGGTGGTGAATAAGCTTCGCGGCACGTTGAACGTGTGCGCCGTGAAGGCCCCCGGCTTCGGAGACCGCCGCAAGGCGATGCTCGGCGATATCGCGACCCTCACCGGCGGGACACTGATCAGCGAGGATCTGGGGATCCAGCTCGAAAACGTGAGTCTCGAACATTTGGGCCGGGCCAAGAAGGTGACGGTCGACAAGGGGAACACGACGATCGTGGAAGGGGCCGGGTCCCGTAGCGATATCGACAAGCGGGTTTCCCAGATCCGCGCCCAGATCGAACAGACTGACAGCGAGTACGACAAAGAAAAGTTCCAGGAGCGGCTCGCGAAGCTCGCCGGGGGCGTCGCGGTCGTCAGCGTCGGGGCGGAGACCGAAGCCGAGATGAAGCAGACCAAGGCGCGGATCGAAGACGCCTTGCACGCCACCCGGGCCGCGGTCGAAGAGGGGATCCTGCCGGGCGGCGGGGTCGCCTTGGTCCGCTGCCGCGAAGCGGTCGAAGATGCCGTCAAGAAGGCTCGCGGTGACGAAAAGATCGGGGTCCATATCGTCGCCGGGGCGCTCGCCTCGCCGATGAAGCAGATCGCCGACAACGGCGGCATCGACGGCAGCGTCGTCGTCGACGAGGTCTCCGAGAAGGCCGTCAACATCGGATTCAACGCCAGCACGGGCAAGTACGAAGACATGCTCAAGGCGGGCGTGATCGACCCGGTCAAGGTCGTTCGCACGGCGCTCACCAACGCGGGGAGCATCGCCGGGTTGTTGTTGACGACCGAGGCGATGGTGACCAACTACGAGGAAGAGGACAAGGAGAAGCGGGCCGTCGAGGGCGTTGTCGCCTGACGGTGGCCCCGGTCACGACGACGGCCCCCGAACGACAGGGCACGTCACCGAACGAAGAGAACGGGCCGTTCGCCGCGAAACCCACGGTGGACGGCCCGTTTCACTTAACCGCCCATCCATCCCGACGCGATTCATGTCTGAAAAGACTTGCTACTACGAACTGCTCCAGATCGAGCGGTCGGCATCGAAACAGGAAATCGACCGTGCCTACCGCAAGATGGCGATCAAGTACCACCCCGACAGCAATCAGGGAGACGACACCGCCGTCGAGAAGTTCAAGCAGGCGACCGAAGCGTACGAGGTCCTGAGCGACGCCGACAAACGGGCCCGGTATGACCAGTACGGACACGCCGGGGTCGACGGGGCGACGCACCAGTTCAACGACGTCGAGGACATCTTCGAGGCGTTCGGGGACCTGTTCGGTGGCGGGATGTTCGGCGACCTGTTCGGCGGTCGCGGCGGCGGACGACGTCGGGTCCGGCGGGGAGCCGATCTCCGTTGTGACGTCACGTTGACGCTCGAAGAAGCCGCCCGCGGAACCCGGAAAGATATCTCGTTCCGACGCCGCGTCCCGTGCGAGGTTTGCAGCGGGAGCGGGGCGGCGGCCGGCAGCAAGCCGGTCACCTGCACGACGTGCGGCGGACGCGGCCAAGTGATCCAGTCGGCTGGCATCCTGCGGGTCCAGACGTCTTGCCCGGCGTGCAAGGGGAGCGGCCAACAAATCGGTCAACCCTGCGACGGGTGCCGCGGAAGCGGGCTGCAGAACGAAAAGGCCGAACTGAGCATCGACATCCCCGCCGGCGTCGACGACGGGATGCGGGTGCGAATCCAGGGCGAAGGGGAGGCCAGCCCCAACGGCGGCCCCCCCGGCGATTGCTACTGCTTCGTCTCGGTTCGTCCTCACCCGTTGTTCAAACGGGAAGGGAGCCATCTGATTCTGCAGTTACCGATCTCTTACAGCCAAGCGGCGCTCGGGGCCGAGATCGAAGTCCCGACGCTCGACGGGCCGCATCAGCTGCGGGTCGATCCTGGGACCCAAACCGGTGACGTGTTCACGCTCTCCGGCCAAGGGATCGTCGACCCCAGGGGGGGGCGTGCCGGAGACCTGCTCGTCCAGGTATTCATCGAAGTCCCCAAGAAACTGAGCGACGACCAGGAACGTTTGCTCCGGGAATTGGCCGACCTCGACCACGAATCGGTCCTGCCGCATCGTTCCTCGTTCCTGGAAAAACTGCGTCAATTCTTTCACCCCGATCCCGAATCGCAGCCACAAGAGTCTGGAGGGAATCGATGAACCGTCCGCCCCAACCGAACCCGCACGGCTCCGCCGAGCGAGACAGCGGCGCCCAACAGCCCAACCCTTCCGAATCGGGCCCCCACCGGCAACCCGAGTCGTCGCACGACGCGCCGACGGGAAACGCCGCACGACCCGATCCGCGAGGCGACGCCCCGGATCCCGACAAGCCGGTCGATCGAGCCCACTCCGACCCCAGCGGCGATTCCCCGCAGCCGGAGCAAGCCGCCGCGGCCCCGGAGGCCTCGGAGCCCGAGACCCGAGACGAACAGATGGAACGGCTCCGACGCGAAGTCGAACAGGCGAACAAGCATGCCTTGCAGGCCCAGGCCGATGCGGAGAACTTCCGCAAACGGATGCGCCGGGACCTTGAGGAGCAACTGCGATTCGCCGCCGTGCCGCTGGTGAGCGACCTGCTGCAGGTCCGGGACAACCTGTTCCGCGCCCTCGAAGCGGCCTCCGCCAACAGCGGCGGCACCTCCGACGGACTCCGCGACGGGGTCGCGATGTGCGCCAAACAGCTCGACGACGTGCTGTCGAAACATGGCGTTCGCGAGATCCCGGCCGAAAACGAAACGTTCGACCCGAACGTCCACGAGGCGATCAGCCAGCTCCCCAGCGAGAGCCACCCGGCGGGCACGGTCGTGCACGTCGCGGTCGCCGGGTTCCGGCTCCACGATCGTGTGATCCGACCGAGCCAAGTGGTTGTCAGCAGCGGGTCCGCCGACGCCAATTCCGATTCGTAACCTTTGCCGAGTAACCGACGATGCCGACATACGATTACGAGTGTGACGCCTGCGGGCACACGATGGAGCTGTTCCAAGGGATCAACGATCCGGTCAAGAAAAAATGCCCCGAGTGCAAAAAGAACAAGCTCCGGCGACTGCTCGGGGGCGGGGCCGCGATCGTGTTCAAGGGAAGCGGGTTCTACCAAACCGATTACCGCAGCGACGGCTACAAGAAAGCGGCGAAAGCCGAGAATTCCGACGCGTCCGGCAAGTCCTCCGGCGAGAAATCGTCCGGCGACAAGTCCTCCGGTGGCAGCAAGACGGCCGCCCCATCGGGCGAAAAGTCGGCAGGAAAGTCGGGCGGCGCGGGAAGCTCCAGCGGCGGAAAAGGCTGACCGCGATCGCAAACGAATCTCACACCTTCCGACGCACCCCACCCGAAAGACCTGAGACTCCCCCGACCTGTGACGCGATGCCCCACGTGACCTCCCCGAGACGACCGAGCGATACCCGCTGCGGGCTGTTCGTGGTCGACCTCCAACCGCGACTTCTGGCGGCGATTCCGCGTGGCGACGACGTCCTTTCCCGGACCCGCGCCCTGCTCCGCGGCGCCGAAGCCCTCGGGGTACCGGCCGCGGCGACGGTCCAATACCCGCACGGTCTCGGTCCGCTCGAGTCGAGTCTCGAAACGTGGCTGCCGCAGACCGAAGAAAAGATGTCGTTCTCCGCCGCGTCGTGTCGTCGATCGCTCGACGCGTGGCTCGATCAGGGACGCGGCCAAGTCGTCGTCGCCGGGATCGAAACCCACGTGTGCGTCGAACAAACCGTCCTCGACCTGTTGGCGGAAGGGGTCCAAGTCTTCGTCGCGGCCGACGCCGTCGCCGCCCGGCACGTCGAGGATCACCAGCGGGCACTCGACTCGATGCGGGCCGCCGGGGCGATCGTCACCGGAACCGAATCGATCTTGTTCGCGTGGTGTCGGACCGCCGACCGACCGGAGTTCAAAACGATCAGCGGGATCATCAAGGAACTCGCGTCGGCGACTTAAGCGTACACGACGGCACCGGCTCAAATCGTCGCCTCCGGTCGCGAGCCCTCCGGCCTGTCATCGCGACGGCAGCGATTCGGCGAAACGGGCGATCCGATGGCCGAACGCGAGCGGGTCGTCGCCGGCGATCCGCTCGAAATCGATCCCGCGTTGCCCGGGCGTGTACACCGTGAACGGCGGTCGCGTCGCGGTGAAGTTGAGGACGTCGGCAAACACGTCGGGACGCCGCTCGCCAAGATAGAACATCATCGCCCAAGCGAGCGAATAGGCGTCCTCGATCCGTGCCGGGTCTTCGAACAGATGGTCGTCGCGAATCAACCGGGCGACGTCCGCGACGAGTCCCGACGTCCCACGCTCGGCGACGATCCGCCGCAGCACTCCGACGCTGTCGGGGTTCACCCGATCGACCCAGCGGTCGCCGTGGCGGCGATCCCCCATGCTCGCCGGCTCGAACATCTGGCCGATCCCCTCGGTGATCCATTTCGGGGTTTCGTTCACCCGGCTGTGGACCCCCGAGTTGAACGCCGACTGGTGGGCCGCTTCGTGCCGCACCGTCGCCGCGATCATCGACCGTCGTCCCCCGTCGTGCGTCATCACGCGATTGCTGCTGTTCGAATACAGACCGGCGACGCGGGATGCCTCGATTCCCAACCGCCCGAACTCGTCGTACATCGAACGGCTGTCGGGGAACACGATCGCGACCATCGGAAATCGACCGTCGCGAAGCTTCACCCCACGTTTGCCCATGTAGTCAGTGAAGGAGCGGTGGCACTGTTCGAACAGGTCGGGCCAGGTCCGGCCGCGGCCCCGCGGCTGGACGATCAAAAAATTCGACGTCGTGACCACCTCGAACGTCGGTCCGAACTCGGCCCGCAAGTCGTTCCGAAGCTCGGGCGCCGAGATCGGTCGGTAATCCCCGGCGATCGGCCGTACCGAGGCGCTCGTCGACCGGATCGCGTGCAACCACCCGTCCCGCCCGATAATCACCGATTCGGTCGCGGAATCGGCAAGCCGCAGCCCACGCTTCGGCGTGTCCCCGACCATGAACTCGACGAGCGACGGCGTTTGCCCGGCCGCGTCGTCGACCCCCACGCTCACCACGAGCCCCACAAAAACCACGAGCCCCACGCAAAGCAGACGCCCCACGCAAAGCAGACGCCCCACGGTTCGGGGAACGATGCCGACGTCGACGTTTCCGGTCGAACCGAAAAGCCCCGTCCGACGCGACGCCACAGGGACCGTCGCGACACGATGTCGGGCAGAAAAAGGAAACTCGTTCAGGCGATTCCGAGGGGCGTTCACGAAGCGGCCGCGGGGTCGAAGGGAAGCAGGACGGGGAACGGTATGACGAGGAAAAAGGGGATGATCGAGGCGGCCAGTGCTCCGCACCAAACGGGTCCGAACGACCGGAGACCGGATGCCCTCCCCGCGATGAACCGAGATCCCCGCTGAAACCTAGCCCCGATTCGTCCCCCATGCCCCGTTCCCTCGCCGGCCGGAGTCGACTCGCGTCCACATTTCCCCCCACGCCCGGTTAAGATCAGTTCGAACGCACTCGTCGCGGTGACCGATCCCCTTTCGACCCGTGGAGCCACGATGAAACGGTCCGCTGTCGTTAAGCCCGCTGTCGTTAAGCCCCCTGACGTTAAGCCCCCTGTCATCACGCCCCGATCGCCGCGGCGCGGTCGCCACGCCGGCGGTCTCTCGTCTCCAAGCTTTTGCCTCGCGTCGGCGTCGCTCCTGCTGGCCTCCCTCGGCGCCCCGACGTTCGCCCCCGCACAGTCCCAAAGCGACACGCAGGCGGACGAGACGACGGCCGCCTCGATCGACCTGGGGGAGGTCACGGACTTGGCGGCGGCGTTGGAGGCGATCGGGATCGAATCCGGGGTCACGTTCCGCCACCGCGCCGACCCGACGACACCGATCGAGGTTGACCAATCGCCGCTGACGTTTTGGCAAGCCCTCGACGCGGTCCTCGACCAGTCGTCGCTCGACGTCGATCCGTACTCCGGCGACGGCGACGTGTGGCGACTGACGCCTCGCGCCCCACAGCGGCCACCTCGGGGCACTTCCGCGGTCTACTTCGGGCAATATCGGATCGAACCGCAAACGGTCACCGCCCGCCGTGAGTTGATCCGGCCCCGATTGAGCGGGCTTCAAGTGGGGATGCGGCTCGCGTGGGAACCGGAACTCGCGCCGATCGGTCTATCGGTCCCGATCGCTTCGGTCTCGGGCGAACTCGACGACGGGACGGCGGTCGTCCCTCAAGACGCGGCCGGGACGATCGACATCGCGACCAACCGATCGAGCTTCTCGGCCGACTTCTTCTTGCCGTTGCAATTACCCGATTCGGGGTCGCGTCAAATCCGTCGATTGGAGGGGACGATCGAGTCGATGATCCCGGGCGATCGGGGCCGGTTCGAGTTGGCGTTGAGCGACCCGGTCGCCGAACAGACGATCGGCGACATGACCGTGCGGATCGAAGGGGTTCGCCGACAGGGCGAACTCGTCGAGGTCCGGTTGGGGATCGAGCTGGAAAACGCCGGGCGGTCGCTCGAGAGTTACCGCCAATGGGTCTTCGAGAACCCGGCGACGGTCCGGCTGGGCGACGGGAGCGACGCGCGACATTTGGGGATGGAGGTGTACCGCCAAACGGTCAGCGGCGTCGGCGTCGGTTACTTGTACGACTTGGGCGATACGTTTGACGGTTTCAAGCTTGTCTATGAGTCGCCGACGTCGGTGATTCGCGACCAGACCAAGTTCGTCCTCCGCGATATCCCGCTCCCTTAAGCCGAGCGGAGCAGTTCCCGGATCACCTTTCCGCCCCCGCCGATCTTGAAGGGCCGTCCGTTGGGCGCGAAGAACTCTTCCGCGGTCGGCAATCCGGCGGCGGCGGCGATCGTCGTGTTGAAGTCCGCGACGGTGACACGGTCGGACGCGACCGAGACGCCACGGTCGTCGGAGGCCCCGTAGACCTGACCGCCCCGCACCCCGCCGCCGGCGAGCACGCTGCTGAACACCCCGGGGTGATGGTCGCGACCGGCGTTGTCGTTGAGCTTCGGCTTCCGCCCGAACTCGGTCGTCAGCACGACGAGCGTCTCGCCGAACGCCTCCGACAATCGCTTGACCGTGTCATAGTCGGCCGTCCCGAAGTCGAGATCGATCACCGGTGCCAAGTCGGCGGCGGTCGGACGCTGGAACGGCATCGGGTTGTGAACCGCCAACGTCAACAACGAATCCCACACCTGCTCGGCGGTCATCCGTCGCACGACGGGCCCCGGGAAATGATACGGTTCGCCTTCGGTGATGTCGTAATCGCTCGGTTCGCGTTGATACGTGCGGCTGTACAACAGCGTGCGGACGAATTCCTTTAGATCGAACCGCTCGTCGACGAACCGTTCGCATAAATACTCCATCAACGGTTCGTTCACCGGCAGGTTGTCGTCGTTGAAATCGTCGATCGGCTCGACGAGCCCGACCCCGAGGAATCGCTGCCAAAGCCGGTTCACGATCGTCTGTGCGAATCGCGGGTTGTCCGGACTCGTGAGCCACGCGGCGAACTTTTCACGCCCCGTTTCGTGTCGCTCCGAGTTCGGGATTTCGCCCCACAAGACCGCCGGCTCGACCACCTCGTTCGGTTTCGCGTCGCTGTACGCGTAGTCGTGCGGGAGTCGGAGTTTCGCGTCGATTTCAGAGACGACATAGGTGTTCGCCCGTGCGACCCGTTGGAACTGGCCCGGGACACGCCCCTTGTCGTGTCGTTTCCGGGCTTCGTTGATCAACGCGTTGGCGGGGTTGGTCTTTTCGAAACCGCGGTCCCCCTTACGGATTCGCGTCCGCGTCCCGGCGGTGAAAGCGGCAAGTCGGTAGAAGTCCTTTTGCGTCCATACGTCGAACGGATGGTCGTGACACTGGGCGCATCCGACCTGGGTCCCCAAGAACACGCGGACGGTATTGTCGACGTACGCGAGCGGCATCCCCTCGTCACGGAGCTGAAAGCCGACGGCGGGGTTTTCCCAAAGTTTCCCGTCGGCCGTGAGCATCTCGTAGACCCAGCGGTCGTAGGGGACGTTGGTGCGGATCGAATCCTTGACGTACGCCAAATAGGGATCGGCGACGATGTTCGGTTGCGGCCGCTCGACCAACCGCAGCACGTCCGCCCAAAAGTTGTAGAAGTTACTGACGTAATCGGGGCTGCCGAGCAGCCGATCGATCAACACTTCGCGGCGTTGGGGGTCGTTCGAATTCAGAAACTCCTGAGCCTCGGGCAACGTCGGGATCCGGCCGGCGACGTCCAGATAGACCCGTCGCAGGAACACCTCGTCGGAGGCGATCTCGTTGGGGACGATGCCCTGTTCGGTGAGTTTCCGCTCGACGATCTGATCCAGGCGACCGGCGGCCAGGGCGACCGCGTCGCGCCGCGACGGATCGACCGGGGCGACTTCCATCGCGACCGGTGCCTTCCGGCGGACGCTCTCGGGCAGCCGGATCTTGGGGGGGGACGGCTTCTTCGACCCCGATTTCTTCTGTGCCGCGGCCGGTTCGGCAGCCGCCATCACGAGTGCCATCGCGATCAGGGGCGCGACCGCGATCACTGCGACCGGGCGAATAAAAGTCGAACGCACCATGATGTCGTCGCCCCGTCCGGGTTGCCGGACGGTCCCGTACGAAAAAAGAAGGCTCTTCCGCGATTTTAGTGGCTTGCGGGCTGGCGTCGGCGAGGTTTTTTCAGGCATCGCTGCGATGTCCGAATGTTGAATGAAGTATGCTGATCGATGCTAGGTGAAGCGGAGGCGGGCTCTGCTGAGGAGCAACCCGTCGAGGAATAGCCTGGTCTGCGATGCGCCGAAGGTGCTTCGCGTCCTCCGTCGGTGTTTGCCGGCGGAGGACTCTCTCGAGCTTGTCCGCGTTCGCTCGCATCCTCACTTCGGACATCGCAGCAATGCCTCCAAAACCTACGTTCTGGGCAGTTGCCACTAAAATCGCGGAACAACCAAAAAGAAAAGTGACGGCCGGCATGGCGCCCGGCCAGCCTTTATTATAGTCGGAGAACGCTCGGAAGCTTTCGACGAACCCACCCGATTCCCATCCCGCTGCCACCCGCCCTCGGAGAAACATCATGCCAACACACCGCCGAACGAGCGACGCCACCGCGTCCCGCCGTGGGGCATCCGGTCACCCTGTCGTCAACCGATTCTTTCGGCTCATCGGATGCCTCGCCGCGTTGTTGATCGTCGCCGTCAGCCCGGCGTGGGGTGACGAGGCCGCCTCGGGCTATCGTGTCGAACCGGCGAAGGACGGCGGCGGATGGAACGTGATGGAAGGGGACGAACTGGTCGCCGGCTATCGGTTCGACAGCAACGGCAAACCGATCCTGTTCCCGGTTCACAGCCCCGACGGGAAACCGCTGACACGCCAATACCCGATGGTCGAAGGGGGCGAGAACGAACGCCAGGATCATCCGCACCAACGATCGCTGTGGCTCTCCCACGGCGAAGTCGACGGCGTCGATTTCTGGGCCGAGGCCCCGCGGGACGAGTGCGGGCGGATCGTCCACCGAAGCGGTTCGGCAAGCGGCGACGGGAAGGCCGCGGTGATCGTGACTGAGAACGATTGGGTCGCCCCCGACGGTACGAAACTCCTCTCCGACCGACGTCGCTTCGCGTTCACCAACGACGGAGACCGCCGAATCCTCGATTGCGATTTCTCGCTCGACGCCACCGAAGGGGACGTCAACTTCGGCGACACCAAGGAAGGCTCGTTCGGGATCCGCGTCGCGGGGACGATGAAGGTCGATGCGGAGATGGGCGGAAAGATCACCAACGCCGAGGGGAAAACCGACAAGGCCGCCTGGAGTCTCCCGTCGAAATGGGTCGATTACACCGGGCCCACTGCCGGATCGACCGCCGGGATTACCGCCCACTATCACCCCTCCAGCTTCAACTTTCCTTGTCGTTGGCACGTGCGAACGTACGGACTGTTCGCCGCCAACCCGTTCGGCGTTTATCACTTCGTCGGTGGCGACAAGACTGACGGGCACACGCTGCCCGAAGGCGAATCCCTGCGGATGAGTTTCCGCCTTGTCCTGCACGACGGACCGTTCGACCGTGCGGAAGCCGAAAAAGATTTTGAAGCGTATCGCGGCGAAGACAGGCCGAACGATTTCTGATCGGTGATCGCTGGTCACTGATCGCCGGATCGAACCACCGCGAAGGAGAGCAACCGTGGAACACCCCTTCCGACTCGACGGTCGCCGTGCCGTGGTCACCGGCGGGACCCAAGGCGTCGGGGCGGCGATCGCCCGATCGATCGCCGCGGCCGGTGCCGACGTCCTGCTGATCGGACTTCGGGACGACAGTGCCGCCCAAGAGACTCTCGCCGCGTGCCGTGAACAGGGCGTCCGGGCGGAGCTGATCACGAACGATCTGGCGCGGCCCCCCGCGGGCTATTTGGTCGAGTTGACCGCGGAGATCGAACGCCAGATGCCCGATGCCGATCTGCTGGTCAACAACGCCGGGACGTACATCGACAAGCCGTATCTCGAGATGGACTTCGAGACCTACATGGCGACGATCCATCTGAACGTCACCGCCGGTTACTTCATCACGCAAATGGTCGCGCGGCGTTGGATCGCCGCCGGTATCGCCGGACGGGTGCTGTTCACCGGATCGATCAACGGGACGTTGTCGGAACCGGATCACACCGCGTACGACACCAGCAAGGGCGCCGTCGCGGCGATGGTCCGTTCGCTGTGCGTCACGCTCGCGCCCCACGGCATCCGGGTCAACGCCCTCGCCCCGGGGCTCGTCCGAACCCCGCTCACCGCGCCGGCGATCGACGAGCCCGCGTTCCGTTCATGGATGGAACTGCATACCCCGAACCGCTCGGTCCCCGACGCCGACGCCTGCGGCGGGGCCGCCGTGTTCCTTCTTTCCGACGCCGCCGAACACGTCCACGGCCAAACGTTGTTGGTCGACGGCGGGATGAGCATCTGGCAACAACCCGATATGCCCGCCGGTTGGTCGGGCACGGTGAAATCGGGTTAGTTCTCTGACGCACTCTTTCGTCGCCCTCACCTGTCTCCTCTCCCCCGCTATCCGCTGTGTGGCGGGACAGAGGAGACAGCAGACAGCGATTCCCCGAGCGTTGCGAACTTTTCAACGCCGGGGCCAACACGACGCCCGACGCCCCAAGGGCAGAGGCCGCCACAACTCCTGCCCGGCATTTGCGATCGACCCGGCTGTCGCGATATGTCGCCCGCTGGGCTTTGGTGCGAGAAAGACCACATCCGAGGCCTGACGGCCTCGGCACTTCTTGTGTCGCCCGCTGGGCTGGTAGATCGCCAAATCAATTAGACCCGAGACATCTCCCCAGCATCGCTTCGTAGATTTCCCGAGCGTTGCTTAGTTCGGCGGCTGACCGGCGATCGGCATCCGCACGCGATACAGCCCCGTCCTCGCGGTGACGTACATCGTTTTCCGGTCTTCATCGCCGAACGTCACGTTGGCCGGTTGCTCGGGGAACGCGACGATCCCACGTGGCTTGCCGTCCGCCGAGAAGATCTGAATTCCGAGACCGCTGGTCAGATAAACGTTCCCTTCGACGTCGACCGCCATCCCGTCACCACCGGTCGCGGTTTCTCCTTCGGGCTGCTTGAGCCGACAAAAGTCGCGTCGGTTTTCGATCTTCCCGGGGCCGACCACGTCGTACACGAGCATCTCCGCTTGGCGACTGGGGATCACGTACAGCCGCTTGCCGTCGGGCGAAAGTCCGACGCCGTTCGGTGCCGGCAAGTCTTCGGTGACACGGCTGACCTCGCCCGACGCGTCGATGTAGTAGACCGCTTGCACGCCTTGCGGCAGCGGTTCCGGGGCGCGAAAGAACGGGTCGGTGAAGTACACCCCGCCGTCGGGATCGGGGATCAAGTCGTTCGGGGCGTTGAACCGCTTCCCTTCGTGCTCCGCCGCGAGCACCGTTTTGTCGCCGCTGGCTAAGTCGTACGCGGTGACCTGGCCGCCCATCTCACACACGAGCATCCGACCGTCCGCGGCGACAACCAGCCCGTTGGCGAAGTTCGATTCTTCGTTGAATTTCGAAAGTTCGTCGTCGCCGGAGACACGAAAGATCGTCGTGTTCGGGATGTCGGTAAAGTAGAGATGCCCTTTGGGGTCCCACGCCGGTCCCTCGGTGAACCCGAAGTCGCTATGCACCTTTTCGACGTCGCCCGTGGGGGCGATCTCTTGCTGCCCTTGCGCGGAGCCGACCGAGACAGCCCCGATCGCCATCGCGGCCGTCAACGCCGCGGGAAAAAGGAACCGGGGTGGGGCGAAACGTTGTGTGGCGGAAAGCGTCATGATGTCCTCGTTTACTTGGGGAACGCGTTGCCTGGGGAACACGATTCGGAACGTGGCGACGTCCGCCGAGCGAACCCGGACGGCTCCATCGACTCGCCACCATGCCCGTAAGCGTAACCATGCCCGTAAGCGTAACCGAACCGTGGCGCGGTGACCGCCGGCCAGCCTTCGGAATGCCCGTCAGGGACCGGTTCGGCCAGAAAGTTGGACGAAGCGCGAGTGCAGCGGCGGTGCACCCGACGGGACCGATCGCTTGCAATCTCGGGCCGACGTGCGAAACTGACCTCTCCATTTCGGCGCCGACGGTCTCGCAGCGATCGTCCATTTAAACGGCGTGCCGAGTGAAACATCCCAGGTCGGCGTCGTCGATTCACATTTTCTAGATTGATACGAAAACCAAAAGTATGGACATTCGAATTGGGACCGCCGGCCCGCGTCGGCTGATGCTGTCGATCGCCCTCGCATGGCTCCCGCTGAACATCGCCTTGTCGCACAACGAGGCTTCGCTCAAGGTTGCGACGTTCCAGGCAGACGTCACCCCGCCGCTCGGTTCGCCGCTGTGCAACGGGAACGTCAAACCCGTGATGGAGATCGTCACCCCGCTGACGGCGCGGGGCGTCGTGTTGTTGGGGGCGGGGAAGCCGATCGTGTTGTGCGCGTTCGATTGGGTGGGGATCGCCAACGAAAGTCACGACCGCTTCCGTGACGCGTTAGCCGAAGCCACCGGGACAACCACCCGACGCGTCACCTTGCACACGCTGCACCAGCATGACGCGCCCGGCAGCGATTTTGCGACCGAACGGTTCCTCTCCGGACACGGTTTGGAAAGACGCTATTCCAATGCGGACTTTGACGCCGAGGTGATGGAGCGGATCGCGAAGTCCGCGAAAGCTGCGCTCCGATCGGCTCAACCGGTGACCCATCTCGGACTCGGCGCGGGCAAGGTCGAGCGGGTGGCATCGAACCGCCGCATCCTCGGCCCCGACGGACGGGTCGCGATCCAGCGGCAAAGCAGCGGCGGCAGAAATCCTGCCGCGCGCGAGGCCCCAGAAGGGACCATCGATCCGCTGGTGCGAATGGTGACGTTCTGGAACGACCACGATCCGGTGGCCGTGCTGACTTACTATGCGACGCACCCACAGAGCTACTACGGACAAGGCTCCGTCAATTGGGACTTCGTCGGCATGGCTCGAGAGACCCGCGAGAAGGCATTGCCCGGCGTTCCCCACCTCCATTTCAACGGCGCCGGCGGCAACGTCGCCGCGGGCAAATACAACGACGGTTCGAAAGAGAATCGCCCCCGGCTCGCGAGACGACTGGCCGAAGGGATGAAGCTCGCATGGAAATCTCAGAAAAAAGAGCCGCTCACCGCCTCCGATGTCGACTGGAAGGTGGTCCCGGTTGCGATCCCGGTGCGCAACACGTTGAACGAAGAGGAACTCTTGGCGACGGTGACCGATACCGAACGGAAAGAGCTCGAGCGGATCTTCGCCGCGCGGGCACTGACGTTTTTGCGACGTACCGATGGCGGACACCAAATCCCGCTGAGTTGTCTGCACCTGGGGACGGCGCGGATTCTCCACATGCCGGGCGAGTTGTTCGTGGAGTATCAGATCGCGGCCCAACGAATGCGGCCGAACGATTTCGTCGCGATGGCCGCGTACGGCGACTACGGTCCCGGCTACATCGGCACCCGTGTCGCGTATACCCAAGGCGGTTACGAGACCGGCTACGTATCACGGGTCGCGCCGCAGGTGGAAGAGATCCTGACAGACGGCATGGAAAAGCTGCTGGGAGTCGCCCCTGCTCCGTAAGATTCCCCCCGTGTCGTTTCTGCAGTAGCCCAGCGGGCGACAAATCGCGGCGGCGTCGTCCGAAGGCCACGCCAAAGGAGACGGCATTCATCGTCCGTCCCCTTGTTTTCCGCCGATCACTCCGATTCGAGCTTCCGAACGACGACGTCGTCGAACTCGTTCAGGTCGTCGAACGAGCCGATTCCGATCCGTCCCTTCCCGAACGTCTTGTCGGTGACCTCCATCACCGGCGTCTCCAGGTCGTCGAAGTAGACCCGAATCAGCCCCGAATCGACGTCGCGGGTCAACCGCACCCGATGCCAATCGTCGGTCCACGGGATCCGCTTTTCGTTCTCGGTCATCGCCTTCCGCGGCGCCTCGTTAACGATCATGATCTGGCCGCTGTGCGGGTCGGGACGGGCCCCGAGGTGCGCGTAGTAAAAATGCGAACTGTCCTGGTAACCGAAAAACACACAGCAATCTCGGTGATTCCCGGTGTCGAGCGTACTGCGGACGCGAAACGTGATCTCGAAGCTCCCCAGCTCCAGCCCGTCGATCAACGCGACGTGACCCGGACTCCGGGTCGGCGGCGAATACTCGCTTTGCCGCGCGGTGATCTCGAACGTCTGGTTCCCGTCGCGTGACGCGATCCGCCACGTCTTCGGATCGAGCACTTCCCAGCGATCCCCGCCCGACTCGAAGTCCTCCTCGAATACGACCTCGCCCACGCCGTCGGCCGGCGGTTCCGCTCCTGTCGCGACGCCTGCGCCGCCAAGCATCAACGTCCACGGGATCAGCACGCACGTGGTAAAGACGATCGTTCGGGTCGGTTTGTGTTGCGATCGCATCGGATCTGGCCTCATATTGCGAAAACGAAAAGGTTCTTCCGCGATTTTAGTGGCAACTGCCCAGAACGTAGGTTTTGGAGGCATTGCTGCGATGTCCGAAGTGAGGATGCGAGCGAACGCGGACAAGCTCGAGA
>JAWLFY010000251.1:0-4487 GCA_041685355.1 Pirellulaceae bacterium | reverse complement strand
GATCAGCATACTTCATTCAACATTCGGACATCGCAGCGATGCCTGAAAAAACCTCGCCGACGCCAGCCCGCAAGCCACTAAAATCGCGGAAGAGCCTTGCTTTGCTGCAACGGGCTGCTAACAAAGGATCTCTGCGGTGGGCAGTCCCGCGCGAAGCGTTTCTACTCCGTGGTCTGTGAGCCGTGTGTCCGCCACGTCGATGTAGTTCAGCGCCATCCCGACGAGGGCGGAAACCGATGCATCGGTAACTTGCGTCCCACACAGGTTGAGTCGAGTCAGTCGAGGGAGCGGCGCGATGAGCTCAATCGCGCGATCGGAAATGCCGGTATTCCAGAAGCTGATCCCCTCGAGATTCGTCAGGGGCAGTAGCGCTTCGACGTCCGCGTCGGTTATCTCCACTTGGTTGAAGTTGATCTCCACGACGTCCTCGTTCGGGATCTCCTGCCGGCTTCGAAAAGGTTCGCCGAGGAACGTGAAGCGAACTCCTCGGTCCGTCAAGGCGATTAGAGCGGCGTCCATCGAACATCTCTCGATCCGAAACCGTTGGGGAATGCAGCCCGGCGAGAAGCCGACAGCCGTTTGGCGGTATTTCACGGGGCGGATGCAGCAACTCGCGTGCCCTATTTCGGGGGCGAATCTCCGGCGGCGAGAATGGCTTGCCTTTCAGTGCATTCCCGTACCCTTCCACGGCAGGTTGGTGATCGCCGGCGTATCGATCCTCTCGGTACGGGGCAATGAACTTCGGCCCCAAGGCCTCCTGGCAACGTCTGACGCGGGAACGATCTCACCGCCGCGGCTGCTCGCGGGGCCAGCGAAGAAATTTAGCCCCAGCGGGCCAAGCCTCTGGCCGACGTTGATGGCAGCGACCTTAACTTCTCGAAAACTTCTCGAAAAGATTGGCAGCAGGACCGCAGCATTTCCTGGCCTCGCGGCGCGCGGATTGCAACGCCCTTCCCTCACCGGGTTAAGCGAATCGAGAGTCTCGAAAACCGATGACTCCGATCGTCCGATTAGGCAACTTAGGGAGAACATAAAATGATGATGAACGTGATCGGGCTGGCGGTCGCCGTTGGGGTGGCTTGGACGAGCGTTGCGAGCAGTCAGACGGTCGTGGTCCCGCCGCCGGTGGTGGTTCAGAGGCCGGCGGTGGTTCAGCGGCCGGCGGTGGCGCCCGTCGCGCCGGCTTCGGTCGTGACCAGGAAACCGGTCACGGTTTTCAGCCCGCCCGTCGCGACCACACCGGCGGTTCCCCCCGCACCGGTCGTCACTCCGACACCGGCGGTGGTCGCGCGGCCGGCGGTGGTCGCCCCCGCACCGCCGGTGGTCGTGAGGCCCAAGGTTTACGTTCCTGGTCAACCGGTTCGGAATTTTTTCCGGGCGTTCACTCCCTAAGCAACGCTCGGGAAATAACCGTCCATCGCCGCCGAGCCGTGGGACCGAACGGCTTGCGCCGTTCCGCTAACGTGTGAACGAATACGTCGTGGGACCGGACGGCTTGCGCCGTTCCGCTAATGTGTGAACGAATGCGTCAGTTATTTCCCGACCGCTGCTAACGTTTCGGTCTGGCGGCGGATGCCGTTCCCCCGTCGCGTCGGTGGTCACGGAGTCAGGAGTGGCGGCGAACCGATCGACCGAGCTTGCGGGGTTCCGCTGCACCTTCCACTGGGATTCGAGCCTCATTCGCGCACGGCTGTCTGAAGCCGCCGGCGAGTTTGCTCGGTCCGCATCGATCTTCCGCGACTTCGCGCGACAAATCACGGGCCAGCTGATTCCGAATCGCTTCCGTGGGGGCACCGTCGAGTACAACACTGCCGACGCTTCGATGTGGTACGGCAAGACGGTTGAGATGAACGCGTTGTGGTACACCCATCTCCGATGGCTTGCGGGAATGAACTCCGGCGGTGCCGAGGATTTCATGCGAGTCGCGGCCGGTGCCGTGGCGCAGGACTTCGTCGCGTTCGACTGGGCCGGACTCGCGGATCGCGTGCAAGCGTCGCTGGACGCACGATTCCGGGACGGCGACTCGGGGCGATTGTCGGACGTGGTCGACGGTGCCCCGGACGGTCAAGCGAGGCGGTGATGAAGCTGGTCGGTCAACGCGACGATTTGAGAGGTCTGCTAACGCCGCTGGTGCGGTTCGCGATGGAGAGCGAGTACCGCTCGCTCCCGGAGGTGTTTTCCGGGGATCAGCCTGATTCCAGTCCCGCCCGCATTTCGCGGAGCATCACCAGGTCTTCGCGGGTGTTGATCACTAAAACACGGACATCCGAATCCTGGGACTGAATTTCCGAGTCCGGGGTCGCTTCCTCGTTGCGGATCTGGTCGAGCCGAACCCCTAGGCACTCCAGTTCACCGCATACGGATTTGCGGACCGAGGCCGAGTGCTCGCCCACGCCGCCGGTGAAGACGAGGGCATCGAGGCCCCCGAGCGACACGTAGAGCGAACCGACAGTTTCGCTGACGCTGCGGGTGAAGAGCCGGAGGGCGAGCGCCGCCCGGTCGTTCCCGGTATCCGCGGCCGCTTCGATCTCGCGGATATCGGACGACACGCCGGAGACGCCCGCAAGTCCCGAATGGTGGTAGAGCGCGTCTTCGATTTCATCATCGCTCAAGACCCCGGCGCGCTTTAAGTATGCGAGCACGCCCGGGTCAAGGCTTCCCGGTCGGGTGCCCATCATCAATCCGTCCAACGGGGTGAAGCCCATCGTATTGGTCAGCGGCTTTCCGTCCCGGATCGCCGATGCCGAGCAGCCGTTGCCCAAATGACAAATCACGAGCCGCGCCGTGTCCGCCGGGGATAAAAGCGAGGCGGCCCGCGACGAACAATAGTCGTGGCTGAGGCCGTGGAAGCCGTACCGACGGATTCCGTATTGCTCGAACCATCGGTAAGGCAGCGGCAACACGTACCGATCGCGGGGGAGGCCAGAGAAGAAAGACGTATCGAACGTGGCGAAGTGAGGGACGCGCGGCAGCGCCTGCTCCGCGATGCGGATCAGCTCGAGCTGCACCGGATTGTGCAGCGGTGCCAGCGGACTCAAACGTTCGATGTCCCGTTTGACCGGGTCGGTAATCCGGGTGCCGCGGCGAAAGACATCGCCGCCGTGAACGATGCGGTGGGCAACCCCGACGATCGAGTTCCTGCCGTCGGGGAGCACACTCAGTATCTCATTCGCGAGTTTGCCGAACGCGGTTTCGCTGTCGCCCCCGCCGGCTCCCATCTCTCGAAACTGTCCTTCGGCGAGTCGGACGCGGAGGACCGCGTCGGACCGCCCGAGACCTTCGCACGTGCCGCGGGCGCGCCATCGTTCGTCGGCATCGAGCACCGCCATCTTCAAAGAGCTCGAACCGGCGTTGACGATGAGAAACGCGGCTGTGTTCTCAGGGTCGGCCATCGAACGAAGGGGGCTTGGGGGGATGGGCGCGGAGACTGCACGGCCGGGGCGGCGCCGTTACCGGTGCGAGCGGAGGATGTTGAAGACGATACACAGCCCGAGGACCGCGAAAAAGCGATCACCGATGATGCCGAGGGCGGGGTCACCGGATCCGCAAAGGGGAAGGGGGGCAATCAGCCCCCACGTCGATGAGCCGAAGCCGATGGCTGGTGTTCTTCGTAAGCAACTCTCATTCTCTATCCAACTTTGCGAGTCATGCCGTCGGCTTGCAACGGCTGGAGCGTGACTTCGGCCCTGCCTCGATCTCGGACGCGATGCGCGAAGTGGTCGTTGACCGCCTTCCCGAAGCCTCTCAACCCCGCCCGCCTTCGCAGCAGGTTTCGCAGATCGTGTGGCAGCGGCTGCACTGGAGCTTGGCCCGGATCTCAATCAGCTCGCCGCCACAAACCGGGCATGCAGGTCGAGCGGCCTTCGTGTCTCGTTTTTCTTTGTCGGTTGGCATGGTCCCCTCTCGGTTACATCGAGCCAGGCGGTGCTTTGGTGCGACAGCATTTGCCCCTGAATATCCGGGGCGCCGAGTTTAGCAGATTCATGATCTGCGTCAGCCTGGCCCGCGAAACCCGCCCCAGTTCCGCCCGGTCGCGTCCCTGGCCCGTATCGCGCAAATCCTCGAACCGGGTCGCCAGGGCCATCCGCTTGGCGACGTGAGGCAAACGGGATGTCGGTGGGACCATTGGTGGCCGCGCTCCGGTGAGTCGTCGCTGGCGCGGCGGCAAGCAGGCGGGAGACGGCAGGCCGGAGAGGGGAGTTGTTTGTCCATGCGTTTTATATTGCCGGTTTTGCGTCTGATCGTGTTACGTTGGTCGATGCGCGATCACAAAAAACTGCGAGCGTTCACGTTGGCCGACGAGTTGGCACTTTGTGTTTACCGGTTGACTCGCGGCCTCTTGTGTCGTCGCATCTCGATGGACTCTCCGCATCTGACGCCCTTCATTAGGAGGTTGTTCCGCGATTTTAGTGGCAACTGCCCAGAACGTAGGTTTTGGAGGCATTGCTGCGATGTCCGAAGTGAGGATGCGAGCGAACGCGGACAAG
>JAWLFY010000250.1:0-4488 GCA_041685355.1 Pirellulaceae bacterium | reverse complement strand
TCGGCGTGAACGAGCGCCCGATAGGGGTCGCTGTCGACCGCGGCGTTGAAGTCCCCGGTCACGATCACGTCGCAGCCTTCGCCAAGTCGGTCGGCCATCCGTCGGACCAAGACCGCCGATTCCCGCCGCGCGACCGGGCCACGGTGATCGAAGTGGGTATTCATGAACAGGATCGGGCGGGCGTCGGGGGCCGTACGGTCGCGGAGTTTGACCCACGTACACATCCGCGGCAGGCTGCTGTCCCACGACTTGCTGCCGACCTGTTCGGGCGATTCGCTAAGCCAGAAGTGTCCTTCGTCGAGCGGTTCGAAACGGGAGGTCTTGTAGAACAACGCCATCATTTCTCCGTCGTCACCGCCGTCGTCACGTCCGACCCCGAGGTTGGCGTAACCGGGCAACTTGTCGACAAGGTAGTCCCGCTGAAAGCCGAGAGTTTCTTGCGTCCCGAGCAGATCCGGGTCGCTGGCGAGAACCGTTTCGGCGACGAATTCCTTACGAAGTTCCCAGCGATTGTCACCGTCGTTGGCGGACCCGTAACGGAGGTTGAAGCTCATCACCCGGATCGGTTCGGAGGCGGCGGCGTCGGTCGGCGGCATCACGAGAGCGAGCGACAACAGGGTAACGAGGGGACCGGCGAGGTGGCGTTTGGACATCGGGACGTCGCGACGAAGGGATCAAATCAGAGAAAGCGGACGCACTGAATATCGTAACCGACGGGCTCGACTCGATCCGCTTGGGGGCTGTCGGAATGTCTTACCGCCGGCGAGAGAATCAAACGTCCCCACGGGGGGATGCGCTCGACGAGCCCGAAGCATGACGAGCCCAAAGCATGACGAGCCCGAAGCATGACCGCCGCAACGTTTTGAAGGTCACCGCGGCGAGTGGCGCCGGGATCTTGGGCGGCGCGTTCGTCTCATGCCTGTGCGTTCCGCCAATGGCGACGAGGCGAAGTCGGCGATCACCCGCGAACTTTCGGGAGCATGCCGCAGGGAACCGCCCCGGAAAACGACTTCAGGGCCAGGGCTGCGGACTTGACGGAGGCAAACGATGAGTCAGTTCGGTGTTCGTTCCCCGCCAAGCGATTTCTCTTACTCTCTCAGGCCACGCTCTCATGACTCAGTTCAAATCGTTGTTTTTCGGCTCGGCGATGGCCCTGGCCGGCTTCGTTTCGGCCGCCCCCGCCGCCGACAAGACGATCGTCGAAACGGCGGTCGAAGCGGGATCGTTTCAAACACTGGTCAAGGGGGTTCAGGCCGCGGGGTTGGCGGAAACGCTCAGCGGTGAAGGGCCTTTTACGGTCTTTGCCCCGACCGATGAGGCGTTCGACGCGTTGCCGGAAGGAACCCTTCAAGGTTTGCTCGCCGACGATGCGAGGGACCAGCTCACCAGCGTGTTGACCTATCACGTGGTGCCGGGGAAAGTCCTGGCGGAGAAAGTCGTCGGTCTCGAGGGGGCGGAGACGGTCAACGGCCAGCGGCTGGAGATTTCTGCCGACCAGGACCGTGTTCAGGTCGACGGGGCGAACGTGATCAAGACGGACATCGAGTGCAGCAACGGCGTGATCCACGTGATCGACGCGGTGCTGTTGCCGGCCAGCCAAACGATTCCCGAGATCGCCGAAGCCGACGGTCGGTTTTCGACGTTACTGGCCGCGGCCGAGGCTGCGGGGCTCGTGGAGACGCTCAGCGGCGACGGGCCGTTGACCGTCTTCGCTCCGACCGACGAAGCGTTCAGCACGCTGCCAGTCGGGACCATTGAGACGCTGCTTCAGCCAGAGAACCGTCAACAGCTTGCCGATATTCTCAAGTACCACGTCACCGCCGGCCGCAAATACAGCAGCGATGTCGCCTCGGCCGATTCGGTGGCGACCGTGCTCGGGCCGACGCTGGACGTCCAGCCGGCCGAATCGGGTGTGCTGATCAACGGCGCCCGGTTGCTGGCCACCGACATCGACGCCGCCAACGGAGTGATTCATGTGATCGATCGCGTGTTGACCCCGCCGGAATCGGCGGACCGTTCGTCCGCCGCCGCGACTTCGTCGACCGTCCGCGAGATGATCGTCGAGGCCATCGACCGCGGGGTGCCGATCTACAACGCGGGCCACCACGGTCAGTGCGCCGAAATCTACACCGAGGCCCTCCGCAAGGTAGCGGCGATGCCCGATCCGGCACTCTCGAAGTCGATGCGGACCTCGGTCCGTCAGACGCTGCAGCGGGCCTCTCACACGCACGGCATGTCGTCGCGGGCCTGGATACTGCGACGGCAGATGGATGCGATCCTGATGTCGCAGTGAGGTCGGGGTTCTCGATACGGCGATTGCCGATGCGACGGTCGAGCGTTCCCGTTCGGCGACCGATGCGACTCGATCCGCGGGTGAGGCTGCTAGAATGTGTCACCACCGGCGAGAGGATGCAACGTTCCCACGGGGAGATGCGATCGATGAGACCGAAACATGACCGCCGCGACGTATTGAAGGTCACCGCGGCGGGTGCCGCCGGAATGCTGAGCGGCGCTTTCGACCCTTGGACGATTCGAATCGCGAATGGCGACGAGGCGAAGTCGGCGATCGCCCGCGAGAACGCCCGTCCCGGGACCCGCGAATGGATGCTGGACAACACCCGCATCGATCCGGCGACCAAGTATCGCTGTCCGTGGGTTGAGGGTTATGTCTCCGCGGCGAGCGTCGAGGCGGGGGAGACCTTGCGGGTGATGGTCAGCACCGACCCCGAGAGCGACTTCACGATCGACTTTTTTCGGCTCGGGTATTACGGCGGCGACGGCGGGAGACTGGTGCACCGCTCGGGACGGTTGTCCGGCCGCCGGCAGCCGATGCCGGAGGTGGGGCCGAGGCGGCTGCGTAATTGTCGCTGGGAGACGAGCTACGAATTGAAGGTCCCCGACGATTGGGTCAGCGGCGTGTACGTCGGGAAGTTGACCGAGTCGGACCAAGGGATCCAAAGCTACGTGATCTTCATCGTCCGTGACCGGCGAAAGGCGGACCTGGTCTTTCAGTGCAGCGACCACACTTGGCAGGCGTACAACCGCTGGCCTTCTCAGTTTTCGTTGTACGACGACGGCGATTCCCGCTGGCACTGGGGCGAGCGTTCCGAGGTCAGTTTCAACCGTCCGTACGGAAAGTACTGCCAGATCGTCGACGCCCCGTTGTCGACCGGGTCGGGCGAGTTCTTCCTATGGGAGTTCCCTTTCGTCCATTGGATGGAACGACACGGGTACGACGTCACTTACGTCTCGAACACGGACCTTCACCGCGATGGCACGACGCCTCTCCGCGGGCGGGGATTTTTGAGCGTCGGCCACGACGAGTACTGGACGATCGAGATGTTCCGGGACATGCAGGCGGCGATCGCCCAAGGGGTCCATGTCGGGTTCTTTAGCGGCAACGCGGTGTGTGGCCGGATCGTGTGGGATCCGGAAACGCGTTCGCTCCGCCGGGTCGGCGTGTTCGGGCCGCCGGAAGGGACTCGCGAGTTCGATTCGATGTCGGACCTAACGCACGAGCGTCCCTACGCGAACGAATTGATGGGGGCGCACAGCACCGGTCCGGTCACCGGCGGGGCTGACTGGATCTGCACGCGGCCCGACCATTGGATCTACGAGGGTACGGGGATGAAACGGGGTGACCGCGTTCCCGGGTTGATCGGGTGGGAATGGCACGGGGACCCCGCGCCGATCGAGAGTCTCGAGATCGTCGCCGAGGGACCGACGCACTCGGCACCGGGGAAGCCGAACGGCGGTCATTACACGGCGACCGTCTACGACGGCCCCAAGGGTAATCATGTCTTTAACGCGGCGACGTGCTGGTGGGCGGACGGGTTGTCCGAGCCGCCGGGGTACGTCCGGCCGAGTGCGTACATGACGCCGGAGGGCCCGGACGAGCGGATCCAGAAGATCACGGCGAACGTCTTGAATCGCATGATCGGATAACCGTTACCCTGGAAGACCTCGAGACGTTTCTCCGGCAGCCCGTGCCGCGAACGATTCCGACGACGATCCGACGCCGCAGGCTTCCTATCGGCATGGAACCCTTCGGGTTGCTGTCCGGCGAACTCTTCGCCACGGTCGGGATCGGTTTCTCGTTCATCTTCTTCCCATGGCAACTTCGACCCGATTACCTTCGTGGAGCATCATGTCCCATCGCCCGCCCGTGTTCGCCGTTTCGGTTTGTCTTTCGTTGTTCGTCGGCTTGGAGCTCGGATTCACCGCCGAGCGACCGAACATTTTGTGGATCACGTGCGAGGACATGAGCGCGCGGTTGGGGTGTTACGGCGACGACACCGCGGCGACGCCGAACCTGGATCGGTTGGCGTCCGAGGGGGTTCGGTACACGCACGCGTACGGCGTGTACGGCGTGTGTGCCCCGAACCGCCACGCGTTGATCATGGGGATGTACCCGACGTCGACCGGCGCGATGGCGATGCGGACTTGGAAACGGACCTCGGCGCTGGACCAGATCGAGGACCCGGCGTT
>JAWLFY010000249.1:0-4493 GCA_041685355.1 Pirellulaceae bacterium | reverse complement strand
CCACTCCTTCACTCCCCACCCACCCCTCACTTCTTCGGACAGGTCGGTGTGACTATGAATTTCAATAGTCTGAATCGTCGCCGTTTTCTTCGTGGCAGCGGGATTGCGCTCGCGCTACCGCTGTTGGAATCGAGCTTGACCTGGGCGGCGACCCCTGAAACCTCGGACACGCCTCGTCGTCTCGCCTGTTTCTATTTCCCGGACGGGGTGCCGATGCCGCTCCCGGAAGATCCGGCCTATAGCGACTGGCTTTGGTTCCCCCATGGCCGCGGCAAGGAATTTCAGTTCTCGAAATGCATGGAGCCACTGGAGCCGTTGCGCGATGATCTGACGGTGCTCTCTGGGTTCTCGCATCCGGCGGGACGCACTGTTCACGGCCACAATAACGCCGACCAGTTTCTCACGGCCGCCCCGACCGGTGGCGGCGATACCGAGTATCAAAACACGATCTCACTCGATCAGATGTACGCGAACCTCGTCGGCGAACAGACGCGGTTTGCTTCGTTGGTGATGTCCACCGATGGTGGCACCGGGACGGCTCGCGGCGCTCACACCCTCTCGTTTGACCGGAACGGTCGAGCGATCCCGGCGGAGAATCGGCCCAAACGCGTCTTTGACATGCTGTTCGTCAAGAGCGACGTGGATGCGGCACGCCGCTTGGCGCTCAGTACCAGCGCGCTGGACGATTTGTTGGCGGACGCTCGTCGTCTGCGAGCCGACTTGTCAGCGAATGACCGCCAGCGTCTTGACGAGTATCTCGACTCAGTGCGCGAAGCGGAAAAGAAGGTCCAGAAAGCGAAGCGTTGGATTAACACGCCGCTGCCGCAGGTGGATGCGGATCACTTGAAATTGGAAGTGACTCCGGAGGATCCTCAGCTGTACGTGCAAACGATGTTCGAACTGGTCTATCTTGCTTTTCAGACCGATTCGACGCGAGTCGCGACGTATCAGATCGGTCGCGAGAACGGTGTTGGTATTAGCGACCATCTGGCGCGGGCAGTGGGTTTCAGTCTCGCTCACAAGTTGTCGCATGAGACGAAAAACCCGGGCGGCTGGGAGCGTTTCGGCATCTACTGTCGTTTTCTGAACGAAGAACTCGGTCGCTTTATCACGAAATTGAAGCAGACGCCGGAGCCGGCGGCGGACGGATCGCTGCTGGACAACACGATGGTGCTGTTCGGGTCGGCTTCCAGCGCGTTTCATCTCTCACGCAACTATCCGTTGATTCTGGCGGGCGGGAAAAACCTGGGATTCCGTCATGGGCAATACCTTAACTATGCCGGCAAGGATCCTCAGGGAGGCGCCTGGGAGGGCGGCCAGGAGCCGTGGCAAAAGAAGATCTCCCATGACGACATTCCGCTGTCGAATCTATTCGTAACGATGCTGCAGCGTCTGGGAGTCGACGCCGATCGCTTCGCCGACAGTACCGGGACCCTCGACAACGTCTGATCCGCCCCAACTCGCGAGACCTGGCCGCTTTTTCCACTTCGGATGAAAATGCGGCGTCGTGTTTTATCGTCGTACTCGCAGCTCTCCGGTCACAATCTGACACGAAGAAGAAGCCGAGCTCTTCCGCGATTTTCGTGGCAACTGTCCAGGGTGTAGGTTTTTCAGGCATCGCAGCAATGCCTGAAACAATCTCGCGGACGACAGCCCGCGAGCCACGAAAGTCCGTGATGAACCAAATTTCCGGGACATCCAGCCCCGTCCCGGGAACGCTCGCGGCCGAATTTGCGGCTGCACCGGTTCAGCGAGATTCATTCGCACGACGCGGTCAGTCCGTTCCGTCGTTGACCAGGTACTGCACGCCGAACCAGTTCCGGGGGTCGGTCCAGGTATGGGCCGTCCGCCAGCCGGCTTCGCGGGCGATCTGCTCGAATTGCTCCGGCGTCCGCTTGTAGCTGTTCTCGGTGTGGATCGATTCGCCGGCTTCGAAGGAGACCGTGGTGCCGTTGATCGCCACTTGCTCGCGACGATCGGAGACCAGGTGCATTTCGATGCGACCGAGCCGCTCGTTCCACCGGGCCTGATGGCTGAAGTGGTCCGGCTGAAAATCGCCGCCGAGCTCGCGATTGATCCGATGCAACACGTTGAGGTTGAACGCCGCCGTCACGCCATGCTCGTCGTTGTAGGCCGCACGGAGCACATCGACGTTTTTGGGCAGATCGACGCCGAGCAGCATGCCGCCGCCCTTGCCGACCAGAGTCCGCGACTGGGCAAGGAACTTCCGCGCCGCGTCGGGGTCGAAGTTGCCGATCGTCGAGCCTGGAAAATACGCCACGCGACGGTATCCGTTGGCCGCTGTCGGCAGCTCGAGCGGCCGGGTGTAATCGGCGCAAACCGGATAAATCGGCAAAGCGGGGTACCGCTCCCGCAGTTCCTCCGCCGACCGCAGCAATATTTCGCGTGAGATTTCGATCGGCACGTACCCCGCCGGCCGCTCCAACGCATCCAGCAGCATGCGGCACTTCACCCCCGCGCCGCTGCCGAATTCGATCAGCAGCACCTCCGACCCGATCGCCTTGGCCATCTCGTCGACGTGGTCGCGCATGATCCCCAACTCGGTGCGGGTCGGGTAGTACTCGGGCAGTTCGCAGATTCGCTCGAACAGCTCGGAGCCGCGATCGTCGTACAGCAGCTTGCTCGGCAGCCGCTTGGGCGTAGCGTGCAGGCCCGCCAGGACCATCGCGTGCACGTCATCGAGCGGCGGGTGCAGGTCCAACAGCGCCGCCCCGTCGTTGTGGATGGCCGCCATTACCGATCCTCCGCAAGCCGAATGCCGCTGAACTGGTTTCTCGTCTCCGGCGACCAGAAGTTACGATACGTCGGCCGTATGTGAGAGTGTGGCGTGCCGCACGAGCCGCCACGCAGCACGAACTGATTGCACATGAACTTGCCGTTGTATTCGCCCAACGCGCCTCGGTCGGCGGTGTAGCCGGGATAGGGCGAATAATGCGATCGCGTCCATTCCCAGACGTCACCGAACATCTGCCGCAGACCCTCGCGGCCGTTCGGAGGGGCGAGCGGATGATAGTGCTCGTGATCGGCGAAGTTGCCTTCGCCGATCGACGTGACGCTGTGCGACGCCGTTTCCCACTCGAACTCGGTCGGTAGTCGTTTCCCGATCCAACGTGCGTAAGCGTCGGCCTCGAAGTAGCTGACATGCGTCACCGGCTCGTCCGGATCCACCTCGCGAAGCCCCGCCAGTGTGTACTGCCACCACTTCCCGTCACGCTGATACCAGTACTTCGGCGCCCGCCATTGCTGCTCATTCATCGTCGCCCAGCCCAAGTCCAGCCAGTCCGCCGCTCGCTCGTACCCGCCGTCTTCGATGAACTGCAGAAACTCGCCGGCGGTCACCGGCCGGTCGGCCAACGCGAAATCCTGAAGCAGCGCCTCGTGCTGCGGCGACTCGTTGTCGTAGGCAAACTCTGACGCGTCGGAGTGGCCGATCGTCTTGATCCCACCTTCAAAGTCGATGAACCGCATCGGGCCAGCTTCGCCGCCTTCGCTCGAACGCCGTTCCTGGTACACCGGCTTGATCGGGTTGATGCTCAGCGTGCATTTGATGTCGGTCAGCAACAGTTCCTGGTGCTGTTGCTCGTGCTGTAAACCGATCATGGTCAGCGGCTCGATCGCGGCAAACGTCCGCTCGTCGCAACCGCTCAGCAGGTCAACCATGTGGCGGTCGACGTGCTGGCGATAGTCGTCGACTTCCGAAAGCGTCGGCCGGGTGATCAGCCCCCGCTGACCCCGCGCGATCCGCTCGCCCAGTGTGTTGTAATAGCTGTTGAACAGGTAGGGATAACGGGCGTCGAACAGGCGGTAGTCCGGCACATGTTCGCGGAGAACGATCGTCTCAAAAAACCAAGTGACGTGGGCAATGTGCCACTTTGCCGGGCTCGCTTCGGTGACCGCCTGGACGACGGCGTCCTCGGGGCTCAGCGGCGCGACCAGCTTCTCCGACTGGCGACGGACACGCTGATAGCGTTCGAGCAGTTCGGGCGGCGCGGCATCGCGGCGCGTCCCAGTCGTTGGTCGCGTCCCAGTCGCTGGTCGCGTCCCAGTCGTCGGTGCGGTCGTGGCGGTGGTTGTCATGTCGTTTCCTCTTTCGCCCCTTTCAACGCGCGCTCTCCGGTCGCGAATCAGGGTATCAGGGGATCAAGACGACTTTCATACAGCCGTCCTCTTCATCACGGAACGTCCATTGGTCGTTCACCAATCACCAGGTCAGGATCCGAGTCGCTGAAATACGAAAAGGCCACGACTTGGCTGGGAATTCTCGGCTCGAAAGGAAAAGCACTTTCTGTTCCAAATCGCCGCTGTTTCGAATTCTGGTTGTTCCGCGATTTTAGTGGCAACTGCCCAGAACGTAGGTTTTGGAGGCATTGCTGTGATGTCCGAAGTGAGGATGCGAGCGAACGCGGACAAGCTCGAGAGAGTCCTCCGCCGGCAAACACCGACGGAGGACGCGAAGCACCTTCGGCGCATCG
>JAWLFY010000248.1:0-4493 GCA_041685355.1 Pirellulaceae bacterium | reverse complement strand
GTTCGATCGTTCTCACGGCTCGCCCATGTCTTGCGGGTCGCATCCCCCGATCGGGCCTGTCAATCGAGCGCCTGATTCGGCTTTACCCGCATGCTACGGCCCCCCCCCCCCCCCTTTTTTTCTTTCTTCCTTGTTTTGTTACTTCCTCCCCTTTGCCCGTTTTGAACTTTTCTGGTTTCTTGGTCTTTCTTATCAGATAGGATGGCTGCCCATGCGTTCGACGAACCCGATCCGCCCCGTCAGCTCCGGACTTCGCACTCCCGCCGCCGTCGCCCCACGGTTTCGCGTCACGACGAGCAGGGATCGGCTCCAAGGAATCTGGCAACCGAAACCGCTCGGTCGCGTGAATCCCCGGTTCCGTGTCATCCAACCCGATTCGGACCGCGATGTGATCAAGGTGACGGAGACGCCGGGGGAACGCGAACTGGCGTTCCGGTTGGTCCACGACGTCTATTGTGGATCGGGGCTGATCCCGACCAACCCGACCGGGATGCGGCTGATGCGGCATCACCTTTCGGACGAAACCGAAGTATTGATCGCCAAGCGGAACGGCCAAGTCAATTTCACGGTGACGCTCGTCCGTGACGCCGAGTTCGGGTTACCTCTCGATTCGTTGTTCGCCGACGAGGTCGGGGCGATGCGTCGCGACGGGATCAAGCTGGCGGAAGTTTCCTGCTTGGCGGCGAGGGACGAGTCGGCGGACAAGAAGGCACGTTTCGAGAAGCTCGTCCGGATGATCAGCCTGACCCTGCAAACGGCCCGTCGCCGCGGCGTCGATCGACTGTTGTTGGCGGTCCACCCGCGACATGCCAAGGTCTATCAACGGTTGTTCGGATGCGTCCGCTGCTCCGACGTCCGCGAATACGCCGCGGTGCGGGGCAACCCCGCCGTTCTCTGTATGCACGACTTCGCGGCCCTCGACCGAACCCGGTATCCGTTGTTCGGCCAAGTCTACGGCCCGCGTTATACCCCGTGGCAAATGGACGGGGCACGGATGACTGACGCCGAACGGGACCGGCTCGCGGCGACGATCTCCGCGGAAACCGACGCCTTCGTCCCGATGGCAGCCTGACCCACGGCAGCCACCGCAGCCACGGCAACGAGTCGACGAGGGGAAGCGTGCATGAACCTCTCGGTGAGCTACGTTTGCGTGCCCCGAATTCCGCGTGAACCGAGTTCGTTCGCGTGAACCGAGTTCGTTCGCGTGAACCCGGTTCGTTCGCGTGAACCCGGTTCTCGCTCGAAGCCGGCTCTCGCTCGAAGCCGCGACGGCGCGCCCCCAACGCCCCCTTCGGATCCCCGTCGATGTCTGAACGACCCGCCAAGCCTGAACGATCCGCCAAACCTGAACGTCCCTCCAAACCTGAAAGATCCGCCAACGCGGAGCCAACCTCCGGTTCCGATCGCGCCGTCGACGCCATGATCGACCGCGCCGAACAGCTCCATTCGCCCCCCGAAGTCGCGCGGTCGCTGTTGAACCTGACCCGCGATGAAGACTTCGACATGCGGCAAATCGTCGACTGCATTCAGCGTGATCCGGCGATGTCGGCGAAGATGCTGCAAGTCGTCAACTCGTCCCGCTACGGCCTCCGCATCTCGGTGACGAATCTGCATCAAGCCGTCCCGCTTCTCGGTCAACGGACGGTCCGTCTGATCGCGATGACCTTCAGCATCGTCGAGACGTTCACCAACGGCCCGGCGCGGGCGCTGTACCACGACTATTGGCGGAGCGCGTTGGCGACCGCATCCGGGGCGTCGCGGATCAGTGACCGTCTCCGTGGGGTCGACCGAAATGACGTCTACACCGCCGGACTCCTCGCCGACGTCGGTTCGCTGGTGATGGCCCAAGCCGAAGGAAACCAGTACCTCGAACTCTACCGCGAACACCGCGGCGACCCCCTCGTCCCTGCCGAACGGGCACGCTACGGGATCGACCACACCGAAGTCGCCGCGCGGTTGCTCCAGCGATGGGAGTTCCCCGCCGCCACCCGCGACGCGATCCGCCAACACCACGACCACCAAATCACCGACCCGATCGCGCTGGCGACCCGCGGCGGCGTGTTGCTCGACGGGGCGCTGTGGCAAAAAAAACCCGGCGCGGTGCAAATCTGCCGTGATTGGCTCCGCGACCACTTCGAGATCGATACCGACGAGTTCACCGAATTGGCCCTCGCGTGTCGCGAAGAAGTCTTGCTCGAACTGGAAACCTACGGCGTCGACTCCGATCGCCCGATCGACTGTCAAGCGATCATCGACGAAGCCCGACGCCAGGTCATCGATTCGTCACTCAGCGCCGCGATCGATCTCGACAGCTTCGAGTCGTTGGTACAAGGCGAACTCTCGCCCTGATCAACGGGCCCACCCCGTCGTGGAAGTCGTGAAGACTTCCGACGCTCCCGCTGATACGCCGAAGGCGTTGCGCCCCCCAGCCCAGGGTTGCTTCAACCCTGGGAACCGGACACGCCAAACGCCCCATCAACCCCAACGGGGTTGCGCCCTTGCGAAGGCGAGCCAGGCAGCCGGGTGAACCACGAAGAGCGCGAAGGACACGAAGGGGAACAGGCGAGGGAGATTTGTATTTGTATTGGTGGGAGGTGGGCAACAAAGAACGCCACCCCGTAGCGGAAGTCGTGAAGACTTCCGACCGCGCCACCAACACGGGCCGCCCCCCGCTATCCGAAAAGGGTCTGACCCCTGTTCGGATCGGCAGTTAGGCTGGGGGCGTCGCCCACCGTAAGATCTTCCGGGGCGCGTTCCCCTTTCCCCGTCGACGAGCCGTTTGATGTTCTCTCACCCCGTGACCCGCCGATCACCTTTCGTTCTCGTTCCCCTTGTCTCACGTCTCCTCGCATCCGCCGCCACGGTCTTTGGCTTCGCCGCGTTGGCGGAGCCCGCGGATTCCGCCGATCCGGCCAGCCCCGCCGAGCGGCCCAACGTCGTCTTCATTTTGGTCGACGACTTGGGCTACATGGACATCGGGGCGTACAACCCCGACACCTTTTACGAGACGCCGAACGTGGACCGGTTGGCAGCGATGAGCCTTCGCTTCACCGACGGCTACGCCGCCAACCCGGTCTGTTCGCCGACGCGATACAGCGTGATGACCGGCCGTTACCCGACCCGTGTCGACGCGACGAACTTCTTCTCAGGAACCCGCTCGGGCCGCTTCAACCCGGCCCCGCTCAACGACAAGATGCCGCTCGACGAAGTCACCCTCGCCGACGCGTTCGGCGATGCGGGATATCGAACGTTCTTTGCCGGCAAGTGGCACCTCGGACCCACCCCCGAATACTGGCCCGAAAACCGCGGCTTCGATGTCAACCGAGGCGGCCATTCCCGCGGGGCGCCCAACCCCAAGGGACGTTACTTCCCGCCGTACGGCAACCCGCGTTTGGATGACGGGCCCGAAGGGGAACACCTGACGCAACGGCTGGCCGACGAGACGTGCCAATTCATTCGCGACGCGGGAGACGAACCGTATCTCGCGTACCTGTCGTTCTACACCGTTCACACGCCGTTGATGGCCCCAGAAGATCGGGTCGAAAAGTACCGTCGCAAGATCCGTGAAATGAATCTCGAAGACGTCCGCGAATTCGCCCCCGAAGAACAGGTGTGGCCCGACGCGAACCAGCAGCGCCAGGTGCGGATCGTCCAGAAACACCCGGTCTACGCGGCGATGGTCGAATCAATGGACTTGGCCGTCGGTCAGGTCCTCGACACGCTCGAACAGAAAGGCGACCTCGACAACACGGTCATCTGCTTCATGAGCGACAACGGCGGTCTGTCAACCAGCGAGGGCTCCCCGACGAGCAACCTGCCGTTACGCGGCGGCAAAGGTTGGCTCTACGAAGGGGGAATCCGCGAACCGTTCATGATTCGTGCCCCCGGCGTCACGTCGCCCGGTTCGGTCTGCCGCGAGCCCGTCACGAGCACCGACTTTTATCCGACCCTACTCAGCCTGATCGGCGCCGACCTGCGACCCGAGCAACACCTCGACGGACGCGACCTCACGCCCCTCCTCCGCGGCGCCAACTCGCTCGACCGCGACGCGTTGTATTGGCACTACCCCCACTACTCGAACCAAGGCGGCTTTCCCGGCGCCGCGATTCGTATGGGCGATTGGAAATTAATCGAGCGGTTCGAGGAGGGCGAAACGCATCTCTACCACTTGACCGAAGACATCGGGGAACGGAACGACTTGTCCGAGCAACACCCCGAACGCGCCGCCGCGATGCGAGAAAAGCTACACGCGTGGTACGCAACGGTCGACGCGAAATTCCTACAACCCAAAGAGAACGGCCCCACCCCCTGGCGACCATAAGCCCGAATCGCTCTCGCCCTCCGCCCCCCCTCTGTTTCTCTCTCCCTGCTGCCCCCCCTGTGGTTGTTCCGCGCTTTTAGTGGCAACTGCCCAGAACGTAGGTTTTGGAGGCATTGCTGCGATGTCCGAAGTGAGGATGCGAGCGAACGCGGACAAGCTCGAGAGAGTCCTC
>JAWLFY010000247.1:0-4556 GCA_041685355.1 Pirellulaceae bacterium | reverse complement strand
TGCGCCGCAAGCACTTCCTCGAACGTCGCCGGGCGGCCCGCTTCGGCGAGCTGTTGCTGCCGTCGCCGCGCCCGCTCCTCCGGCGAAGCGGTCAGAAAGATCTTGCACGCCGCCTCCGGAAAAACCTCGGCCCCCTGGTCGCGACCCTCGGTCACGATATCGCGTCCCTCGGCGATTTGACGCTGCTGTCGGCTCAACCGTTCGCGAATCTCCGGCGGGTCGGCGATCGACCGGATCGCGTCAGCCACCTCCTGCGTCCGGATCGCATCGGAAACGTCTTCGTCGTCGAGAAAGATCCGGTTCTCAGACCACCCCAACCGGATCGACTCGACATACGCCACCAACGCCGGGACGTCTCCCAAATCGATCCCGGATCGGATCGCGCCGAGCGTCGCCGCCCGGTACATCGCGCCGGTGTCGAGAAACTCGAACCCCAAACGCTCGGCCACGTGGCGGGCGATACTGCTCTTGCCCGCGCCGGCGGGTCCGTCAATGGTTACCACCACGTCGTTTCGTTCTCCTCGTTCATGACCGTCCCTCGCCCACCGAATCGCCCTCGGCGATACCGCGAACGCGGCGTTTCAATTCGTCCAACGCCCCCCGGTCCGACGCGCTCAACTCGGCCTCGCCGCCGATCCGCCGCCGGGCGACGCCGAACCGGATTCGGTAATAAGCCGTCGTCAATCGGTGCAACGGGTCCGCCAGGGAAACGTGATGCCGCCGGGCGACCGTCTCCGAAGCGTCGCGGGTGAACTCCGCCGGCGTTTCCCCCCGGCGACGAACGATGCCGAGCCGGGCGACCTCGTTCAACGCCTCCGCATAAAACGGCAAACTCGGGGTCGCGGCCGCCGCCTCCCGCTCGCCGGTCACCCGACGCCGAATCCAACGATAGATGCGAATCCGGAACAACGCCATCACCACCAACGTGATCGTCACCGCGGCGATCGCGGCCGGCCAAGAAAACAGCTCTCGTCCGGCCAGCCACCGACCGGCCGCTCGCCCCTCCCGGAGACGCTCGGCGAATCGACGGACCGAGGCGATCATTTCGCCGTACGACTCCGACATCGGTGCCATCCCCGGGGCATTCAACAACGAATCCCGCTGCGAATCCCGGTCCATCTCGACGACGTAATCGTCCCACAAGTTCTGCGCGAAATCGAACATCTGACGCACCCCGCCCACCCGACCGGGATCGAACTCGCTGCCCGGTCCGCCGGCCGGCGTCGGGTCCAGTCGAAGCCAATACTGCTCCGAAACCGGTTGGCCGTAAACGATCGCCCCCTCGGGAAGCTGATCCCGATCGATCAACGCCTCCACCCACGCGTGGGCGTGATACTGACGCGCGACATACACCCTCGCCAACTCGCTGTACTCGTCGGTGCGATAACCGACAACCAGCCGCGCCGGGATGTCGCGACTGCGAAGCATCATCGCAAGCGCCGAGGCGAAGTATTGGCAATGCCCACGACGGTCGATCGCCAAAAATTGTTCGATCGGGTCCATCCCGGGTATCGGCGGGGAATCCAAATTCAAACTGTAGCGGAACCCGCCGTCAAACTTCAGCCAACGCTCCAAACTTCGCGCGACCTCGAAGTCGTTCGGTTCCGAAAGCTGCATCTCTTCGACAAGCGTCTCCGTCTTCTCGATCAACGCCGGAAACGCGTCGCGATCGATCAAACTCAGTTCGCGAACGTACCGGTCACGACGTCGGCCGCTCGCCCTCGAGGTCCCCGCGTCAAATCGGCCCGACTCCGACGCCGCCGTGGCAAGCCGGCTCGTCAAGTCGGACTGAATCCCGTCGCGAAACCCGTGCGTGCCGAGTTCGTACTTCAAACGCGGGAAGTTCCAATGCAACCCTTCCAACTCCGCCTGCTGACGGCGGATCGTCCAGCGGTCCGCCTCATGTACCCACTCCCGAGTCGCGCCGACGGAATGGTACGGGACGATCGAGAACAACGAGGGACTCCGCATCGGCTCGCACGTGATCGTCGCCACCACCGAATCGTAAAAGTTGCGATCGGTCTGCCGCGACGGCCGGAACTCACGCGGCGCCCGGAGCGAGCGGCGAATCCGCCCGGACGGGATCGAATTCCATTGCGCCGTCGGACGACCACCAACCACCTTCGACGCGTAACGTTCCAACACCTTCCCACGAAGATACATCTCGCCCACCACCGGGTACCGCGCCGCCGTGTCGCGGTCCGTCAACTGCACGCGGACCGCAACGTCCGACCGCTGCAACATCTCGCCGAACTGCTCAAGCCGAACCTGCTCGTTGAAACCCACGACGACGTTCCCGGCCCGGCCCGCCGCCGGCGCCTCCATCGTCCGCGGCAACGCGTAAAAGAACACCAACGCGATCAGCGTCACCGCCGGGACGACGCCCAGTAACCCCACCCACGACGTCGCGGCGCCGATCCGGCCCGCGTCAAGCGGATCCCGGACCGCCGCGCACTCGATCCCCGGATCCGTCCCCGCCGTGCCCACAACGTTCGCCCCCCTCCATGCTCCCCCCACCGACCTCGCGCGTCGCGGCGAAATCGTCGGCCCTGCCGGCTTCCGCGGATCCGCCGGCTGAACCGCCATCAACACCGCGAGCGCCCCCAACGCGAGCAGCCCGACCATGCCGATCGGGATCAACAAAAGTCCGTAATGAATCGCGTCACTGAACACCGCCGAAACGACCAACTGCAACAAACAAAACACGCCCAACTGCTCGAAAATCCGGCGGTTCTTCTTCTGCAACATCAACACCGCTTGGACCATCACCAACAATTCCGCCACCGCGACGATCTGGGCATTCCCGCCTGCCCCCTCGGTGTTCGTGAAGTTCAACACGCAATACGCCGCCGACAAACCCATCGCCCCGTAAGCAATCGGCGACGGCAACGCGAACAACTTCAAGGTGTCGACGAACACAAACCCGAACGCGGCGAAAAAGACCGCTATCAGCGGTAACGCCTCGGTTTCCGCGCTCGTCCCCAATACCACCCCGCCCAAACAAGACAGCAAGGCGAAATAAAATCTCAGCCACCCCGTGACCCGGTCCTCAACCGACATCAGCGCCCCCCGGAGCGTTGCCGACACTCGGCTCCTGGGCCCAATCCTGCACCAACCCGCGGAGCACCCCCGGGTCGCCCACGTTCAGCCACCGCATCGTGCCCGTCCGCGTCCACGGGTGAAGCCGCCGGGCCAAATCCGAACGGGGACGCACCACCGCAGCCATCGGCCGCGGACTAATCACGATCATGTCCCGGGGTCGTTGCCCGATCGCCACCGCTCGATCCACCGCTCCCACCAAATCGGGTTCCCCCACCGACTCCATCCGCGCCAACAACCCCAGCATCCGCCGCTTCGCCTCCAACGATCCGCCCCCGATCGTCGCCTCGGAAACCCGTGCCGCGACAGACAAGACCGCCCGGTTCGACGGCATCGAGACCAAACGGACCAACAATGTCGCCGACAAACTGATCGCCGTCTCCACCGTCGACGGGTCCTCGGTCCGAATCCCGTCCACCAAAAAACAAACGTCAAATCGACGCTGCTGTTCGAATTGGCGGACCACCGGCTCGCCAACCCGCGCCGTCGTCCGCCAATGGATCAGCCGCGGATGGTCCCCCGATTGCCACTCGCGAAGCCCGAAAAATTCACCCTCCGCCGGCCCGCTCCGACGCGCCGACGTCGTCGCCCCCTCGGTCCGAGTCAACAGACGCGTTTCCCAACCCCGGCGGAGACTCAACAGCCGTGGGTAAACGTCAAGCTCCTCCGGCGCGTCGACCGATACCCGGGCACTCATCAACGCGAGCGGAAACGACGTCGCCACCGAACAAGGCCCCAGCCGGTACCGGCCCCGACGAAGGACCCGACAATCGTACGACGGCGACCGCGATCCCCGCGGCGGTAACAACCCGACCCGCGTCGATGCCGTCACCCCCTCCCCGCCCGAAACCGGTCGGATCTCGTCGTCAACCCGCAACAACCACACCGGCAAGGTCCGCCCCCGATTGGAAAGCCGAAATCGAACCCGGAACGGCCGCCCCGCGAACGCCTCGGCGGGCAACCGACGATGCAGACTCAACACGTCGATCGACCGACGCGACCATCGCCACTGCACCAACAACGCCGCGATCAACCCCGCCGACAAAATCAGCAACAGGTTCAGCCCCTTGATCGCCCCCCCCAACATCGAGAAACCGCCCACGAACAAGAAGTGCATCCCCAAACGCGTCAACCGGTGCCGCGCCCCGCCCGCACGCGCTGCCGCACGGCCCCCCGCGCGAACCGACCCGCCCGCCCCCGCGCGAACCGACCCGCCCGCCCCCGCGCGAACCGATCCGTTCGTCGCGGACGTACCGTCGGCAGTGGAGGCGGTGAGAAAACCCATCGGCGCGATCTTGATCGGGAGCCTGTCGATTCGGAGACTGTTCGATTCTATCCGAATCCCACCCACCCACGATCCGTCCCCCCAACTCCCACCCCCAAACTCCGAACTGCCAACTCCCAACTCCCAACGTCCCGCCGTGATCGCCATCGAGTCGATACGCCGTCGCATCCTC
>JAWLFY010000246.1:0-4560 GCA_041685355.1 Pirellulaceae bacterium | reverse complement strand
CGTCGGCTCGACGACCCAATCCGACGCCCCGTCACCGGCCTGCCGACGCGACGTGGCCCGGTTTACGATCCCAAACTTTCCCGCGCCGCGGTCGCCGCTGGGCTGGCCGGCCGGTTTGTGGTTCATCGCGGAACCTACTTCGCCACCACCGGACCCACCTATGAGACGCGGGCCGAGTACCGGATGATGCGGCGGTTCGGGGCCGACGTGGTCGGGATGAGCACCGTCCCCGAAGCGATCGCGGGGGCGGACGCCGGGATGCGGGTGTTGGCGGTTTCGATCGTCAGCAACGTCGCGAACCCCGACCGACCCTCGACCACCGATCACCAAGAAGTCTTGATGGCGGGCCGCTCGGCCATGGTAAAAATGGAGACGCTACTCCGCGAGGTGATCCGAGCTTGATAACGCGACCCCCAAACCGATCCGATGGCTGAACCGATCGTACTCTCGCTCAAAAAACTCGGTGACGCCGGCGCGCGCAAGGCGATCGCCCGGATCCCGGTCCCCGAGGGCGAAGAGTCGCCGATGCCCGAGGTCCAGCTCCGGGGGCTTTCGGGTCAACTCGGGGCGTTGATGCGTCTGGACCACCCCGTGCGGATCGAAGCGGAGGGAGATTTGGGCGATTACGCGTTCGCGTTCAACGCGCAAGCCGACGTTCGGTTGAACGGATCGGTCGGACACGGCGTCGGCGAAGGGATGATCGGCGGGGCGGTACGGATCCGCGGTGACGCCGGGCACGGGGCGGGCGCGTCGATGACCGGCGGGACACTCGCGATCTACGGCTCGGCCGGACCGCGATGTGGGGCGGCGATGCGAGGCGGCGGAATTTTTGTCCGCGGCGACGTCGGCGAAGAGACCGGCGTCGGCGCCCTCCGCGGGACGATCGTGATCGGGGGCGACGCCGGGGCGAATCTCGGGGACGCGGTGAATAACGTCACGATCTTTATCCGCGGCCGAGCCGAGAGCCTCGCCGACGGGGTCACCGAGGCGCCGCTGCGGAAACGCGAACAACTCCGGCTCGGGCTGATGCTCATCAACGCCTCGATCCGCGGTGACGCGAAAGAGTTCCGCCGGATCGTCCCGGTGGCGATGCTCGAAGCGGAACAGGCGAAGCGGGGCGAGGTCGTCCCGAACTGGCGATGACGCCCGAACTGACGATGACGTGGGAACCGATGCAAGAACGACTCGCACCTCTCTGTTTGCTACCGCCCCCAACCGGCACCCCCTGGGCCGGCGTCGCCTGGGAGGGCGCCGGGGGCACGATCCCGCGACGGCATGGTGACCCGATCGTGATGGAGATGCCGCTGTTTTGGTACGACCCCGGCTGGCACCGAGTCCCCGCGATGCTCGCCGGCGTGTTCGCCCAAGCCGTCGCCCGGCTCGGCGTTTCGGTCTCGGCCCTCCACCGCGAAGTCACCCCGCCGGGGAGAGCCCCGGAGGACGGCTCGCCCCTCGCCTCGGTTCACCCCGCCTTGCGGATGCTCCCCTATCGCCCCGAACGGTACGGACTTCGGCTCAACGACTTCGGAACGGCCGACGTGATCGACGTTCGGCTCGCAATGGTCCGCGACGAGTTCGGCCGATTCGCTTATCCGCCGGCACAGATCAAACGGTGGGAGGCGACCACCGACGAGGACCCGCTCGCCGGCGGCGGTTGGCTCCCCGCCGCGACGCTTCCCCCCGACGTCGCCTCGATCGATCACCTCGCGTCAAAACTCGACCAGCTCCGCCTGCTCGCACCCGAAGCCGCCCTGTTCGTCTCACTCGGCCCGGTGCGGATCGACGAGGAACTGCCGCGGGTTGCCGCCGCGAGCCCCGACGGGGTCGTGCTCCGCCTCGACGGGTTTCCCCTCGACGGCATCACCCTCGCGTCGATGACGCGGCGGGCACGGGAAACGCTCACCCGACACGCGTCGCCCGAAACGGCGTTGTGGGTCGTGCCCGGACCACTCGCGCCCGCCGACGCGGTCAAGCTGATCGAACTCGGGGCCAACGCCGTCGCCATCGACACGTGGTGCGACCCCGTCCTGTTGCTCGCGACCCAAATCCGTCCCCCTTCCAGCCTTTCCCCCATGACGTCCGAGTCGAGTTTTGCGGGCAACGTCGAAGCGTTCGTCCGCGAACAACTCACGATGCCCATCGAAACGTTCCGCGGCTACGCGTTCTCGGCGAACCAGGTCGCGGCCAACGATCGCCTGGGGACGTTCGACGAATCCTGGGCACGATCCTTTGACGTCCTCTACCTCAGATAAACCGATCACGCATCAACGCAGGAACGAGTCGACATCGCCGTCGCTCGGCATCCGCCAATCCCCGCGGGGCGACAAACTCACCGAGCCGACCTTCGGGCCGTCGGGCACGCAGTTCCGCTTGAACTGGTTCGCGAAAAACCGGCGGAAGAACCGATCCAGCGTTGACGCGATCGTCTCCGCCGTGTGCGGCTCGGAGAAATCCGCGTGCCGGGCCAAATACAAAATCTTCTCTCGCGTGCATCCGTGGCGAACGAAGTGATATAAGAAAAAATCGTGCAACTCGTACGCCCCGACCGAGGCCTCGGTGTCTTGGCGGATCGTCCCGTCCTTCGCCGGCGGCAGCAACTCCGGGGAGATCGGCGTGTCGGCGATCCGGTGCAACACGTCGCGGACCTTGCCATCAAACCGGTGGTCGGCGGCGTACCGCACCAGAAACCGCACCAACGTCTTCGGGACCGACGTGTTGACGTTGTACATCGACATATGGTCGGCGTTGTACGTCGACCAACCGAGCGCCTGCTCGCTCAAGTCCCCCGTCCCGATCACGAATCCGCGACTCATCAACAAGAACGTTCGCAATCGGGCTTGCACGTTCTCGAATACGAGGTCCTTCGCGTCGTCGGCCGTCTCGACCAGCCGCCTTTGAAGCGTTTCCACATCGCACGATTCGTCGATCGTCACCCCAAGCGGTTGGTGGCCGAGCGAACGGAACGTGTCGAGACATAGCTGGCGGATATCAATCGCCTCGCGAGTCACCCCCAACGCGCCGATCAACGCGTCGGCGTTGTCGCGGGTCCGGTCGGTCGTCCCGAACCCGCGCATCGCGAGTGCGTGAATCCGCGTCCGCGGTTGCCCGATCGCGTCACAGGCCGCGACCGCGACGAGCAACGCGAGCGTGCTGTCGAGCCCGCCCGAGACGCCGATGACGAGCGGTTCTGACTCGGGGATCCGCGTGATCCGTTTGGCGAAACCGGCCGTCTGGATCGCCAAAATCTCCGCGCAACGGGCCTCCCGCTCGGCCGTGTCGCCCGGCACAAACGGCTGACCGTCGACCCGCCGCAACAGGGTCGGCCTCTCCGGCCGCTCGGCGACCGACGCCGACGCCCCGTCGACCGCCACTTCCCGGAACTCGATCCGCATCCGGTCGCGGACGTCATCGAACGAACTGATCACGCGGCGGTCATGAGCAAGCTTCTGCAAATCGACGTCTTGTGTCACCGCGGTGTCCTCGGGGATCAACGGTTCCCGGCCGTCACCCACCCGCCGCGACTCGGCCAAGATTTGGCCGTTCTCGGCGATCACGCATTGGCCGCCGTAAACGACATCGCAAGTCGACTCGCCGGGACCCGACGACGAAAAGGCGTACGCGGCGAGACAGCGACCCGATTGGCTGCGGATCAAGTCCCGACGCCAAGCCGCCTTGCCGATCGTCTCGTTGCTCGCCGAAAGGTTGACCAACACGTTCGCCCCGGCGACCGCCGCCAAACTGCTCGGAGGGATCGGCGTCCAAAAGTCCTCGCATAACTCCACGCCGATCACCGCTTCACCCCGGCGGAACAGCAGGTCCGTGCCGAACGGGACGGCCTCGCCAAACAGCGTCACGGAATCGGGATCGGCTGCCCCACCGGCACGGAAATGACGCCCTTCGTAAAACTCCCGGTACATCGGCAAGTAGCTCTTCGGGACGACCCCCGCGATACGCCCGCCGGCGACAACCGCGGCGACGTTCATCAGCGATCCCCCAACCGAGAGCGGTAACCCCGCGACCACAATCGCGTCATGTCCTCGACTGTCGTCCGCCAAACGACGGAGCCCCTCCACCGCGTCCCGAATCAGCGACTCGCTGGCGAAAAGGTCGCCGCATGTGTACCCGGTGATCCCAAGCTCGGGCAGAACGACAAGGTCGCTCTCGGACGCCCCCCGGATCGCCGCGATCGATGCGTCGACGTTGGCCCGCGGGTTCGCCACGGACGTGGGAGGTGCCGCCGCGGTGACGCGAAAAATGCCGTGGGGATACAAACGCTTGACTCATCCGAGGTCGAAAAGGTCCATCCGCGGCTATCCGCGATCCGCGGCCACCGGTGGAAGCGGTCGATTCTTTCAAAGTCTCGACGCAGCGGAAGTCGTGAAGACTTCCGACGACACCGCCCCCAACCCGAACCGAGGAAGGTCCCGCGAGGTACCCTCGCGGTCGGAGGCTTTTCAGTTGGGTTGTTCCGCGATTTTAGTGGCAACTTCCCAGAACGTAGGTTTTGGAGGCATTGCTGCGATGTCCGAAGTGAGGATGCGAGCGAACGCGGACAAGCTC
>JAWLFY010000101.1:0-18733 GCA_041685355.1 Pirellulaceae bacterium | reverse complement strand
ATTCGACGCCGACCCGAATATTGGACGCCGACCACGCCCCGGTGCCAAGAGCCGGCTCGCCTGCCAACCCCTTCCCCTTGGCGCCCCGCCCACGGAACCTCGTCCCTTTCACGGATCGGGGAGGAACTCGGTCGAATAGCAATCTTCGGGACGGACCGCACCCGCCCCGCTCGGGTCGAGTTCGTCGATCTGTCGAACGAGCGTCTGCCACCGTTCCGCGGTCATCTGGCCGACCGATTCGATCTCCGCGTCACCCGGTAGGGCCAGCGGACGGAGCTCGGCGGTGCCGAACCGCAGCGTCGCTTCGGTCATCCCGTATTCGTTCGCTTCCAGAATCGCGTCATTTCCCAATTGCGGGTCGGTCAGATAACGCTGCCATCCGTCGCGGGTCGCCCGCACGACGCGGCCGACTAACTCGGGGTCGTCGCGGATCAGCTCCCCGGTCGTCACCAGGACACTCGAGTAGGGATTCCAGCCGAGTTCGCTGAGCATCAACACACGCGGCTCCACCCCTTGCTCACGGAGCTGATACGGTTCGGCGAACGAGTAGGCCTGGATCGCCATCTTCGGGTCGGTCACCAGCCCCGCCACACCGTTGTAAGCGACCTCGCGGACCCCCTCGAGCAATCCACGCGAGCGGAGATATTCCAGAAACATCCGGCCCGGTTGACGCTGCAGCGTCATCCCGCGGAGATCCTCGAACGACTCCACGCCGCTGTCGTCGCGGACCAAAATGCACCGCGGATGGTTCTGGACCGCGGCCAGAACCGCCACCACGTCCGCCCCCTCGCGGCGGTAGAGCACGACGTCGTCGGCGTTGACGACCGCGAACTGGCAACGGCCGAAACCGAGTTCCGGCGCGACCATGATCGCCCGCCCGCCCGGCCGAACCGTGACGTCGACTCCCTCGGACGCGTACAAACCTTCGGCAACCGCCTGGTACACCCCGCCGTGCTCCGCCTCGGGGTACCAGTTCAGCTGGATCGTCGCCGCCATCGCGTCAGAATCCGAACGCTCACCCGACGTCGCCGTTGGCCCCTCGCGACTTCCGCACCCGCTGGCCATGGCGACCATCGCGATCAAGTTCAGCAACACAATGAACCGGACGTGGATCGACGGCCCTCGGCCACCACGAACCGTCGCGCCGGTCGACAGCCCGCCAAGGCTCGTCCCCGTCATGACGGATCGGGAAGGTTCCCACTTCGCGAAAGTCGTGTCGATCGGCGAGTTCATGGGCGCGGGCCGCTGGAGGTAACGGGACGTTCTCGAGATCACTTTATTTTCTCACGCCGACGACCTCGCCGACACCACCCGGCCGACTCCAGCGGCGAAGGAGCGTGGCCGCGATCAAACGGACCGACCCGAAGAGCGCCAATCCGAGCAACGTCGAGGCGAACAACGCGGCCATCAACGCGTCCGTCTTCGAAAGCCCTTGCCATCCGGTCATCATCACCCCCAACCCTTCGTACGCCGTTCCGTTGCTGACGAAGAACTCGGCGACGATCGCCCCGACGACCGCCAACCCGCTGCTGATTCGCATCCCCAACACCAGATACGGGATCGCGGTCGGCAACTGCAGCCTCACCAGCCGCATCAGCCGGCCGGCCCCGTAAAGCCGAAACAGCTCGTCGTGCTCCTTCGACGCCGCCGCCAAACCGGTCGTCACGTTGTTGATGATCGGAAACAGGCAGATGATCACCGTGGCGATCACCGTGGTGCGAAACTCGTAACCGCTCCAGATGATCAACAGCGGGGCGATCGCGACGATCGGGACCGTTTGCAAGAACACGACGTACGGAAAGAACGCGCGGCGGATCATCGCCGATTGGCTGAACACGATCGAAATCGCCGTCCCCGTGACGACCGCCGCCAACAAACTGATCGACGCCGCCGCGCCGGTGACGCAGGTCCCACGGATCAACGCCCCGCGGTGCTCCCACGCGGCAACCGCCACCTCGCCCGGCGTCGGCAACAAGATCCGCGGCAACCCGAACGCCTTCACCGCGACGTGCCACACGATGCCAAACAGGATCGCCACCGCGACGACCGACGCCGCCGAAACGGACGTCTCACGCCACCACCGCCCGGCACCAAACCCTCCCCAGGGCCGATCCCCTCCGGTCATCGCACCCCCCGCAACGCGTCGCTGACCTCGCCGTAGAAACGGGCGAACTCGGCGGTCCGCCGGAGCTCGTCGGTCCGCGGTTCGGAAAGCGGGTTCTCGATCGGCGCGGCGAGCCCACCGTCTCGCATCACGACAATCTGGTGGGACCACAAGACGGCCTCGCCGATGTTGTGCGTGACCATCACCGCGGTGAACCGGCGGGTCTGCCAAAGGTCGCGAAATAACTGGCCGAGCTGGGTTCGCAACATGTCGTCGAGCGCGGCGAACGGTTCGTCAAGCAACAACAACGTCGGTTCGGTGACCAAGGCGCGGGCGATCGAAACCCGCATCCGCATCCCGCCCGATAATTGGTCCGGGTATTGACCCGCGGCATCGCCAAGACCGACCGTCTGAAGCATCGACCGGGCGGCCTCCCGGCGGCTCGCGGTGTCGCCGACCCGTGTCAACTCCATCGGCAACATCACGTTCTGAATCGCGGTCCGCCACGGCAACAACGCGGGCTGCTGGAACACGAACGCGGTCCTCCCACGATTCGGTCTCGCGAGATCCGGTTCGCAAGCGGCGCCCTGGCGGCCGGAACCTTCGCGCTGGGAGCCTTCGCGCTGGGAACCTTCGCGCTGGGAGCCTTCGCGCTGGGAGCCTTCGCGCTGGGAGCCTTCGCGCTGGGAGCCTTCGCGCTGGGAGCCTTCGCGCTGGGAGCCTTCGCGCTGATGACCTGCGTTCGGGGGACCTTCGCGTCCGGGGGCGAGCGAAAGTGTTCCGCCGCTGGTCGGTTGCAGCCCCGCCATCACGCGAAGCAACGTCGTCTTGCCACACCCGCTCGGGCCGATCAAGGAAACGATCCGGCCGGCCGGGACGTCAAGGTCGACGCGATCGACCGCCCGCACGCCGCCGGAAAACTCGACGGTCACCGATCGACAGCGGATCGCCGAAGCGGCGGAGGACGCGTCGGCGGCAGATGCACCGACGGGGGGCGCGGCGGTCACCGGTCAGGGTTTCGGGGCGGCCGCGGCGAGAACCTCCAAGTCGTCCCGCCCGACGCGGGCACAGAAATCGCCGAGCGATTCCTCGCCGCTGCGATTCGCCTTGTACGCGGCGAACACCGAGATTAACTCGTCGGCGAGAGCCGCGTCGGGAACCAAATCCTTGTACAAATACGCCATCCGGTTCCCCAGCCAACCGCCGCCGACGAATACCGTGTACTTGTCCTTCGCCTTGCCGACGATCCCGATGTCGGCGTTGTAGGGGCGGGCGCATCCGTTGGGGCAACCGGTCATCCGGATCGTGAACCGCTCGCGATCGAGCCCGAGCTTGGCGAGCGGGCCTTCCAAAGCGTCGATCACACCCGGCAACCTTCGCTCGCTCTCGGTGATCGCCAACCCACACGTCGGCAACGCGACACAAGCGATCGACCAACGACGGACCGTACTCGTCTGCTCGGTCATCCGGACGTTGTATTGGCGAAGCATCTCGATCAGCCGATCCTTGTCCCCCTCGGCGATGTCCGCGAACAGGATGCTCTGGTGGCTGGTGAGTCGGATCTCAGGACGGAACTCGCGACACACCGCCCGGATCGCCGCCTTGAGCTGGCATCGCTCGTCGTCGTACAGCCGCCCGTTCTCGATGTTCAATCCGTACGACCAGCGGCCGTCCCCCTGCTCCTGCCAACCCATGTGGTCGTCGAAACCGTGGACGTCGTCGTCGGTGCAATCGGCGAGCGGTTCACCAAAATACGTCTCCACCTCGCGGCGAAACCGATCGATCCCCCAATCGGCGATCAGGTACTTCATCCGCGCGACCTTGCGATCGGCGCGGTTGCCGTGGTCACGCTGCACCCGAATGACCGCCTCCGCAACCCCGACGACCTGATCCGGTGTCACGAACGCCATCCGCTTGGCGAGCGCCGGAAACGTCTTCTTGGCTGACGGGGTCGTTCCCATCCCGCCACCTACCGAAACGTTGTACCCGACGATCTTGCCGTCACGGACCACCGCCAAGAAGCCGAGATCTTGCGTGTAGATGTCGATGCAGTTGTCCTCGGGCAACGCGATCCCCGTTTTGAACTTCCGCGGTAAATACGTCGGCCCGTATAGCGGCTCACGGATCTCCGGCTCCCCGCCGCCGACCAGCACCCGCTCGCCGTTGTCCGGGTCGGTCACCCACAGCTCGTGGTACGACGGGGTCTGTGGGGCGAGCGCGGCGGTCAACTCGTCGGTCACCCGGTTCATCTCGTCGTGCACGCCCCCGACCCGCTTCGCCGGGCAACACATGATGTTCCGGTTGACGTCCCCACAAGCCGCTAACGTCGACAGCTCGATCGCGTTGATCCGATGAATCGACTCGCGGAGGTCCCCCTTCAGGATCCCGTGCAGCTGCAACGTTTGACGCGTGGTGATCTTCAGCGTCGCGTTCCCCAATTCGTCGCACAAATCGAGCTGCGCGAGCATCTGGTCGCTCGTCATTCGGCCGCCCGGAATCCGGCAGCGGATCATCATCGAGTACGCCTTGCCGCCACCGGACTTCTTGAGCTCCGCCCGCCGGTCCCGGTCGTCCTGCTGGTAGGTGCCGTGAAACTTGAGCAACTGCAGGTTCGCGGAGTTGAAGTGGTCGACCGGGTCCGCGAGTTCTTCGCCGATCGTCCCCGCGAGATACTGGCTCTCTTCTTTGAACTTCTCGACGGGGCTCAACTTGGGAGCGTCGGTAGACATCGGGAGGGAAATCCTGTGTGATCTTGGTGGGTCGCGGGCTGTCGTTACCGTTCGGCTCGCCGCCTCTCGCCATCGCCCACTATAACGGTCACGCCCCGATCTCACTATGGCGATCAGTTCGCTCACTATGGCGATCAGTTCGAACGGTGGCGATCAGTTCGGCTCAACATCCAGGAAACATGATGACCGCGGTTCGGTTGGACGGAAAACGGGTTGCCAAGGAGATCCGCGGCGAGGTCGCCTCGGAGGTGCAACGATTTGTCGCGGCCGGCGGGCCGACCCCGTCGCTGACCGCGATCCTCGTCGGCGAAGACCCGGCGAGCCAGGTCTACATCCGCAACAAGGAGCGGGCGTGTCGCGAAGCGGGGATCGCCGGCGCGGTCGAACGACTCCCCGCCGAGACGAGCCAAACGGAACTCCTCTCGCGGATCGCCCGGCTGAACGAAGACCCCGCGACTCACGGGATCCTGGTCCAGCTCCCCCTACCCCGACACGGAAACGGGGGGAGCGGGTTCGACGAGCGCGCCGTTCTCGACGCCGTGTCGCCCTGGAAAGATGTCGACGCGTTCTCCCCGGTCAACGCCGGGTTGCTGATGCAGGGTCGCCCCCGGTTTCTCCCTTGTACCCCGCACGGGGTCGTCCAGCTCCTGCACCGCAGCGGGATCTCGGTCGCCGGAAAGCGGGTCGTGGTGGTCGGCCGCAGCGACATCGTCGGCAAGCCGATGGCAATGATGTTGGCCCAACGGGACGGCACCTGTGGGCCAGACGTCGCCAACGCGACGGTGACGCTCGCCCATAGCCGCACCCGTGACCTGGCCGAAATTTCCCGCGCCGCGGATTGCCTCGTGGCCGCGGTCGGTATCCCGGAAATGATTCGCGGCGACATGATCCGGCCCGGCAGCGTCGTCATCGATGTCGGGATCAACCGAGTCGGCGATCGACTGGTCGGCGACGTCGCCTACGACGAGGCCGCCGAAGTCGCCTCGGCAATCACCCCCGTCCCCGGCGGTGTCGGCCCGCTGACGATCGCGATGCTGCTCCACAACACCCTGCTCGCCGCCCGCCTGCAATCCGAAACGAAAGCGGCCCCCTGACCTCCGATGGGCACGCTCTCGCGGAACGACGCAAGCCGTCCGGTCACCTTTGGCTCCGCCGTTGGAGACCGAGCCTAAAACGGCTCGTCGTTCTCCACCGGTTCCATCACTTTGGTGTTCCGCTCGACGGCAACGACGGTCGTCCGTTGACGCAGCCCGTCGCGACTCTCGGCGGTCACCGGCAATACCTGACGGCGGTCAGGGAGCTCCATCCGTACGGTGAACGAACCGTCCGCTTGCAGTTTGACCGGTCGGCCGGCAACGGTGACCGAGGCGTTCGGAGCGGTCTTGCCGAACACGATCAGCTCGGCGTCGACGTCGAACGGCAGACTCGATTCGCGGAGCAGCGCCGGGTCGGCGACCGTGCGGCCGTGCTCACCCCGCAACGGCATCGATCGGTGCATCCGCTCCTCGAACATCTCCCGTAAATCCCCCGCGTCGGTGTCGTAGCCGCCGCTGAGCGAATAGATCCGCTCGTAGTCCTCCGCGATGTCCCGCCAATGCTCGTCGAGCCGATCGCATTCGCCCGGACGGGGCGTCTCGACGATGTTGCTCCGGCAAAGGGAATAAAATTCCCCGTTGTCGCTGAGATAGCCGATTTTGACGCGGAACCGCGACGGGGGCTCGTCGACGTCGATGTACCAGCTGTTCACCCCGCCATGAACCGGGATGTCGCGGTCGACCACTTCGGCACGGTTGTTGTTCACGTCCCCGACGCTGAAGACCCGCAACACAGGGACCGCCGTGTGCCACCGTTCGGCCAAAGCGGATTGCGCCCGCCGCACGCTCGCGCTGGTGATCTCCCAAGTCGCTTGAAGCCAATACGAATCGCGGACCAACAACACGACCCGGTCCCGATGAGGCTCCGTCGCCCGCGACCGCTCCGAGCCGTTCTTGACCGCCGACCCGCCGACAAGCGTCCCCGTCGAAAGGTCCTTGTGACGCATCGCCGAACTCTGGCGTTTGCGGATGTGGGCACGGATTCGAGCCGTCTTCGCCGAAATCTGCTCGCCCGAATCCTCCGAGTCCGACACCTTCTTACCGCGAACCCGCGACGTCGCCCGTGACTTCCGTTTCGAGTCGACCGACTCCGAACGCCGCCCCGCAGCCTTCCCTGATCCGCCCGCAGCCTTCGCTGATCCGCCCGCAGCCTTCGCTGAACCGCCCGCAGCCTTCGACAGCCCCGGGTCCTTCCCGTCGATGCGAACCTTCGAGTTCCCCGCCGACCTTGACTCACCCCCAGACTTCCCGGTCGCAGCAGATTTCGTTCCGCCCCGCCTCTTCCCGCCGCCCCCCGACTTCGCCCCGATTCCCGATTTCGCCGGCCCTGTTTTTGCAGACCCCGTTTTTGCAGACCCTGTTTTTGCAGACCCTGTTTTTGCAGACCCCGTTTTTGCAGACCCCGTTTGCGAAGCCTGACGCCCCGGATTCGATGCCGATCGACTCGACGTTTGATCCGACTGATCGGCTGATGCCGGAGTCTGGGCCTCACCGCGAGCCTTGCCCGCTTTGACCCCCGTCGTTCGCGACGCCTTGGACCGCGTCGTGGTCGCTTTGGTCGCCGACGCGGTCGGTCCCGATGAAGCCCGACGTCGAAGCCGCTGCTGAACCTTTCGGATCGCCTCGACCAACTCCGCTTTCCTCATCTCGTGCCAACCTTGGACCCCAAAGTCCTTCGCCAAGCTGGCCAGCTCACGCCGCGTTTGCGCTTTCAGGTCCGCTGTCGTTATCACTGATGATCTCCCAGCTATCCGATTCGGCCGTCAGCCGAACTATCGCATTCATGTTGTACGTCCGGCCGGCTTCCACTCCTCCTGTTCCTTCCACCGGCAATCCCCCGTCGCGTCCTAGCTGGCGAGAATCGAAGCTCCCCACGCCTGAAACCGGCCCTCCAACGATGGGGCGACCAGCCCGCGCAGAAGCCGTCCCGCAACCGCCCGATGACCAATCGTCCCACCCGAAATGGATGAGGAAAACCACTCAGTTAGGCGGCATCTTGCGGTAGATAACGGCGCATTCGTCACCAAAGTGATTATGCCAAGGGCTCGGAGAAACTTCTAGTCTGATCCTAGACGAAACCCACGGCAAAGTCGAAAATCGTCGGTGAAACCCCTTCCGTGTCGGTATAAGCCGACCATTTTACTACCTCTGCCGAGGTGCGGCCAAGCCGACGTCAGTATGACTCCAAACGAGAATCGGGAGACACCGGCCGACCCGAACCGAGGGACGCCGAATAGCGATCACCAGCGGGGTGGGGCCGGCCAGGCCCACCAACCCGATCAGGCTGGCCTGGCTGGCCTGGCTGACGCGGAACCCCGAAAGGCACCCGAGTCGCCAAGTCAAGACCACAGTTGGGCGGGGGACGACGCCGGGCGTCCCGCCGCCTTGCGGATGGCCGGATTAGGCCTCGAACTGGCCGGGTCGACGCTCGCGATGGCGGGACTCGGCTACGTGATCGACACCGCTCGCGGTCACCAAACCCCCTACGCCACGATCGCCGCGGCGCTGGTGGGGTTCTCGCTCGGCATGTACCGCTTGATCTCGATCGCGATCAAATCGCTCGATGACAGCGACGCCTGAACACGTTCACCGGCGCTCGCGACCAATACCTTTGCTCACCACCGGTCTCGACTCACGCCCCCCCCCGGATCACGATGGCTTCCAATGGCTGAACCCTCCCCGATCCGCGCCGCCTGGGGGGCCGCCCATCGCGCCGTCGCGTTGACCTGGATCGTCGGCACCGCCGCGCTGCTCGGGGGGTTCGCGACCCTCGGTGAATCCCGATCGCCCGAAGACCACTCGAGACCGTCGGCCGATCGGTTTCGGGACGCCGCGACGATTTCGCTGGTGAGCGCCGCGATCGCCCACGCCGCGCTGCTTCCGGGGACCTGGATCGGCCGCCGGGAAAGCACGACGCGAGAACACGCGAGCCCGTCCCGAGAACACGCGAGCCCGCCTCGAGAACGCGCCTCCGCGGATCAAGAATTTGTCTCGCCAAGCCCGGCGCGACAATCTGTCGCGGGTCGTCCTGTCGAGACGCACGACCGTCGCCGAGACATCCCGGTCGCCGAAAAAAGCCACTCCGACCGGGGTGATGGCATCGTCGCGTGGTTCGCGGGGACCCTGATTCGCCTGTTTGGCACCGTTGCACTGGTCGGATGCTACCGCTATCAATTGTCGTCCAACGGCGACCCGAGCTTTCATCTCGCCGCGATCGTCGGGTGGTACCTCGTCCTGACGTTCGTCGAAGTCTGGGTGCTGGCCAAAGCGTTGCCGGCTCAGGACCGGCCGTAATCGTGACACGCAAACCTGATGTTGCAGGATGAACTTTTTCCTCGCCGCCTCCGAAGACCCGACCTCACACGCGGTCCCGCACCGATTGTTCGGGCCCTTCTTCGAACTCAAGGTAGGGGACTCCGACACCAACATTCCGTTCTTCGGGGTGGAAAACGGGGTCTACGAGTTCTACATCACGAATCATTTGATGATGACCTTCGTCACCGCGATCGTGCTGATGATCGTCGCGGGTTTTTGCTCTCGCCGAATTAGCATCTACGACGGTCAAGGGCTCGGGCGCTATCAGACCCGCGGCAGGTTGTCGCAGTTGTTCGAGACGATTTGCGCTTTCATCCGAGACGAAGTCGCCTTGCCGAACCTCCGTGGGCTGACCGATAAATACGTCCCGTTCATCTGGACGGTGTTCTTCTTCGTGTTGTTCGCCAACGTGCTCGGACTGATCCCGGTCGGGTACATGATGACGTTATTGACCGGTGACACGCACTTCGAGCATTGGGGCGGTACGGCAACGGGGAACCTCTCCCTCAACGGCGTGCTCGCGTCGATCTCGCTGTTCATGATCATTTTCGTGGGGATCCGGGAGACGAGCGTCAAAGAATTTTTTAATCACTTCAATCCGGTCGGCTGGGACGATGTCAAGATGCTGCCGGTCGCGTTGCTGCTGTATGTCCTGGAATGGCTCAGCCTGATTATTAAGTGCCTCGTCTTGGCAATGCGGCTTTTCGGAACAATGATGGCGGGCCACTTGGTGTTGGCCGCGTTCGTCGGGCTGATCTTTTCCGTCCGTTCCCTCGGGGACGGGGCGGCTTATGGGGTCGGCATCGCGGTCGTCCTGGTGGGAACCGCGTTGACGTTGTTGGAATTGTTCATCTGCTTTCTGCAGGCGTTCATCTTCACCTTTTTGACGGTGCTGTTTATCGCCTCGTTGGCGGTGCATGAGCACGAACACGGGTCGGGGCATGACGGCGACGCGTTGGACGACGCCAATCAGACCGACCCTGACAAGATTTTGGATCCGGCCCGGCTACGCCCGGCCGTTTAGTCGACCGCTTTCCGTGTTTTCCGCTCCCCGTCCGACGAACGGGCGGGGCGACCCGAACCAACTTTTGAGCTTTCGCGAAGGAGCAACGTTTCGATGATTGACGCAACGATGATGCTGGCACAATTGGCCCAAGGGGCGATGTTGATCGCTCAGGAAATCGTGCCGAACGACCTCGGCCGGATGGGGATCGGCATCGGATTGGGCCTGATCATCATCGGCGCCGGGTTGGGGATCGGTCGGATCGGCGGCAGCGCCGTCGAGGCGATCGCGCGTCAACCGGAAGCCGGCGGCCGAATCCAAACGGCGATGATCATCGCGGCGGCCCTGATCGAAGGGGCAACCGTGATCGCGTTGGTGTTCATGCTGACGCAGTGACCGACACGATCGCCGCCCTCACGCTCGGCGCCCCTCGAGATATCGAGACCCGCTTCGGCGGGTTCGCCGGTGCGGGGCGCGATGTCACTTTCGGGGCGCGACGAGTCACTTTCGGGGCGCGACGAAACGGGGCGCGACGAAACGGGGATGCGACGAAACGGGGACGCGACGAGAATGTCGCGTCCGGCGACGGGCTTCGCCGATCAGCCCCCACAGGCCCGCCCTCACTTGGGAGTATCGCTGACGTGTTATTGAAAGACCGGATTTCGTATCGGTTCGCCCTCGCGGTCGGCGCGGTCATCGCCGTGTCGGCGGTTTTGGCGGCGCCGTCGGCGACCGCCCAGGACGACGCCGGGAACGCCGTCGTCGTCGCCGAAGACGACGACTCGCGACCCGCCGACGAATCGGGATCCCCCGAAGAAGGTGGCGCCGGCGAAGTTCACGACGAAGAGCACATCGACGAAGAACACGGGGACGCCCCCCCGCTGCTGTCTTTCGACATCGGCTCGGCGTTCTGGAACCTGTTGATCTTCCTCGCGGTCCTCGCGGTCCTCGGCAAGTTCGTGTGGCCGAACGTGCTGGGCGGACTGAAGTCCCGCGAAGAGAAGATCCGAGGGGATCTGGAGTCCGCCGAAAAGGCGAACGCGAAAGCGACCTCGCTGTTGGCCGAATACCAAAAGAAGCTCGACGACGCGTCGACGCAGGTCCAGTCGATGCTCGCCGAGGCCCGCCGCGACGCGGAAGCCTCGGGGCAGCGGATCGTCGACGAGGCGAAGCAGGAGGCCGATCGGCAACGGGAACGGGCGCTGTCGGACATCGAGACCGCGAAGCAAGTCGCGGTCTCGGAAATCGCCGACCAAGCGTCTGGTCTGGCGATGCGGGTGGCGCGGTCGGTCGTCGGCCGTGAACTCAATCCCAACGACCATGCCGATCTGATCCGACAAACTCTCGACCGATTGCCAAAACACCAGTAGTCGGGGCCGTTTCGGGTTTTCCCGCCCCCGTCCCCCACGAATTCACCCCCTGATCCGTTCCATCGCGACGAGAACCTCCGGTGTCCGACGCTCCCCAAGCCACGACCGTCCTTGACATAGAAGCCGAACGTTTCGGCAAGACGTACGCCAAGGCGATCCTTGCCGCCGCGGTCTCCGCCGGCGTCGCGGACGAGGTGCTCGGACAGCTCGACGAGGTCGTCGACGGGGCCGTCCGGGAGAGCCCCTCTCTGGCGGCCGCGTTCGCCTCCCCTCGGATCGACGAGCAGGAGAAAGTGCGGGTCATCGAGCGGCTGTTCGGCAGTCACGTTCACCCGATCTTGCTGCACTCGTTGAAGGTGATGGCCCGCCGCGGAAGGCTGCAATACCTGCAAGCGGTGCGTGACGCGGCGGCCGAGATGCACGACGAGATGATGGGCCGGGTGGTGGCGGAAGTCCGAACCGCGGTCCCGCTGAGCGACGAACTGCGAAACGAGGTGAGCCGCCGGATCTCCGACGCGCTGCACCGAGAAGTCCGGCTGCAGGATCGCGTCGACGAGTCGTTGTTGGGGGGGATGGTGATCCGGATCGGCGATACGGTGTACGACGCGAGTGTCGCCGGGCGGATCGACGAGATCGGGCGAACCGCGTCGCGCGGGTTCGCGCAAGCCTTGCTGGAGCGGTCCGGGCGATTCGTCGCGGAACGCTGATCGGCCGCGACCGGCGGCCGGTTTCGTGTGGTTCCTAATAACTCACTGTCATGATTCGGAAGACGTTCCCGTGAAATTCAACAGCGACGAGATCGCCTCGGTCCTGCAACAAGAGATCGAGCAGTTCGAGACCAAGATCGACGTCCGCGAGGTCGGTACGGTGTTGGAGGTCGGCGACGGGATCGCCCGCGTCTACGGCCTCTCCGGCGTGATGGCCGGCGAAATGATCCAGTTCCCCAACGGCGCCATCGGGTTGGCGTTCAACCTGGAAGAGAACAGCGTCGGGGTGATCATCCTCGGTGACTTCCTGACGATCCAAGAAGGGGACGAGGTCAAGGCGCTCGGGACACTGCTCAGCGTTCCCGCCGGCGACGCGGTGGTCGGCCGGGTGCTCGACCCGCTCGGGAATCCGCTCGACGGCAAAGGGCCGGTGCAAACCGACGTCTCCCGGCCGGTCGAAATGATCGCCACCGGGGTCGCCGAACGCCAACCCGTCCGCGAACCGCTGCAAACGGGCATCAAGGCGATCGACGCGATGACCCCCATCGGTCGGGGACAGCGGGAACTGATCATCGGCGACCGCAAAACCGGCAAGACGGCGATCGCGATCGACGCGATCCTCAACCAGGCCGGCCAAGGCGTGAAATGCTTCTACGTCGCCGTCGGCCAAAAGGACTCGGCGGTCGCCGGCGTCGTCGACGTGCTCCAACGCGAAGGGGCGATGGAGTACACGACGGTGATCAACGCCGGGGCCAGCGCCCCGGCGCCGCTGCAGTACATCGCCCCGTACGCCGGGACCGCGATGGCGGAACACTTCATGTTCAACGGCGGTCATGCCCTGATCGTGTACGACGACCTCAGCAAGCAAGCGACCGCGTATCGCCAAATGAGCCTGTTGATGCGGCGTCCGCCCGGTCGCGAAGCGTACCCGGGAGACGTGTTCTATTGTCACAGCCGGCTCCTCGAACGCTCCTCGAAGCTGTCGGAAGAACTCGGCGGCGGGTCGCTGACCAGCCTGCCGATCATCGAAACCCTCGAGGGCGAAGTGTCTGCCTACATCCCGACCAACGTGATTTCGATCACCGACGGCCAGATCTACGTCCAACCTGACCTCTTCTTCGCCGGGGTTCGACCCGCGATGAATGCCGGGATTTCGGTCTCCCGGGTCGGCGGGGCTGCCCAGATCAAGGCGATGAAGAAGGTCTCCGGGGGCCTGCGGCTGGACTTGGCCGCGTTCCGGGCGCTCGAAGCGTTCGCGCAACTCGGGACCGACCTCGACGCCGCCACCCAGTCACAACTCGACCGGGGCTACCGGATGGTCGAACTGCTAAAACAGCCGCAATACCGCCCGATGCCGGTCGCCGAACAGGTGCTCAGCCTGTACGCCGGGACGAAAGGCTACCTCGACGACGTCCCGATCAAGTCGGTCCAGCGGTGGGAGGAAGACTTCCTGCAGTTCGCCCGCGACAAACACGCCCCGCTGCTCGAAACGCTGGCCGAAAAGGGAGAACTCACCGCCGAGGTGTCCGAGAAGATCGAGGCCGCGATCGACGCGTTCAAGTCGACCTACCGCCCGGTGGTCGCCGAGTAACCGCAGCGACAACCTTGTTCCTAACCCGAATCATCCTTCGTTGAACTGAGCGAGCCGGTGTCCCAGCAGGAACGGTCCGCGTCCCCGACCGAAAGGCCTGCCTCCCGAAGCGAACGAAACTTAACGATCGCCGCCCATCTGTCAGGCATCCTCGGCGTCCCGACGGCCGGTCTGCTCGGGTTCGTCGTCCCGCTCTTGATCTACTGTGCCTTCGCGAATTCGTATCCGTTCGCAGGCTCGCAAGCGAAAGAGGCCCTGAACTTCCAGATCACCATCGTTTGTCTGTTCGCCGTTTGTGTCGCGATGGCCGCGATGAGTTGCGGGGTGCTGCTCCCGTTGCTGATCCTGCCGGCGGTGCTCCAATTGGTATTCGCCATCGCCGCGGCGATCGTGACCGCAAAAGGGCTTCCGTTCCGGTATCCGTTCAACCTGCGTTTCCTCCGTTCCGATCCCCGCCCATCCACTCCGGTCGATTGACCCATGGCCAACGCACGAGCCCTCGATAAACGCCGCAAGTCGATCCGCAATATCCGCAAAATTACGCGGACGATGGAGCTGATCGCGACCGCGCGTTACAAGAAGGCGATGGACCGCGCCGCCGCCGCGACGGCCTATACCGACCAGATCACCAAGATCGTTCGCCGTTTGGCCGACGCCGGACTCGACGTCACCCACCCGCTGCTCGATCCCCGCGAACAAACCGAATCGGCCCGCGTGTTGGTCCTCTCGAGCAATCGCGGGCTGTGCGGCGGGTACAACGCGAGCATCCTGCGGACGGCCGTCCCGCGGATCCGTGAACTGAAGCAAGAGATCCCCTCGCTCGCGATCGACGTTAGCGGAAAACGGGGGATCAACGGGCTGAAATTCCGTGGGTTCACGCCCGACCAACGACACACCGAGTTCGAAGATCAGCCGGCCTACGATCAGGTCGAGAAAATCGCCGACCAATACCTGAGCCAATACATCACCGGCTCGATCGACCGGCTCGATGTCGTCTACACCAAGTTCATCAGCACCAGCAAACAGGTCCCCGTTGTCGAAACCCTCCTGCCGATCGGATCGCTCGGCGGTGCCGACCCCGGTGATGGTCCCGCTAACGACGCGACGGCGGGCGGACATTCGGAATCGGAAGACGAACCCGACGAGGCGGAACGTTCGTCCTACGAATTTCTGCCGTCGGCCGAGAGCATCTTGGAAGAAGTGGTCCCGACGAGCTTCAAGGTGCGACTGTTCAAGTGCTTCCTCGACGCCGCCGTCAGCGAACAGGTCGCACGAATGATCGCGATGAAAGGGGCGACCGAAAGCGCCGGGGAAATGATCAAGCAACTCTCGATGACGTACAATCGGGCCCGTCAAAGCCAGATCACCGGCGAAATCATGGAAATCATCGGCGGGGTCGAGGCGTTGGAAAATTAACCTCCCCGCCGAGGCCACCGGCCACACCTGACGCCTCCAACCGTTTCGAACCAGCAACCGTTTCGAACCAGCAACCGTTTCGAACCAGCAACCGTTTCGAACCAGCAACCGTTTCGAACCAGCAACCAATTCGAACCAGCACCCAATTCGAACCAGCAACCGTTTCGAACCAGCAACCGTTTCGAACCAGCAACCAATTCGAAGACCCGTTCGATCACACCCAACCCAAATATCAGCATGTCTACCGCCACAGAACCGCGAGTGACCGGGCGTGTCACCCAAGTCATCGGATCGACGTTCGACGCCGAGTTCCCCGAAGGTTCACTGCCACCGATCTATCACGCGGTGCGGATCAAGAGCGAACACAAGGGGATCGAGATCGACCTCGTCGGCGAAGTCCAACAACACCTCGGCGGTGGCCGCGTGCGGGCGATCGCGCTGGGCAGCACCGACGGGATGATGCGTGGGATGGAGGTCGTCGATACCGGCAAGCCGGTCTCGGTCCCGGTCGGTCAGCAGACCCTCGGACGCGTGTTCAACGTGCTCGGCGAGCCGATCGATAAGCGGGGAGACGTCAACGCCGACGACTATTGGCCGATCCACCGCCAAGCCCCGCCGGTGAGCGAGCTTTCGACGAATACCGAACTGTTCGAAACCGGGATCAAGGTCGTCGACCTCCTGACCCCGTTCGTTCGCGGCGGGAAGGCCGGACTGTTCGGCGGGGCCGGTCTGGGAAAGACGGTCATCCTGACCGAGTTGATCGCCCGAATCGCCAGCAGCCACGGCGGCTACTCGGTGTTCGCCGGCGTCGGCGAACGGACCCGTGAAGGGACCGACTTGTGGCTCGAGATGCAAGAGACCGACATCGGCTCGTCCGGCCGCAAGGTCATCGAACAAACCTGCATGGTGTTCGGCCAAATGAACGAGCCGCCGGGGTCGCGACTCCGCGTCGCCCTCTCGGCGCTGACGATGGCCGAGTACTTCCGCGACACCACCGGCGCCGACACGCTGCTGTTCGTCGACAACATTTTCCGGTTCTCCCAAGCCGGTGCCGAGGTTTCCGCGTTGCTCGGCCGGATGCCCTCCGCCGTCGGATACCAGCCGACGCTGGCGACCGAAATGGGAGCCCTTCAAGAACGGATCACCAGTACGAAAAAAGGGGCGATCACGTCGGTGCAAGCGGTGTACGTCCCCGCCGATGACCCGACCGACCCCGCCCCGGCGACCGCCTTTAGCCAACTCGACGCGTTCATCTATCTCGAACGGTCGATCTCGGAAAAAGGGATCTACCCGGCCATCGACCCGCTCGCGTCGAACTCCCGGATCCTCGACCCGCAACACGTCGGCGAGCGGCACTACGCGATCGCCCGCCGCGTCCAAACGATCCTGCAACGCTATCGCGAACTGCAAGACATCATCGCGATCCTCGGGGTCGACGAGTTGAGCGAAGAGGACAAAACGATCGTCCACCGCGCACGTCGGATCGAACGGTTCCTCTCCCAACCGTTCCTGGTCGCCGAGGTCTTTATCGGAAAGCCCGGCGAAATCACCTCACTCGAGGACACCATCCGCAGCTTCGAAGAGATCTGCGACGGCAAATGGGACCACCTCCCCGAACAGGCCTTCATGTACGTCGGCCCGATCGAACAGGCGGAGGAACAGGCCAAGAAGATGGAGTCGAAGTAAACATGGCGATCCGATGCATTGTCGTCACGCCCGAACGGACCGAACTCGATCGCGAAGCCGAATTCGTCGCGCTGCCGATGGCGGACGGTGAACTCGGCGTGTTGGGGGGACGAGCCCCGATGATCGGACGCCTCGGATACGGCGTCCTCCGGCTGCAAACCGCCGCCGGCCCCGAACGGTTCTTCGTCGACGGCGGGTTCGCCCAAGTCGAGGAGGACACCGTCAGCGTCCTCACCGCCCGCGCCATCCGCGTCGACCTGCTCGACGGCGATGACGCCCAGTCCTCGCTCGAAGAAGCCCTCGACATGCCCGCGGGAACCCCCGAACAGGCCCAACTGAAAAACGCCGCCGTCGCCCGCGCCCGAGGGATGGTGCGGGCCGCCCGGTAAGAAACTTACGCCGCCCGGCGCGTCGCCTTGCTCCCGCCCTTCACCGTGGCTCGCCCCGACGACGTCTCGCTCGTCAAAGACCGGATCCGCTTGATCGCGTTGTGCATCGCGACGGCATCGCGAAAACGGCGACTCGGATTCGCTTCGATCGCCTTGCGGATCAAACCGACGAATTCTCGCGATAGACCGCGACGAAGCCGGTTGAATCCGGGCAACGGGGGTTCGAACGGATACTCGGGAACGTCACCCGCCAACATTCGGTAGATCACCAAACCGAGCGAGAACACGTCGCTGCGGAGGGTCGGCTTCCCCATCGCTTGCTCCGGCGCGATGAACCCCAGCGTCCCCGACGCCGACTCGTCATGCCGGCCCCGCTCGACCCGCGCCAGCCCGAAATCGGTCAGACAGAGCGTGTTGCCGGGAAACAGAATGAAATTCTCCGGCTTGATGTCTCGGTGCAACACCTTTTGACGATGGGCGTGCGCGACGGCGTCGATCATTTGACGGGCGAACGAGACCGCGGTAGCCCGTGACAATCGCCGTCCGAACCGGTCCGCGAGCGTCTCGATTCCGAGCGGAAACACCATCACAAACCGACCCCCGATCATCCGCGCGTCGTGCAGCGGCAAAATGTTCGGGTGCCGCAACGACCCCATGATCCGGACTTCACGCCAAATGTCCTCGAGACTCTGTGTGTTGGCGACGTAACGTCCGTCCGGAATCTTGATCGCCACCCGCCGCTTGGTGACCGTATCGAACGCCGAGTAAACGGTCGCGAAGCCCCCCTCGGCGAGCCGTGATCGCAAGCGATAGCGGTCAAGGCGACTCCCGGAGCGGAGCGTGCGGGGGGCAGGCCAATCGTCGTCAGGAAAAATCTTCAGCGGAGCTTCCACGGGCATCCCGTCCGAGGCGAAACGTCGACCGCCATGATGGCGCGTTCGGAGATAACTTCGTCATCGTCCGATTCGCCCAACCGCTTCGCCTTTTTCCCGCGCCGTCGATAGAGTCGCCCCAGACGGTTCGGAACGACGCGGGGAAACGGGTACAATAGAGCTTCCGCTAGCGATCCCTCCCCTCCAACCCGCCCGCCCCGATGATGCGAACGCACCCCGCCCGCTTCGCGTTCCGCTCGCCTTGGTCCCCGATCATGGTGGCGCTCTCGTGGTTTCTCGTGATCTCCCCCCCGCCGCTGGCCGCCACGCCCGACGACCCATCGGCCGGCGATCCATCGGCCAGCGACCCATCGGCCGGCGATCCATCGGCCGGCGACCGAGCAGCCGAAGCGAACCGCACCGACGGGCAAACCCCGTCCGACGCGATCGACTTCAC
>JAWLFY010000245.1:0-4619 GCA_041685355.1 Pirellulaceae bacterium | reverse complement strand
GATGCGTCATCGGACTTCGTGTCATCGGACTTCGTGTCATCGGGCTTCGTGTCATCGGGCTTCGTGTCATCGGGCTTCGTGTCATCCGGATTCGCCGTGACGGATTCGGGCGAAGCCGATTCCGCCTCAGCGGTCGAAGTCTCGGAAACGTCGACTCCGGAAACGTCGACTCCGGAAACGGCGTCCCCCAGGTCTGCCGACTGGGGACCGGATCGGTCGCATCCGATTGCGATCGCGGCGAGCAGGGCCAGACCGGTTGTCGCCCGATGGGAGTGAACCGTCAATCGTCGTAATGGCACCTGGATCGCCTCCGTTTCGAGTTTCCGCCTTCGCGAAGCTGGTTTGGTTGAGCATAGCACGACCGGAAAGGTCTCGTCAGTCCGACCCGGCCTCGCAGGCTGACCCAGCCGGGTTCACTGAGCCGACCCGTCAGACGAGGCCCGGTGTCTCTGCACCCTGTCCCATGCTGGCCTCCGAACCGGATCGCGGTTATAGAAGCCCCATTTTAACGACCCGATCGATCAGGTCCCCGTCGTACGGGGCGGACGGATGACGCCGGTCGCGGGTGGTTGAAGCCGGTCGCGGGTGGTTGAAGCCGGTCGCGGGTGGTCGACGCCGGTCGCGGGTGGTTGACGCCGGTCGCGGGTGGTTGAAGCCGGTCGCGGGTGGTTGACGCCGGAGGCGCGAGACGGGGCGCGCGAGGCCGGGGATGGCGGCACCCTGGAGCGTTGCTCACCCCGAAGAACGGGGGCACCCTGGAGAGCAGGATGGTGATGAAACGATCGGGTCAACCGAGAAAGGCGGCGATCGCTTTCATTCTGCTGACGCTGTTCATCGATATCCTCGGCATCGGCATCGTGATCCCGGTGCTGCCCCAATTGGTCAAGCAGTTCGTCGGCGGCGACACGGCGATGGCGGGGCGTTACGTCGGGGTGATCGGCGCGAGTTACGCGTTGATGCAGTTCTTGTTCGCCCCGATCTTGGGGGCCCTCTCGGACCGCTTCGGGAGGCGGCCGATCATCCTCGCGTCGCTGTTCGGGTTGGGGGTCGATTTCCTGGTCCAGGGGCTCGCGCCGAATATCGGCTGGCTCTTCTTTGGCCGGCTGTTCGCCGGGGTCATGGGGGCGAGCATCACGACGGCGAACGCTTACATCGCGGACATTTCGACGCGGGAAACGCGGGCGCGGAACTTCGGCTTGGTGGGCATGATGTTCGGGCTCGGGTTCATCATCGGGCCGGCGCTCGGCGGGTTGCTCGGCCAATGGAGTCTCCGCTTGCCGTTCTTCGTCTCGGCCGGGCTCGCGTTGTCGAACTGGCTGTACGGATACTTCATCCTTCCCGAATCGCTGCCGCCGGAGAAACGGAGCAGCTTCACGATCGCCAAAGCGAACCCGCTCGGGACCGTCGGTCGGTTACGGCGATACCCGATCGTCGCGGGGCTCTCCCTGACGCTGCTGTGCAGTTCGCTGGCCCAGCGGGGGCTCGAGAACGTCTGGGTGCTGTATACCAACTATCGATACGGCTGGGACGAACTCACCAACGGCCTCGCGCTCGGGCTGGTGGGGCTAATGGCCGCGATCGTCCAGGGGGGCTTGGTCCGCCGCGTGATCGGCCGGTTCGGCGAGCGGCGGGCGATCATCGCCGGGCTCTCGGTGTGGTCCCTGTCGTTCCTCGGCTACGGCCTCGCGACCCAAGGCTGGATGATCCCGGTGATCATCGTGTTCGGGTCGATCAGCGGTTTCTGTAGCCCGGCGATCCAGAGCATCGTCGCGGCCAACGTCGACCCGTCGGACCAAGGCAAGATCCAAGGCGCGATCACGTCGCTGATCAGCCTGACGAACATCATCGCCCCGATCGTCTTCACGGCCGGGCTGTTCAGCTATTTCACGTCGGAGCGGGCCCCGATCGAATTGCCCGGCGCCCCATTCTTCGTCGGCTCGGTGCTGCTGGCGACCGCCCTCGTGATCGCGGTTCGGGTCTTCAAGCGATTCCCGGAACCGAACCCGAATCAACCCGAACGGATGCTACCGGACCCCGGCCGAGGCGATCCTGATCGGCCCGCCCCGGACCGATCGTCGGCGTGATCGCTAAGCCTGGTGCTGGGTCGCCGGTTCCCCGGTGCCGAGTTGGGCGAGAACCTGAAGGACGCCGTTGAGATGCGCCAGGCGGGGACCGAACCGGTCGACGAATTCGTTGAGCATGAATTCGCCTTCGACCAAGTGCTCGCCGGTGTCGGCGATCTCTTCGGTCAAGTTCTCCAGAAACTGCGTCTGCACTTCGCTGAGCGTTTCCGCCGCCCGGCGACACGCCCGCGAAAGTTCGGGGTTGGCATTCTTCCACTGCTGCAACTCGCCGGCACGCTGCTGATGCATCGCCGCGTTCTGCTGGATCAGCTGTTCCAAAAGCCGGTTCTGCTGCTGTTGACCGATGACCAGCTGCCGCAACAGATCGAGGGGAACGCGATCATCGGACTCATTTTTCGAGGAATCCGCTTCCGCCGAAACATCGATTCGAAACACGGGCGAAAGGGGCTCTTGTTCGTATGACATTCGCGGTTTTCCTGCGACTCTTGAGACAAGTTTGGTCTGCTCGGACCGAGTATAACCAGGGCGAAATCGGGATGTCGAGGAAATGCCGGGCGGACCGGAAGAATTCGCCGGGCTTGAGCCGAACCGGCGGTTTTTTCGGGATATCTTCGCGTCTGACGGTCGCCTTCGGGTTCCTCGGCGCGACCGCTCAAGTCGGAACGATCGGAAAGCCGAAGAGAGTCTCTGTCCGCCGTCCCGATCCGGTGTTCCCTCCCTCGCGACGACCCCACGTATGGCATTGTCCGACGCGCCCGAAGCGCTGGCGTATTACACCGTGACCCAAAACGAACGGACCGGATGGACCGGTGGGTTGTTGGTGCTCAACCACACCGGCCGACCGCTCGAGTTCCAGTGCACGTTGCCGGTGCGACCCTCGCGGGCTCACGAAATCCTGTACGGGCCGACGTTGCAAGAACACTTGATCGGCGAGGTGATCGCGCCGGTGCTGCTGAAGAAGTGTCGCACCCCGATCGCGATGATCTGCTGCGACCAGCCCGAGTCGTTTCGTGTTCGCGAACGGATCGACCTCCCGGTCGCCCTCGCCGTCGAGGCGGCCGAAGCCGAGGAGGGACCGATCTCGATCGACACGGTGCCCGACACCGAAACGATCCCGTTCGCCAAAGGACACCTGTGTGTGTTGTCCCACCAAGGGGACCGCGTGCGAGCGTTGTCGGACCGGTTCCGAGATTTTCCCGACTTGGTGGAACCGTTCGATCGGATCCGGGAGGCGATTCGCGAGGCCCAGATCCAGCTCGCCCGCGCGGCCTGACGAATCGCCCCGTGACCGATCGACACGCGCCTCCGTCCCCGGAGCCCTCCGAACCACGGAGCTGACCGATGCAACCGACCTACGCCGCGATCCCATCACGGACCGACGTCGCGCCACCTCGCGACCTTGACCCGTACGTGGAGCTCAGACGCATCTCCGATCCGCTGCGTCACCGCGCCGACCACGTCGCGCCCGTCGCGGCTCGCTCCGACGAGGCCCCGCCGGCGTTGGTCGCCGCGATCGATGCGGCCCGTTCGTGGGAAATCGGCGGGGAACATGATCCCGACAACGGGCACGCCGCGATCACCCCGCCGGAAACCCACGCGTTGACGTTCGACGCGATCGAGCCACGATGCGTGGCGGTGAAGCTGCCGCGGGTCCGCCCCAAGGCGACCGGCTTCCTGTTTCCCGAAGGTGCCTCCTGGATCCCGCCCAAGCCGGAGTCGGGGGAGTCCGAAGCGACGTCGAAGCGGAGTCCTCCGAAGCGATCTCGGCCGGGCGATCAACGGACCCGGATCCGGCCGCCTCAAGACGTCGTCAAGCTGCAAGATCGGCTGTACTACTTGCTCCAACCGCCCCTCGATCTGTTGGTCGGGTCGGGCCAGCTCAACTTTCCGTTCGAGCCGTTCCCATACCAACTCGACGGGATCGCGTTCCTGTACCCGCGATACGCGTGCGTCCTCGCCGACGAGATGGGACTCGGCAAAACGATGCAGGCGATCAGCTCGATCCGGCTGCTGCTGTGTAGCGGCGAACTTCGCAGCGTGTTGTTGGTCTGTCCCAAACCGCTGGTGTCGAACTGGGTCCGCGAGTTCGGGGTGTGGGCGCCCGAAATTCCGGTGGCGGTGATCGAGGGGAATTCGGCGAAGCGAGACTTTCAATGGAGGAGCCGCGATGTCCCGGTGAAAATCGCGAATTACGAGTTGCTGATGCGAGACCGTGATTCGGTGTTGGACGAAAACTCGCACTTCGATTTGGTCGTGCTCGACGAGGCGCAGCGGATCAAGAACCGCCAGAGTACGACGAGCGAAGTCGTGCGGGCGATCCCGCGGAGTCGCTCCTGGGCGTTGACGGGGACTCCCGTGGAAAATTCTCCGGACGACTTGGTCGGGATCTTCGATTTCCTCTCCCCCGGGTACCTGAATCCCGGCATGCCGATGACACAGATGGCGGACGCCAGCCGTGATTACATCTTGCGTCGGACCAAAGACATGGTGCTCGACGATATGCCGCCGAAAATGTACCGCGACGCCGACCTCGAT
>JAWLFY010000100.1:0-19010 GCA_041685355.1 Pirellulaceae bacterium | reverse complement strand
CCCCGCATCACCGCCCGACTAAACTCGCTGCTGACACACCCCGAAAGACAGACGATCCCTTCGTTGTACTTCTGAAGAATTTCCCGATCGATTCGCGGCTTGAAATAAAACCCTTCCAGCGACGCGGCGCTGGCGAGCTTGACGAGGTTTTTGAAACCGGTGCGGTTCTTGGCGAGCAAGGTGAGGTGATAGCTCGCGTCCTTGCTACTGTTGGCGCCCCCCTTGTCGAAACGGCTCCCCGGGGCGATGTACGCCTCGTAGCCGATGATCGGATTGATCCCCGCGTCTTTCGCCTTGCGGTAGAACTCGAGCGCCCCGTGCAGGTTCCCGTGATCGGTCAGGGCGAGCGCGTTCATCCCGTGATCGACCGTCCGCTGCACGAGCTTGCCGATGTCCCCCGCCCCGTCGAGCAGGCTGTAGTGGCTGTGACAATGCAGGTGGACGAACGGCTTCGACGAGCCCGACCTCGCCGCGGCGTGTCCGTCCGCACCCGGGTTCGCTTCCACGCCCTGGTTCGCTTCCACGCCCTGGTTCGCTTCCACGCCTTGGTTCGCGTCAACACCCGGGTTCGCGTCGGTCGAGGCGGCAGACATCGATTTCTCCTCCGTGTTCGGTGACGGGCGGCCGCCGCGGGGACGCGCCGGACGTGACCTCAGCCTATCCGAGGACGCGTCGCTCGGGAAAAGGGTCGGCTCCCAAAAATGTGACTCGCACCGGAGCGGCCGGGGAACCGCACCGCCCCGCGTCCGTCCGCCCCGCATGCAGATCACATTCGCTCGTGCTACGATGCCCCGCTCCCGATTCGACACCGCCGAGCGGCGACGACGCGCCGAGCCGAAACGATGAGCCAAGGCCCTTCCCCCTACTCGGAACCTCGCTTCGGCGAACCCACTCCGAAACCCGGCATCGGTCTTGCCGCGGTGCTGGCGATTTGCTTCACGCTGCTGCTGATGTGCGGCGGGATCTTGGGGTTCGGCTTTTTCGCCGTCCAACGGCTCGCAGAGGTAATCGAGAACGAGATCGGAGAGCTCGGGAATTACGACTTCGAAGAAGACGAAACCCCGCTCGCTCTCCGGTACGCCCTTCGAGACGTCGATCCGTTGCCCGAACGGGTCGGCGCGATCGAGTCGATCGAGGTGAACGATGAGTTGACGTACGACCGCTTCGCCGACCGTCCCGACTACTTTTACGATGTCCACGGGGATCAAGGGGACGCGGTGGTCCGAGTCCGGTTCGCCGACAACGCGGAGGATTGGTTTTCCCGTGTCACACTCGTCGACGAGTCTGGCAAGTCGATCCAGGAACTCTCGATCGGCGAAGTCCCCTTCGACTCGGGCATCTCTCGCCGTGTCTGGGATCGGATCGAAACGTCGACGCAGCTGACCGACCGAATCGGCCAACCGCAACGCGTCACCGCGGACTGGGAGGCGACCACCGACGCGGGGCTCGACACCGAAATGACCTACCGGATGGTCGTCCGTGGCGAACGGGGTTCGGCCGACATCGAGGCCCGATTCACGGACTTCGACTACGAAACCGTCGAGTCGGTCACCCTGATCGAAGACGGCGGCGGAACCCTCCCGCTTGACCTCGCGGCTCCGTCCCCGAACGCCGACGGCGAAGCGGCCCCGGCGGAAGCGACGCGGCATGGTGTCGACAACACCGCACCCGGAGAGAAAGCGGCCGAATGGAACGGGCGAGTCACCGTGAGACGATTCGCTTTCGCCCTCTGTTTCTCCTTGGCGGCTACGTCGCCAGCTGTCATAATGAGGCTTGACTCGGGATGGGACGGGACGTAGTGGTGTCGTCCCCGCCGTTCCACGGCCTCCCCCCCTCTCTGGAATCCGGCCGGCCTCCCCGATCAACGCCCCGGATTCCCCGTTTAAAGCCGTTCTTTCAAGCCCCGATCACCAAGCCCCGATCACCAAGCCCTCATTACTAAGCCCCGCTCAAAGACTCGGAGCCCCCCTTTCGTGCGTAAAGTCCTGTTATCCCCCTTGCGTCTGGCAGTCGGATGGGGGCTGGCGCCCCGGCTCATCGGATGGGTCGGCGTCACCATGCTCGTCCTGCTGCGGCTGACCGTCGGAATGCACTTCTTCAGTGAGGGGGTCGACAAGTTCGAATCGAAAGGGTCCTGGAGCGCCGCACCGTTCTTCTCCGCGGCGCGTGGTCCGTTCGAGTCCCATTATCACTCTTTGGTGTGGGATTACGACGGCCAACTCCGTCTGGACCGCGACCGGATGATGGTGGTGTGGGCAAAGTACCGAGACCGGATCGGCAAACACTACGGGTTCGACGAGCAACAGGCACAGGCGGCACAGGAAAACTACGCCAAGGCCGTGGAGCAGTACGATTACGTTCTCGAACTGAATAGTGACGACATTGAGGAGTACCGGTTCGGCCGCGATCGGGTGGACGCTTTGGCCGTCGACCCGGTTCGCCGTGACGTCGCGAGTTTGGCCGGACAGCGGGAAGAGATCCGCCGCGAGTGGACCGCGAAAGTGGCGCCCGTGCTGGAGCAAATCGACGCGATTTCCAGCAATTACGAGATCGCCCAAAACTCGGTCGCGACCGAAGAGCAGGCCGACGCGAAAATGGCACTCGCGTTGAAGATGCCCTCGACCGGGTTTGTCGATACGCAACTCATCGACCGGATCGTCCCCTACTTCGACACGGGGGTGGGACTCTGCTTGCTGCTCGGACTGTTCACCCCGATCGCCGCGTTAGCGGCGGCCGGTTTTCTCGGTTCAGTCTTTCTAAGCCAGTTCCCCCCGCAGACAGGGCCGACGTCGACTTACTACCAACTGGTCGAGGGGATGGCGTGCCTGGTGCTCGCCGGAATGGGAGCCGGGCGGTTCGCCGGGCTCGATTTTTTCTTACATTTGATCGTCCGTAAGGTGTGGGGACCGCCCACCATCGAGGAGTGAACCGTGGTTGATAAAATCTCCGCCGAACAAAAAGAAGTCGGCCAGCACAATTATTACGCCGCGGTCGGCAGCTACTACGACGTGAACCGTCGTGATTTCCTCCGCGGGATCGTCGCCGCCGGGGCCGTCAGCGGTGCGGGTCTTGGGGCCGCCTATTTCGGTTATGGCAAAGTCAACGACCCGGTCCGCGTCGCGGTGATCGGGACCGGTGACGAAGGGAACGTGCTGATCGGGGGATGCAACCCCGATTACGTCGACGTCAAGGCGATCTGTGACATCCGCCCGTACGGCATCCACCGTGCGTTCCACGGCGATTGGTCGAGCGCCTCGGCGCTCCAGCGTCGTCCCGGTTTGCTCCGCGTCGCCGGGTATAAGGACGAGGCCGAAGCCCGCAAGAACGTCAAGGTCTATGACGGCAGCAACGGCGGGATCACCAAGTGCCTCGACGATCCGGACATCGAAGCGGTCATCATCGCGCTGCCGCTATGGCTCCACGCCCCGGTCGCGGCCCAAGCGATGGAGCGAGGCCTGCACGTGCTGACGGAAAAATTGATGGCCCGATCCGTCGCCCAGTGCAAGGTGATGGCCCGAATGGCCGGGGAGCTGGAGGACAAGCAGGGAAACCCGATCCATTTGGCGACCGGCCATCAGCGTCACTACAACGTCAAGTACGACAACGCCGTGAACCTGATCCGCTGGGGCCTGCTCGGGCAACTCCACCACATCCGTGCCCAGTGGCATCGGGGGAACCTCCCCGGAGCCGACAGCTGGTCGATGCCGATTCCCGGCGGCGAGCGAACCGCGAAAGGGGAAATGTTTGACCGCATTAAGAGCGATATCGCGTACCGCCAGCGGGCGTTGAAGGAGGCCCGGGACCCGTCGGAAATCGAGCGGCTCGAGCAAGAACTCGCGCTTTGGAAAGCGTGGGACGCCGACAAGAATGTCGACCCGAAAGAATTCGGCTACGAGGACTTCTCGATCGGCGATAAGGTGTTCACCGCGATGCAGGAGTTGCACCGCTGGCGTCTGTTCGAACGAACCGGGGCGGGGCTGATGGCTGAACTCGGCAGCCACCAACTCGACGCCGTGAGCATCTTCCTCAGCTCGCTCCGCGACGACGGCAAAAAGGTGCATCCGCTCTCCGTCCACGCCGTGGGCGGTCGCCACCTGATGCCGGTCGACCGCGAAGTCGGCGACCATGTTTACTGCATGTACGAGTTCCCCGGACCGGAGTACGACAAGTCGTTTGACGTCGGATACTACGACCGCGTCGAGAACTACCCGCCGAAAACGAAGAATTCGGCGGGCGATCTCGAACGGACCGGGCCGGTCGAAGGTTACGAGTCCGACCCGAACAAGAAGGTCGTCGTCACCTACTCTTCGATCAACGGCAACGGTTTCGGCGGCTGGGGCGAGGTCGTGATGGGGACCAAGGGGACGCTCGTTCTCGACAAAGAGACCGACGTGTTGCTGTACCGAAACAGCGACACCAGCAGTAAAGTCGGTGTCGCGAAACAGGCTGGCGGGTATGCCCTCGACACCAGCGCCAGCGGGGATTACTCCGCCCCGGTTGCCCAAGCGGCCGATTCGGGCCCCGTGAGCCGTGGGTATCGCGAAGAGATCGAGCACTGGGCTTATGTCATCCGGAATCCGGATCCGGAAAACCAAGTCCGATGTTACCCCGAAGTCGCGATGGGTGATGCGGTCATCGCGCTCGGGACCAACGTCGCGATCAAGAACGCCGCGAAAGGGAAGGGGGGCTACCTCAAGTTCGACGAAGAATGGTTCGACATCGACAGCGATGCCACCCCGGACGGGAGCGAAATCGCAGCCGAAACCGAATTCATGAAGAAGCCGGTCGCGTAACGGTTGAGTCCGGAGAATCGGTCGTACGTTGGCTTCACTGTGCAGTGTTCCGCGGAACGTTCCGTCGCTCCGGGCGAAAAATCGCCGTCTCGAGGTGGATCGCCTAAGATCGGTTGAGGTGTTTCGTCGTCAAGGACGCAGGTGAGTTCATGACGACGATTCCCGGCGTCCCGTTCGAACCACCCTTTGAGGCGTCCCTGCCATGTCGGCGACTGAGCGACCTTCCGATCCGCATCCACCCCAATGGTCAAGTTTGGTCGACCGGTTCCGTTCCGGTGACCTCTCTCGCCGAGAGCTGCTCCGGGCGCTCGTCGCTGCGGGGGCCTCGTCCGCGATGGCGTACGGTTTGCTCGGCCGCGGTGAAGCGTCGGCGCAGACCATGACGACTCAGGCGATCGGAGAAGAGGGCAACCCGCCCCGGAAAGAGTTTCGGCCGAGGAATCCAGAGCTCCGCCCGAAGAACCCGGCGACGACCCAGGCGATCGGCGAAGAATCGGCCACACCGCCGAACCGAGCGACCACGTTCGCCCTCGGAGAAGAGTCAAATCCGACTCCGCCCGGGAATCGCTGGCGAGGCGAGAAGACTCCCACGCCGCCGAACGCGACGACGATGGCGCTCGGTGAGGAAGGAACCCGCCCGGATGTCACGACCTTTGCCGTCGGAGAGGAATCGGCCCGCCCCGCGCCGAGCACGCGAGCGGCCGGCGAAGAGTCACAGCCACCGAGCGTGACGACCAAAGCGGTGGGGGAGGAGTCCCGGCCGCCCCAGATGACCACACAACGGGTTGGCGAAGAGTCGCAGCCGCCGAAGGCAACCACTTGGGTAGTCGGCGAAGAATCACAGCCGCCAACCGCCAGCACCCGGGCGATGGGAGAAGAATCGCAACCACGTCCACCGAGTACCTTGGCGGTCGGCGAAGAGGGGGGCTCGGGCCCGAGCGAGTCGTGGCGACGAACGATCCCCAACTTGCCTGATCTTTGGCATGGTTGGCGTCGGTGGTAAGCGTCCGCCGTCCGCAGCTGTTGATCGTCGGTGGCGAATCGGACCCGAACACGTGTCGGGTCATCGACCAGGCTCACATTCGCGATGTCGACTATTTGGTGTGGGACACCGACCGCGGTGAGTCGATCCGGGTCGCTTGGGATCTCGATGCACCACGGCTCGACCTCGATACGACGACGGTCGAGCCGGACGCGGTGTTTCTACGCTACAACGTGTTCGGCGGGGATCCGATTCGCAACGCGGCAGTTTTCGAAACCGTTCAGTCGTTCTTGTTGGCGTGGCCCCACATCGGGATGCTCAACCGCCCGGTCGTTACCGACGCGAACAATAAATCCCGCAATTTGCGGTGGGCTCGCGAAGCCGGGTTTGAGATTCCGAAGACGTTAGTCATGGCCGACCTGAGCCCGCTGCGGACGATGCCCGATCCGTCGGAGCACGTCGTCAAGCCGCTCGGCGGGGGAGCCCATACGCGCCCCGTCGCTTCCGTGGTTGCCGAACCCGATCGGCTCGGTGAACTCGGCCCCCAATTCGTCCAGAATCACCTCCGCGGCGACAACTTGCGGCTATTTTCGATCGGCCGGCAACGGTTCGCGTTTCGCTTGACCACCTCCGCGGTCGACTACCGTGACGACGACGAGGTGGGGGTCGAGGCGATCGAGGTACCCGGCGAATTGGTCGAACCGACGCGGCGGTTGGTCGAACGGACCGAATTCGATTACTGCGCCCTCGATTTTCGCTGCGTTGACGGGAACCGCCGCCCGGTTTTTCTGGAGATCAACTCGTTCCCGATGTTCGTCCGCTTCGATGACGCGGCCGAGAACGCGCTCGCGGACGCGATCCTCCACTTTCTGATCACGGCACGCGAAGAGCTTTGAGCACTCGGTACGCGGCACCGCTCACGGTTCTCGTAGCTTGTCGTTATCGCGATGCCGATCGGCGTCGCGGCGGGTCTTTTTCTCGAGGTTCCGTCGGACCGCCGCGGTGAGGTCGATTCCCGACTGGTTGGCGAGACAGATCGTGACGAACAATACGTCGGCGAGCTCGTCCGCAAGATCTCCGAGCGGTTGCCCCGGGCGGACCGACTGTTCGCCATGAGTCCGAGACAAAATCCGCGCCACCTCGCCGACCTCTTCGACGAGCTGCGCCAGATTGGTCATCGGATCGAAGTAGCGGACGCCGAAGGTGCGAATCCACTCCTCGACCGACGCTTGCGCTTCGCCGATCGTGATCGGCGGCAGGTCTTCCGATCGCGTCATTCCGCCAACAACAAGTACGTGCCGCTCTTGCCGGCCACCGCCAGATCGAGTTTGCCATCCCCGTTCAAATCTTCCGCAACGATCTGCAACCCCGTTCCCACATGCCCCTCGTCGATCGTGTGACGGGTGAAGGACCGCGACGCGGCGTCCCAGCGGTAGTAGTACAGGCACGGCATTTCCATCCCGCCCGGGTCGCCACCGTTGTGCGCGAAATACCGCTTGCCGGTCACGAGTTCCTCGTTCCCGTCACCATCCAGATCGACCCACGCGAGCGTGTGTGGCTGGCTATACCCGGAGTCGATCTCGTGTTCGTCCCAGCGGATCTTGCCGTCGTCTTCGGTGCCGAGATTCTCCCACCAGTACAAACCGTAATCGTGGCCGTTGCCCCAGATCAGGTCCGAGTCGCCGTCGTCGTCCAAGTCGGTCACGATCATCGGCAAGCTGGAGTGCAAATCCCAGTCGGGATGGAATGTCCAAGGCTGGGACCAGGGATCCGATTCCGGTTGCTCGTACCAACCTTGGCCGAACAGCAGGTCCGGTTTGCCGTCGCCACTGAGATCACCGACCGCGACGCCGTGACCGTTCCCGCGAGGTCCGAGCTGATGGGGAACCATCCGGTACCGCGCCCCACCGTTCGCGTCCTCCTTCTTTCCCGCCCCTGGCTTCGTGCCGTCTGAGTTCTCGACCAATCGCCAAACGACCGCGGGGACGTCTTTCTTCCAGCTGTTGACGATCCATTCGGGCCGACCGTCGCCGTCGAGATCGTGCATCAATTGGCCTTCGTTCGCCGAGTTCCCCGTGTCGACCAGGAGACGCTTGGTCCATTGACGCCCCAACCGGAGGCCTTCGGCGCCAGGGTTTTCGTACCAGTAAACTTCGGTCGGAATGAACGACCCGGCGATCACATCGAGCCGGCCGTCGCCGTTGACGTCGAACAGGTAGTCCCCGTTGCTCTCGACATACCCGTTCCAATCGTCGATCGACCGCAGCGGTCGAGGTTCCCAATCGCCGTTGCGGAACCAGTTCCGCCCCGCAACCAGATCTGGTTTCCCGTCACCGTCAATATCCCCCGCCGCGATCCCTTCGTTGGCGTCAACGGTGAGGGTTCGGATCGAGAATTGCGGCGGTTCCACGCGGGAACCGTCCGGTTCCTCGGCCAGCCCGAACGCGGCGTGGAGGGCCACCGTGATCAAGGCGAACGCCAACGCATTGCCCCCAAAATCGGGAGCTTCGGGTCTGACGCTTACAAATTGCCGGAACGGATTTGTCATCTCGGATCGTTCGCCTCGACGGTGGGATGGGGGTCCCGGAGAAAGAATTCGGGGGGAAAGTACCGTGTCGGAGTTGACTCGGCGGACCGAGTTTAACAATTCTATTTGGTTGTCGCCTCGATGCCGAGTCTCGATTTAGACTGGACCCGCATGACCGCGCCGCGAACCGCCCCCGCCGATCCGCCAGCCGCGGGAACCGATGGGCACCCCAGCTCCGAGCCCCTGTGTCTCGAAGACCTCAGCGTCGGAGACGTTTGGCGAAGCGAGTGGCGGGAGATCACCGGCAAGGACGTCGTCAGTTTTGCCGAGCTGACCGGCGACCACGACCCGCTGCATACGACCTCGACCGGGAACGGATCGCGGACCTTGAGGTCTCCTTTCGGAGAACCGGTCGCGCATGGGCTGCTCGGGCTCGGCGTGATGGCGGGCTTGAGCGCGTCGTCCCCCCGGACGTCGACCCTAGCGCTCGTCGAGGTCCGCGATTGGACGTTTGAACACCCGATTTTTTTCGGCAACCGAGTTCAAGTCATGACCGAGATCGAGGCGATCGAGTCGCACGGTCGTCGGACCGGCCGCGTGACCTGGTACCGGCAACTCTTCAACCAAGACGGCCGGGTCGTTCAACAAGGCCGGATCGTCACGCTCGTCGCCCGACGCGCCCCGCTCCGTCAATCCGATTCCTGATCCCCCGTCTCCGCAGACTCATCGAGCTCCGCAGACTCATCGAGCTCCGCAGACTCATCGAGCTCAGCAGACTCATCGAGCTCAGCAGGCACGTTGAGTTCGGCGGGCTCATCGAGGCCTCGCCCGTCAAGTAACCGGTGCGGGATCGTCAACGCGGCGGCCGCCCCGATCAACATCACCACCGGCTCGCTTCCTACACCGGGCCAAACGTTGATCCCGATCGTCGCCTTCCAAAATACGATTTGCAAGGTCAGCGCCACCGGTAGCGAGACCGCGAAACGCCCCATCGCGTCGGCGCCGCCGTGCCGAATCCGTGCGGCGATCACCGCGGCGATTAGCAACACGACCGGCAACGATTGCCAGCCGACGACGACGGCGGGCAACGCCAACATCACACACAGATCGACCAGCCTTCGAGTCCCCGACCCGAGCGGATCGAGTTTCGGATCGGCGGACGGACAGAACGTCCGCGTCATCCCCCGGGCGAACACGACCGCCGCTGCCAACCCCGTCACGACCCGGACGACGGCGTCCAAATACAACCCGCCGGGCCGCCACGCGGGGTCCACCGAAACCTGCCACGGGACGACCATCAACGTCGGGTCGCCGAGTATCGGACCGACCGACACGGCCAACCCGAAAACCGCAAGCCGGGGTGGCAAGTCGTGTCCGTCGAATCGGATCAGCCCGTACGCCCACGAGACCGACACCGCGACCACGTGATACACACACGTCCGCAACAACGCCCCATCGATCTCCGGGGTCGAAAGCGGACCGGGATACCGCACCGGATCGCGAAACGGGATCGCGATCCCCGATAGCTCGCTGACCCCCACCGCCACCACCGTCGCCCCGACCCAAGCCTCGACGATCGGATACCTCGACGAGATCGGCAACCGACACGTGCGGCAACGCCCGCCAAGGAAAAGCCATCCGAACACGGGAAAATTGTCGCGGGCCCGCAACTGCGTTTGACATCGCGGACAGAGCGAGCGGCCGCGAATCGTCATCCCGCGAGGCATCCTCCAGGCGACGACGTTCAAAAAACTGCCGATCGACGCCCCGGCAAAAGCCAACCACAGCACCACCGTGACTTCGGTCAGACGGGCCGGCAGCACATCGGCGAAACCGATGAACCGCTCCCCCCGCGACCCGAGCCACGCGGCGATCAGTACGTAACCGACCGCCATCGCGACAAGCAGAATCAGGAGCCACACGCCGAGCGCCCGTTCGGGGCCGAACGACCGTCGGTAACGGCGGAGCCGTTGGCGGATAGGAAGGCTTGGCAATCGAAGACCTTCAAACGGAAATGCGTCGAACGATCGACCCGAAATGATCGACCCGAAATGATCGACCCGAAATGATCGACCCGAAATAATCGCCCCGGGATCATCGCCCCGGGATCATCGCCCCGGGATCATCGCCCCGGAATATAAGTGCCCGTCCTCGGCCTGAGAATCGGCACTCCCACGAAGCCGACGCTTTCCCGTGACACCCTTCCGAAACCACTTGTCCGGCCGACACAATCCGCCATGTCGATCCCCGAAATACGCCTCCAACAGGCCAACGATGTCCCGCTTCGTCCCGAGGCCGATTACGTCCTCTATTGGATGATCGCGTTCCGCCGGACCAGCTACAACTTCGCCCTGGAGCACGCCGTCGACCGGGCGCGGCAGTACAACAAACCGCTGGTGATCTTCGAACCGCTGCGGATCCGCTACCGGTGGGCCAGCGATCGGCTACATCGCTTCGTGATCGAAGGGATGCGGGCCAACGCGTCGGCACTTCACCAGCGCAACGTGACGTATTACCCGTACGTGGAACCGACACCGGGGGCCGGCACGCCCCTACTCCACCGACTCGCGAAACGGGCCTGCACCGTCGTCACCGACGAGTTCCCCTGCTTTTTCCTGCCCCACATGATCCACGCCGTCAAAAGCCGGCTGCCGGCACGGTTGGAACTGGTCGACAGCAACGGCGTGATGCCACTCCGCGCCCCGGATCGAACCTTCACCGTCGCCCACAGTTACCGCCGGTGGATGCAAAAGCAGATGCCCGATCGGCTGCTGGAGATACCTCGCCAGCATCCGCTGATGGGGCCGGCGCTTCCCCAACTGGACGGACTCCCCGCCGAGATCACCCGGCGATGGCCGGCGGCCGATCTCGACGCGCTGCTCGATGGGGACGGGATCGCCAAGCTACCGATCGACCACTCGGTGCGGCCGTGTCCGGAAACGCCGGGGGGGAGCGACCAAGCCGGACGACGTCTCGATCGGTTCGTCGAATCGACACTCGATCGCTACGACAGCGACCGGAACCACCCCGATGAAACGGCGACGTCCGGTCTAAGCCCCTACCTCCATTTCGGTCACGTCGCCGCACACGACGTCGTCGAAAGGATCCTCGATCGCGAAGACTGGACCCCGAATCGCCTCGGCGAAGCGAACGGAAAGAACCACGGGTTCTGGAACGTCAGCCCCTCGGCTGAGGCCTTTCTGGACCAAATCCTCACGTGGCGCGAGATCGGCTTCAACCAGTCTCATCGCAACCCGGATTCCTACGACAAGCTCGAGTCGCTTCCCGAATGGGCCCAAGCGACCCTCCGCGAACACGCCGACGATCCACGCCCCCACATCTACACACTTGAGCAGTTCGAGCGGGCGGAAACCCACGACGAGATCTGGAACGCCGCCCAGCGGCAACTCGTCGGCGAAGGCGTCATGCACAATTATTTACGCATGCTGTGGGGCAAGAAAATCCTGCACTGGACCGCGACCCCCCAGGAAGCGCTGGAGGTGATGATCGAGCTGAACAACAAATACGGCCTCGACGGCCGCGACCCGAATTCGTTCTGCGGGATCCTCTGGGTTCTCGGTCGGACCGACCGGGCATGGGGCCCCAAACGGCCGGTGTTCGGCAGCGTCCGCTACATGACCAGCGACAGCACTCGGAAAAAGGTCCGACTCCAGAAATATCTGCGACGCAACAGGCCTTGCTCTTCTGCCGGGTGACCGATACATTTTTCGCTTTCCGACGCCAACCTCTCTCCCAGTTCACGCACTCGAAGAAGTCATCCCTGTGGCGGTCCAACGAACGTTCATGGCCAAACCCGGCCAAGTCGAAAAGCAGTGGCACCTTGTCGACGCCGACGACGAAGTCCTCGGCCGGTTGGCGGGTGACATCGCCGTGGTGCTGATGGGAAAACATCGCCCCGAGTACACCCCGCATATCGATTGCGGCGACTTCGTCGTCGTGATCAACGCGGAAAAGGTCGCGATGACCGGCAACAAGCTCTACGACCGCCATTACACTTGGTACACCGGGTACCCGGGACTGCGACTGGAGAGTTATGCCGATCGCCAACGCCGCAAACCGGAAGACCTGATTTATCACGCGGTCCGACGGATGCTCCCGAAAAACAAGCTCGCGTCCCAGATGCTGAAAAAGCTGAAGATCTACGCGGGCCCCGAACATCCCCACGTCGCACAGCAACCCCAACCGCTGGTGCGGAAGGGAAAGAAAGCGAACGCCTGAGTTTGCCGATCCGCCTGCCGGGGCGAGCCACAAGCTCGTCTAGACGGGCCACAAACTCCCATGGACGGGTCGTCCGTTCACCGGAATTGGCGAATCGCCATGTTTCATGCCAATCCCCACGATGGACTTCGCTTCGACGTTCTCCCCGCCATCGCTCTCCCCGCCATCGTTTTCGATCCCGAATCCAAACATCCGTTCCCCCATTCGATAACACAGCTCATTCATGGTTGCGGTCAAGAAGGACAAAATTAGCGGCGACTCCCTCGGGACCGGACGCCGCAAATCGAGCGTCGCGCGGGTTCGGGTTCGCCCCGGCAGCGGGAAAGTTACGGTCAACCGACGGCCGCTCGAAGAATACTTCGTGAACCTTCAAGACCGCGAGTCGATCCTGGCGACTCTCACCGCCGTCGAATTGTCCGACAAGGTCGACGTACTCGTCCGTGTCGCCGGCGGCGGACTGACCGGGCAAAGTGGCGCGATCCGGATGGGACTCGCCCGGGCCCTGTGTAGCTACGACGAAGCCCTTCATGACCGTCTCCGCGAAGGAAGTTTCCTGACCCGCGATTCGCGAATGAAGGAACGGAAGAAGCCCGGCCTGCGGGGTGCCCGTCGCGGGGTCCAATTTAGCAAGCGTTGACGCCGGTGGGTTCAACCCACCATTCGCGCCAACGGTGATCAGAACTCGCGAGGAGCGATTGTTGACCAAGAAAGAAGAGGCGTTCGAAGTCGAAGGGACTGTCACGCAAGCCCTTGCGAATACCCGTTTCCGCGTCCAATTGGAGACCGGTAACGAGGTCATGGCCCACGTCGCGGGCCGGATGAGAAAACACTTCATTCGGATCGTCCCCGGCGACAAGGTCCGTGTGGAGCTCTCCCCGTACGATCTGAGCAAGGGCCGGATCATCTACCGAGAGCGTTAGCTCATCGACCGAGAGCGTTAGCTCATCGACCGAGAGCGTTAGCTCATCTTTCGCGGAAACTCTCGCGACTTTTCCGCCGCCCGTGTACCGGCTTTGCTGAACTGCTGGTCGCTCTGGACCGCTCACGATCACGGTAACTCGAATGGGGCTGCGTCTCGACGGCCGGTCCGTTGCGGATGCCGGCAAACTTATCGAGTGGGACATGCCCCAATCGGCAAAACTTGCCCCTCGACGAAACTTGGCGGCGCCTCCGCGGGTACCATTCGAGTAATCCCACCCGTCCCTCAACGAATCGGCCACCGCTTGCCGTCGCCGTGAGGGTCCGGGATGATCTTTGGTGACGTCGCGAAGACGTCTGAATTCACGAACCAATCGGAAGGAAGGTTGATCGATGCTCTCTCGTACCCGGTTCCGCTCCCGCCCCCTAGCTTGGGTCACCGCCGCCCTGCTCGTCATTCTGCCGAGCGTTCTCGCGCCGGCACGTGCTACCGCCCAAGCCACCGACCCGGTGGTCGTCGTCTCCGTCGGCAGCATGAACAAGTTGATGGAGGACATCAACTACATCACGAGCGCCGTCGGCCAGCCACAAGCGGGCGGAATGTTCACGGTGATGGCCGGCGCTTTCACCCAAGGCGTCGACCCGACCAAGCCCTCAGGGGTGATGTTGACGCTCGTCGATGGGTCGCCCGAGCCGATCGCCATGATCCCGACGCCCGACGTGAAGACCGTTTTGAAGCGACTCGAGGCGCAGGCGGGCCCGCCCGATGAGCTCGACGATGGGACGCTCGTGTTGTTGATCGGCGCCAACAACGTCTTCGTCCGCCAAGTCGGCGAGTGGGCGATCGTCGCCCGGAGCCGCGAGGTCATCGATCTCGCCCCGGCTGACCCGATGGCCGTGCTCGGTGAGATGGGAGCCGACTACGACATCGGCGTTCAAGTTCGCGTCCAAGAGGTCCCCCCGGAACTCCGCAACCAACTCGTCGGGTTAATGCGGCAAGGCTTTGAAGAAGCGATGTCGCAGCAATCGGACACCGACGCGGAGACCGCTCGCGAAGCGACCGCGGCGACGCTCGATCAACTCGAACAACTGATCCAAGACACCGACGAACTGAAGTTCGGCCTGAACATCGATCCCTCGTCCAAGCAAGTCACCTTCGACACCGCGATGACCGGCGTCAGCGGCAGCGGACTCGCCGAGATGTACGAAGGACAGACGGCGATCCCGTCCCGCTTCGCGTCGGTGATCCGCGACGACGCGGCCGCCTACTTCCACGGCGCCACGTCGATCAGCTCCGCCGCCATCGAACAGACGAAAACGAGCCTCGACAGTTCGCTCGGCATGATCCGCTCCGCGCTCGAATCGGAAGGGAACCTTTCCGATCAGGAGCAAGCGGACGTGAACGCCTTGATCGACCGAGTGGCGGAACTCGCCATCGCGTCCATCTCCGAAGGAAAGTCCGACGTCGGTGGGCTGCTGCTTACCGAAGACGGAAAGTTCCAATTCGTGTTCGGTGCCTTCGTCGCCGACGGAAACGAAGCGGCCAAGATCGTGAAGGACCTCGCGGCAAAGGTCGAAGGGGAACCGAAAGCGCCACGGTTCGAATTCGACCGCAGCGTCTACAACGGCGTGACGATGCATCTCGTCGAGGCGGACGTCCCCGAGGACGAAGACGATGCGAGAAAGGTGTTCGGCGAGAAGATTCGGCTTCACGTGGGGACGGCCCCGAAGGCGGTCTACCTGGCCCTCGGCGACGACAGCGAGTCGCTGCTGCAAGAACTGATCGATTCGGCCGACTCCGATCAGGACGGGAATCGGCCGCTCGGACAGTTCCGCGTCGAATTGTTGCCGATTTTGCAGTACGCCCAGTCGATCGAATCGAACGATACCGTGGCCGCGATGATCGACGCCTTGGCGCGATCACCCGACCCCGGGCGGATCGAAGTCCTCGCCGATAGCATCCCGAACGGACAAGACACACGGGTCACCCTGGGGGAAGGTCTGTTGCAGGCGATCGGCGCCGCCGTTCGTCAGGTGCAACAACCGCAAAACGGCCAGTTCTGATTCGGCCGGCATGAAGCGAACATCGGACGAGGGAGTGTGATGGCGGGCTGGAAGTCTTTGCTCCTGGCGGCGGCCGTTTCGGCCGTCGCCGTTTTTCTGCTCATCCGTTGGCTGGGGGCCGACTCGGAGGACCGCTCCGTCACCGCGTCGGTGCCGATGCGGGTCGATGAGGTCGCGCCCGATCGGACCGAGATCTCGATGGCCGAGCTCTTGGAGCTCGCCAAGGACGCCCACGCCCACGTCGTCGCCACCCTGGACGATTACACCGCCCGGTTCGTCAAACAGGAAACCGACCGGCGGGGAAATCTCGGGGCGACCACCGAGATGGCGATGAAGGTGCAAACGACCCATCGCGGGGGCGAATTCGGCACGCCGATGCGGGTCTACCTGAAGTTCCTCGCACCCGATGAGGTTGCCGGCCGCGAAGTGATCTGGTGCGCCGATCGCTACAACGGCAAGCTCATCGTTCGCGAAGCCGGGATCTTGGGCAGCGTTCCGATCCCGCCGTTGGATCCCGATGGGATGATCGCGATGAGAGGCCAGCGATACCCGATCGGTGAAATCGGGCTCACGAAGCTGCTCGAAAAGCTGATCGTTCGCGGGGAGCCCGATCGGGACGACCCGTCGATCCGGGTCACGATCGACCAAGACCAGATGCTCGACGACCGGCCCGTGTGGCTGATCCGCATTCGACGCCAATCCCCAGCCGAAGGAGAGAACAACTTTTCGCTCGCGGAGATCCTGTTCGATCCGGAACGGAAACTGGTGCTGCGGTACCGAAGCTTCGGTTGGCCCGAAGACGAGAACTCGAAGCGTCTTCCGCTGATCGAGTCGTACACTTATCACGATGTGGTCACAAACGTCGGGCTCAACGAACGCGACTTCGACCGTGAGAACCCGGAATACGACTTTCCGTAATTCCGAATGACGCCTCGTTTCTCGGTCGCTAACGACTGCGGATCCAATCCTCCTCCGCGATCGAACCGCGTCGACAAACCTCCCGGACCTCTGCGATGAAGCGATCGGCATCGACAGGGTAACCGGCGGTCGGCTTCAAAGGCACGTCTCCCGCGTGACGGCGGGCGAAGTACCGGTTCAGCGAATCCATGCAGCATTCCCTCAAGTACTTGGCGACCAAAGATGACATCGCGACCGGCTCGAACCGGTCGCCTCGGACCGTGAACCGGATCTCGCCCGCGGTCTCGCTCTGTCCCCCCGCGCCCCCGAGTGAAAACCGATAGCGACTTTCGATGGCGTCCTCGCCGATCACGTCCACCGGCCCGCTGGGAAAGTGGCGAGCGATCGCGGCGGCGTAATAGCGACGCCCCCCGTGACGGTCACAGAAGACTTGAACCGGTTCGCGGTTGCCGACATGACGTTCGACCGCTCGCCGTACCAACTCCAACGTCGACTCGGTTAGCAAGTCCGACTTGTTCTTACCCTCGCGGCACCACGCGTTGAATCGCCGCGGCGTGATGACCCGCGCCAGCACATCCTTTTGGGTGACCGTCATCGATTCGCCCGACCATGCCGCGATCACGGGCGCGGCTTCGGACTCGGATAACCACGGCGGTTCGTCGAGCCTGTCGAACCAGGGTTCCGACTTCAGATCCCTGAGGTCTCGTTCAGCCACCTGCGACAAGAGCTCGTCGATCGTGGCCGGGTTTCGTCCGCACCATCGCAGCGAGCAACTGACGGCCGCATGGAGACGGCGACGGCCCTCGGGATGGCTCGCGCGGTAAGCCGTCTTGGAATCCTCGATCTTCCACCGGAGACGGCCACATCGGACCGGCCGGGAGAGCGGTGCGAACCCGCGCCGAATATCCGTCACGTCGCTCAACGAGTCGGCCCCGTGATCGGTCAGTCGCCACACCGTCGCGACGATCACCAGCGGACCGAGCTTGGGACCGTACCCCGCCTCATCCGTCGCGATCACCCACACCGGCTGTTCCTCCGTCCCGGCGAGAGTATTCTTCCAGCAAATCGTCACATTCGATCAGGGCGTCAACCACGTCGGCAGCCCATTGTTCTCCTCGCCCGTTTCGGAGAATCTCGATCACCCGTTCGAGCGGCATCCCCTGCCGGTACGGACGATCACTGACCATCGCGTCGAACGCGTCGGCAACCGCAAGGATCTGAGCGTCGCGGGGGATCGTCTCCCCGCGGAGTCCGTCGGGATAACCGCGGCCGTCCCAAGATTCGTGGTGGTGCCGAACGGCGGGAAGGATATCCCGGAATCCGGGAATGTCCTTAAGAATCTCGTACCCGAGTGACGGATGGCGTTTGATCTTGTCAAACTCCATTTCACTCAGACCCCCGGGCTTGAGCAACACGGCGTCCTCGACCCCGATCTTTCCGATGTCGTGCAGCGTGCCCGCCATCCGGATCCGCTGCGTTTCGATCTCGTCGTAGCCGAGCCGAATCGCCAGGGCCGCGGCGAGGTCTGCGACCCGAAAACTGTGTCCCCCGGTGTACACGTCCTTGGCATCGAGCGCGGCGACGAGCGAACGGACGGTCCCCTCGAAAGTTCGCTGTAAATCACGGAACTGACGCTGGTTGATCAGATGAACCGCAAGGATCATCAGCACCGAGCGAAAAAGGTCAACCTCCGCCGTCCCGAACTCGGGCTCCCGCTCGGAACGGACCGCGACGAGATGGCCGAGCGTCTCCGACCGCCGACGGATCGGAACGACGATCACCCGCCGCCCCCGTAGCGATCGCTCGGGCGAGCGATTGATGACCGCGACGGTCGCGGCCCGGTCTCCCGGAATCGGTCGATCTCCGAGTGCTCGCGTGCCCTCCCGCCACGCCGACGCCGTCAGCTCTCGCAGCTCACAAAGTTCGATCCGCTCTCCGACCTGGTCGGAATATCCGGCGAACCCCGATCCGGGGTCGGCGACAAGTTCCATCGCGAGCGTATCGACGCGGACACAGCGGCGCAGCGAAAGCAGCAGCTCTCGGCCCAGTTCGCTGATGTCTTGATCCAGTCCCAACCGATCGGTCAGGTCGTGGATCAGTCGGACCTCCTCAAACTTTTCTCCCAACGCTTCGCTGAGACGTTCGAGTTCGCGTTCGACCCGCGCCGCGGGGTCGTCGAACTCGCGGGGACACGAACCGGCCGCGCGTCGCTCGGATGTCACCGACATTGACTCGGGTCGCGTCGATTCGGGTCGCGTCTCGTTCGGATTCGACATCGTTCGTGACTCAAATCGAGTTCGTGACTCAGATCGATTGGCGGCTATCGTCGGCTCCTCTCGAAAGTCGTCACGCCGGAGGCTGACCTTCACCCGGTTCCCAAGCCTCCGAGCGGATCACGCACATATCCGCGGGGAAGGTCGATCGTGACGGTCGTCGGGTGTCAACACGAGTGGCAGGGGGCTTCGAAAACGGTTGTTCCGCGATTTTAGTGGCAACTGCCCAGAACGTAGGTTTTGGAGGCATTGCTGCGACGTCCGAAGTGAGGATGCGAGCGAACGCGGACAAGCTC